>DASWHR010000028.1:0-2377 GCA_036398095.1 Actinomycetota bacterium
CTTGCCGCGACGCCCCACGAATAGGCTCCGAGGCCGATGTCGATCACGTTGATCGTCGCCAGCGTCGCGCCGTCGAGCACGTGCACGGTCCCGGAGTAGATGCAGGAGACGACCACGCGCGACGCCGGGACGCTATAGGCAGCGCCGATCGCACCGCCGCATCCGGGAAGCGCGATCTTTTGCGTGGTGTTGTCGCGCCGGACGACGGTGAGCGCGTTCTCCCAGAAGGTCGCGACATAGGCGGTGCCGTCGCGCGGGTTCACGTCCACGCCCCACGGACCGCCCGGCACATCGATCGAAGCGATCTTGCGTCGATCGAGCGTGCTGTAGGCCAGAACCTTGTTCGAGCCGAACGAGGTCACGAGCGCGCGCTGTCCGAGCGCGTCGATCGCAATCCCCGTTGGGTTCAGGCCCGGCTGCGTGATCTTCGCGACGGGTTGCACGCCGGCGAAGATGTTGATGGCGTCGTCGGTGACGCTGCCGACCCACGCCAGATCTGTGATCAAGTCGAATGCTATGGAGGCCGGGCCGCGCTCGAGATCCTCGACCGTGTGCACGATCGTCATCGCCGCACGGCCGGCAGCCGGCTGCAGCAGCGCGACGGCACAGGCGGCCGCGGCGATCGCTCGAATCCTCATCGAACCTCCTCATGGTCATTTCGCGAACAACTGAGGAATTAGATCCATCGAGGCGAAACCCTCTCTGCGGAAGAATCGAACGTTCCGGTTGGTTCGGTTCTTCCACATTCGCCGGCGGTGGAAAACAACGAGCCCCCGGATCGCGCCGGGGGCTCGTAGGCGAGACGGACGCGGCTATGCGCCGCCGCTCTGGCAACCGAGCTGGCCGTAGAAGCTCGCCGGCGGACTGACCGTCACCGAGCAGGTCAGGCTGGCAAGGCCGGGGGTCGCCAATCCGGCAACTCCCACCGAGTCGTAGCAGGAGACGCCGGTGGATGTCTGCCCCGGGGATGACGTGCTCGACGTGCAACTGGCAAGGACCAGGCCCGCCGGGCCGGTGATCGTCGCGGTGATGGTTCCGGTGGGGCCGTTCACCGCGGCGTACGCGCCGACGGTCAACTTGGATCCCGCCACGTTGAACGGACATGACGCGGACGGTCCGGTGAAGTTGACGGTGCAGCCGCTGGAGGCGGCCGCGGGAGCGATGGTCATCGCGACGATGGCCACCATTCCGATGAGCAATCCTGCGACGGCAGATCGCCGTTTCATGCGCACTCCCCCTTGTTGACGGGCGGCACGGGATGCAGCCTCGGCCCAATTGTGAACCGAACGGACCTTTTTCACAAGGGCGATCCTTCGTGCAAAAAGGGCCGGCCCTCGGAGATCGTCCGAGGGCCGGTGGTTGGGTGATGGAGCGTCTAGAGAACGTCGCAGATCATCGATGCCGATTGCGACGCGAAGTTTGCGGCGAGCGCGCACTCCGGTTCGGCGGAGACGGCGATGCCGCGCGGCGCGTTGCCGGCCGGAAGCGCGACGCCCGTTCCGGTAAGCGGATTGAGCACGCTCACGCGTCCGGTGCCGCCTTCGGTCACGTACACCGAGGTGTCACTGGCGGCGACACCCGCGGGCGCGGCGCCCAAGTCGAGCGAGACCGGCGCGCCCAGCAATAGTCCGCCGTTGACCGGGTTGAAGATCGAGACGCTGTCGTCGCATTCGTTGGTCACGTACATCCGCGCCGGTTGACCCGGATACAACGCGACGCCGCTCGGGCAGGACGCGACGAGCCCCGGGACGCTGAGCACCGACCACGCGATCGTACTCGTCGTGAGATCCACGGCGGTGATCGATCCGGCGTAGAAGGCAGTGACGTAGCAACGACCGCCGCCGGCGGCGACGGCATTGGGACCACCGGGAATCGACAAGACCGCCGAGGTCGCCATCGTGGTCGCGTCGATGACCCAGAGCTTGTCGTCGCCGAACATCGCAACGCACAGCTTTCCGGTCTGCCCGTCAACAGCCAGGCCCCAGGGCGTCGCGCCGACGGGCCGCTCGTCGCCCGCGCTGAGGCCGCTCAGGACCGAGATCGTGTTCGAGCCTTGGTTCGAGACGTACACCGCGCCCGACTCGGGATCGACCGCGATACCGGCCGGCGCGTCACCGACCGGAATGCGCGCGATCTCGGCGCCCGCGGCGGCCTGGCCGGGCGCCGGCGCGCCGGCGGTCAGACGCGATCCCGCCGCGGCGACGACGGACACGGCGTTCTCGGACGAGTCGGCGACGTAAAACAAGCGCGTGACCGGGTTCCACGCAACGGCGGTCGGGCCGGCGCCGACGGCGACGGAACCCACGGGCGCCGGGACGGCCCCGACGGGAAGCGCAGCGCACACGGCGGCCAGCGCCACGACAGTGATCAGAATCTT
>DASWHR010000029.1:0-73759 GCA_036398095.1 Actinomycetota bacterium
CCGTATCGCGCTACAAGACCTGCATCTCGAACGCGTGGCGGTGATCTATCCTGGGACGAAACGCTTCGCCTTGGCCGACCGCGTTGAAGCTGTGCCGCTCCGTACGCTCGCGGAACCAGGACGACTGTTCGAGGGAGAAGCCGGGTGACGACGGTCGCTCGCGAAGGAAGCCGGGCGGTGTTCTGGCTCGGTCTCCTCTCGTTTGTGGTGGCGGCATTGAGTTATGCACTGATGTGGTCTGGAGGGTTGCTGGCGCTGCCCGTATCGACGTTGCTTGCGATCGCCGCACTGTGGAGAGCTTGGAGCAGGCACGAGCGGTCGTCATGGACAAGGGCGGGAGTGGTTGCAGCCGCGATCGTTCTTCTCGTTGGGATTTTTACCTACGCCGGCGCTATCGTGACCACGTGAGAGCATCCGGGGCAGGGATCTATGCCGATGACCTCTGATCCGGCGTTGAAACCGCTCGACCGTCTCGTGGGTGACTGGATCACCGAGGCCACCCACCCATCCGTTCCCGGCGTCGTCGTGCATGGGACTGCCGACATCGAATGGCTGGAGGGAGAACGGTTCCTGATCCACCGCGCACGCAGCGATCATCCGGACTTCCCCGATTCGATCTCGATCATCGGGTTCACCGAGCGGGATCGCGTCGACGGCGCTCCCAGCCTCGATCCGGCGACCGCCGGCGAGTCGCACCTTTGCATGAACTACTTCGACTCGCGCGGCGTGTTCCGCGTCTATGAGGTGAGCATCGACGACGAGTCGTGGCGGCTCTGGAGGCACGCACCGGGATTCTCGCAACGGTTTGCGGGCATGTTTGCCGATGGCGGCGACGCCATCGCCGGTCGCTGGCAGCTCTGTCGGGACGAGATCAACTGGGACGACGACCTGGAGATCACCTACCGGCGCCGTGCATGAAACGTGCCGAGCTGCTGTCCCAAAGATCTCGGGGGGATGGTGCACGAAGAATGATGTTCGATTGTCAGCCGGTTCTGGCCGGTCGGCTGGTGCATGCTCGGCCTTTGCGGGGGGACGACCTCGACGCGCTGTGGGCGGTAGCATCCGATCCGCTGATTTGGGAGCAGCATCCGGCGAAGGAGCGCGGCACGCTCGACGGGTTCCGGACGTTCTTCGACGAATCTCTTGCCTCGGCCGGCGCGTTGCTGGTGACGGACGCCTCGAGCGGCGCGGCCATCGGATCGTCGCGGTTCGACCGCTACGACGAAGGCCGGCGCGAGGTCGAGATCGGATGGACCTACCTCGCCCGCTCGCACTGGGGCGGTGCGTACAACGGCGAGCTCAAGCACCTCATGCTGCGACACGCTTTCCGGTTCGTAGACTCGGTCCTGTTCTACATCGACGTGAACAACATCCGCTCGCAGCGGGCGATCGAGCGGATCGGCGCGCTGCTCGAATCCGGCCCGGACGAGCGGGACCGGCTCCGGTACCGCATTACCGCAACGCCGCGACCGACGCAGTAATCGAGGGCATGCGAAAACCGCGGCCGGTGGCCGCTTGATCGGAATCGGTGGATCGGGCGACGGCGCGGCTACGGAGGCGATCCCGGCGGAGCCCGGTGGCGGGGATTGCTCACATAGCTGCGGCCGCGCAGGGTGTAGGTCATGGTCGCGTCGGGATGTATCGCCACCGTCCACGGCTGGTCATGCAGCCGTCGATGATGGCGGCGGCAGTGCAGGGCCATCTCGTCCACGGTTTGGCCGATGCCGGGCACCAGATGATGAACGTCGGTCCAGGCGACCGGAACGTGGCAGCCGGGGAAGCGGCATCCGCCGTCGCGGGCGATCAGCGCGCGGCGCATCCGCCGGGTAACGCGCGTCGCCTCTTCGCCGACGGCGATCGGTCGTCCACCGACGGTGAGTACGGGAACGATCGTGGCGTCGCACAGCAGCGTCTCGGCAGCAACGCGAGTCAGCCGCGCCGGCCGGCCGGTCGTTGATTGCAGCAGCCGCATCGCGCCGTCCGCATCGCCGTCGAACGCCAGCAGGTCCACGGTGGCGAGCAGCCGCGGCTGGGGTCGCGTCCTGAGTGCCGATCTCGAGAGGCTCTGCTCGCAGATCGCCAGGAACGCGTCGAAATGCTGCCGCGCGCGTCCGGGACCGCCTTTGTCGGCATGCTGGGGCCGCTCGGCTGACGCATCGAGCGCGGACAGGTAGACGGCCGTCGCCTCGGCGTCGGCCTCGCCGTAGAAGCTACTCCCCCCGTCCAACCGCGGCTGGACGGCGAAGAAGCTCGATCGGACCGCGCGATCTTCGCGCGCCGTCGCCAGATCGGGCCGCAACCGCGCGGCCGCGTCCGAGACCAGCCCCACAAGCCGGTCGGGGTCGGCCGCGACGAGCGACTCGGCATGGCGCGCGATCACGTGATCGATCTCATCGATCCGGTCGGCCGGAACACGCTCGATCTCGCGAAGGATCGCTCGTACCTGGCTCCAGGACACCACGCCACGATCGAACGCGTCCGTCAAACGTGGCAGACGGTCCATCGTCGACGACGCGCGCATCATCCCGCTCGCCTCCCACGGCATCAGCCGCGCATGCATCGTGAGCGCGAACTCCATCGGATGTCCATCGGACACGCCCCCCGATCGACGGATCATCCGAACGGCCTCGGCGATCAGCGCATCCGCCTCACGCAGGAGATCCGCGGGCGTGCGAACAGGTATCTCGTCAAGCATGCGGGCATCCTAGCAACGGGGTGTGACAAGAACGTCTGATCAGCTTGTTGTCAGGGACGACCGGCCCGGAAATAGTTCCCGGAGGGTTCGACACATCCGCTACTGTTCGAGCATGAGCGAGTTCAGGCCGGGCCCTCCGCCACCCGAGGCGTATTCCCGGGTGACGAATCCGGAACGGTTCAGGCCACTCCACGACGCTGCGCTGTCGCTCCTCGATACGGTGACCGACGGCTACGACGTGGAGCGGCGAGAGAGGACCGAGGAGGACGTGAGCCTGCGCTACCCCAACGCGCGGCCGACGATCCTGCTCACGCCCTCGATCCCCACGGCCGCACCGCTCGCGGTGGCCTTCACCAGCTTTCCCGGCCTTCTCGTGCGGGCCGGCCGGTGGGCTCGCATCGCAATCCCCCCGTGCGGATGCGACGCGTGCGACGAAACCGCGGAGTCGGCGATCGAGGAGCTCGCGTGGCTCGTCGAGTGCGTCACGCACGGCCACTTCCGCGAGTCCATCGACCTCCCGCTCGACGGCGACGCATGGCATCAATCACAGTGGGGACCCCCGCAGGGCAGGCGATCGGGCGGCGGGTCGAGAATCTCTCGTGACAAGGCCGTGGCGATGCTGGGCAGCGGGCCGGCCACCCACGAGTGGCACCCTTGGCCACTTCGGTAACCCAAAGAGGGCAAATCCGGCAGAGGGTGCGGCCGGGGGCAGTTGAGTGCGCGAGCCGAACGTCACTCATAACCGGCGGCGCTGCCGTGCGTTGACATGGGTGGGGGGCGACAATACGCAAACCGTGAAACGACAACTCCTTATCTTCCTGGCGATCGCGGCCACCCTGGCGGGGGCCGCGGTGCCGGCGCGCGCCGCCGACGACCGGCTGGAGAAGGCCCGGCGCGAGATCCGCAGCCGGCAAGACACCTCGCTGGTCGGCTTGCTTCGCGCGGCCGACGACAAGCGCCGCGCCATCGAAGAGTCGATCGCGCGCATCGAACGCGACATCGCCGACGTGCAGAAGCTGATCGACCAATACCAGCCGGAGCTCGAACGCGCGCAGATCGAACGCGACTTCGCGTCCCAAGCCGTGATCGCCGCCGACGGCGCGTTCAAGAACAGCCGGAGCCTGCTCGGCGCGAACGCGCTGTCGATGTATGCGACCGGCCAGCTTCCCGAGATGTTCACGCTCATGGGCACCGGCGACATCTCGGACTACGTCACCGCGCGCGTCTACATGGACACCGTCGTCGCGTCCAGCTCGAAGGTCGTTGACGGCTTCCGCCGATCGCGCGACCGGCTCGAGAACGAAAAGCTCCGCGTCGAAGAGCAGACGAAGACGATCGTGGACCGCTCGACCAAGCTGGAAACCGAACGCGACCGCCTGGTCAAGCTCGCCGCATCCAAGCAGCGAGTCGCCGCCGACCTGGACGCGGCAAGCCTCGCCCGCGAAGAGGCGCTCGCCGCGATCGCCGCCGACCCGACCGGCATCGACAGCGTCCTGAAGTCCTACGGCTCGGCGACCGAGGCGATCCGCACCCTCGTCGTCGCGGCACAACGCGGGCAGCCGGTGCAGGACCCCGACAAGGCCGCGGTCTGGATCCCGGTCGAGGGGCGCGTTTCCTCGCAGTTCGGCTGGCGCACGCATCCGATCTTCAAGTACCGCTCGTTCCACACCGGAGCCGACATCGCCGCGCCCTACGGCACCAAGATTCGCGCGGCCGCGCCCGGCACCGTCGTCGACGTCGTCTACCTCGGCGCCTACGGGCTCGTGACGGTCGTCGATCACGGTTTTTCGCTCGCGACGATGTACGCGCACCAAGCGCGTTCGTTGGTGCATCCGGGCGAGCACGTGCAAGCCGGACAGATCATCGGCGCCGTCGGATGCACCGGCTGGTGCACCGGTCCGCACGTTCACTTCGAGGTCTGGAGCCGCGGCAACCCGCAGAACCCGCAACGCTGGGTGTCGTAGGCAAACCGCGTCCGAAATGCGCCAGCGGCATCCCGGACGCTGGACTAGGCTCTCGCGGCAATGAGCATGCGCGCGGCGATCTCACGGCGACCCCACGCGGCCCGCGTCGCGCTCGCGCTCGGTCTCGTCTATATCGTCTGGGGCTCGACGTATCTGGCGATCAGCGTGACCGTCGAGACGATCCCGCCGCTGCTGTCGGCCGGCGTCCGCTTCATGACTGCCGGCGCGATCCTGTACGCATTCGCGATCCGGCGCACGCCGCGCGGCGAGCGGCCGACGGCGATCCAATGGCGATCGGCCGCGATCGTGGGCGCCGCCTTGCTGCTCGGCGGCAACGGCGGCGTGGTGATCGCCGAATCCTGGGGCGTGCCGAGCGGCATCACGGCGCTGCTCGTCGGCACCGTGCCGCTGTGGATGGCGCTCATCTCGTGGGCGGCCCTGCGGGAGCGCATCCCGAAGGTCGCCATCGCAGGACTGCTCGCGGGATTCGCCGGCGTCGCGATCCTGGCCAAGCCCTCCGGCGACTTTCCGCTCGCCGGATCGCTGCTGATCGTGCTCGCGGCGTTCATCTGGTCGTGCGGTTCGGTGTATGCGCAACGCGCGCCGCTTCCGTCCCGGCCGTTCCTGACGACGGCGATGGAGATGCTCGCCGGCGGCGCCGCCCAAGTGATCGCCGGCCTGCTGCGCGGCGAGGCCGCCGGCGTCGACGTGACCGCGTTCTCGAGCCGCAGCCTGATCGCGTTCTTCTACTTGATCTTCATCGGGTCGCTGGTGGGATACACCGCCTACATCTGGGCGCTCCACAACACGCGCATCTCGCTGGTATCGACCTACGCCTACGTGAATCCGGTCATTGCCGTGATCCTTGGATCGGCCATCCTGAGCGAGCCGTTCACCACGCTCGACTTGGTCGCCGGCTCGGTGATCGTCGGCTCGGTCGCGCTGATCGTGGGCGCCAAGCGCACGGCCGCGGCGCAGGGAAGCCCCGCCGACGCGCCGCCGCCGACCGACGAAGCGCTCGAGTCGTCGACAACCCACGAATAGCGGTGCTCGCTCCGCTTTCGCGTGCCTTGTCCCCACCTGGGCGGTAACCTCAATGGGGCACGGATCGTTGCACACACCGAGGAGACCCATCTCGACGCGCGCGCTCAACGGAGGGACCGAACCGTTATGAACAGGCTCAACCGGACCATTCTTGCGGTCGCAGCGGCCATCGGAGTCGCGGTCGCACCGATCACCGTTCCCGCGTCGCGGCCGCCCGAGCACGCGGCGATCCGCTTCGCCCAGAACGTGGTCGTCGATCCTGCGCGTATGGGCGGCGAGCCGATGATGGTCACCGACTCGAAGCACAACATCTACATCTCTTCGATCATCGGTTTCTCCAACCACACATCGTTCCTGTGGAAGAGCGAAGACGGCGGCGAGTCGTTCGACCTGCTTCGCGTGCCGCTTCCGGCCGTTCAGCGTCCCGACTTCACGCTCGGTGGCGGCGACACGGCGCTGATCGTCGGTCCGCCGGCGCCCGGCTACAAAGACGACACGCTGATGTTCATCGACCTGGAAGGGCTCGCCTCGTTCGGCAGCGCGATCAGCTTCGACGGCGGAAACACCTTCGTCAACGACAACGTCTTCGCCTCCGGCAACCAGCCGCTGGGCGACCGGCAATGGGGCGGCCACTGGCGCGACAAGGACGGCGTCGACCACTACTACAACTTCTTCAACGGCCTGTTCAGCACCGATGCGGCGGGCAACACCGCGGCATACGCGATCATCGAAACGACCGACTACGGCAAGACCTGGACCGACTGGAAGCGCAACGTGACCACGACCGCGGGACGCTCGCGTCCCGGGCCGTTGATGGTCGATCCCGCGACCGGCGACCTGATGCTGACCTGGTCGATCAACAGCGGGAGTGAAGGTGGCGCCGGCTTCACGATCTGCACGCAGGCCAAGGTCTGCACCGACAGCGTGATCGCGCGCATGCCCGACTACGACGTCAACAACACCTTCGTGACCGGCGCGCGCGACAAGGCCGGCAACCTCTACGTGGCTTGGTCGGCGATCCCGCGCGGCACGCTCAGTCCCGAAACGACGCCGACCCGCATCTACATGTCCACCTCGCGCAACAAGGGCAAGACCTGGACGCCGCCGGCCGTCGCCTCCGGCAACCTGCCGGCCGCCTCGATGCCCTCGATCGTGGTCGGCGACGCCGGACGCGTTTCGATCGCCTATTACGGCACGCCCAAGAAGGGCGATCCGAACTTCAACGCCGGCCCCTGGCATGTCTATATGAGCCAGAGCCTGAACGCGCTGTCGGCCAAGCCGACGTTCACGCGCGCACAGGTGACCGATCACACCAACCACATCAATCCGATCTGCACCGGCGGGCTGGGATGCACGATCGATCCCGAGCGCAAGGACGATCGCAACCTGATCGACTTTCTATTCGCAGCCGTGGGCCCGAGGGGCGAGACGATGGTGACGTGGGGCGACACCGCGCATCAGGTCGGCCCGAACCCGCCGGCGTCGTCGCCGATGACGATGTTCGGCAAGCAGACCGAAGGACCGAGCCTGCATGCGAGCGTCGGCGAGCTGACGCCGCCCAAGCCGGACGTGCTCCCCTATTCGGGCGGCAAGAACCGAGTCAGCAGTTATTGGGCGAGCGCGGTGCCGGTGAACTGGCACGCCGACCTGATCGCCGACACGCCGTTCCCCCGTCACGCGGACGGCGGCCCCGGAGAGCCGAACCCGAGCCTGGACATCACGTCGGCGTGGCTGGAGGCGGCCGGGCCGAACCTGATGCGCGGCACGATGATGTTGCGCGACACGTTCAGCGTGAAAATCCCGCAGCCGTACTCGAACAACTTCTACATGTTCTGGTGGTGGAGCAACAACAAGATTCACTACGCCGCGGCGGAAGTCGGCCCGGCCGAGTCCGGGATTAGCCAGACCGAGGACGGGATCTCGGATTGCTACGCGGGCGAGCCGTCGTATTCGAACGAGTCGAGCGCGCGTTGGGCGCTCTACGTCGCCACCGCCGTTCCGCCGCCGAGCGTGACGCGGATCGATTGCCACTTGGACCTGCCCTCGGGCCGGCTGACTATGGACATCCCGCTGGACCTGGTCGAGTCCGGGATCGGTGACACGTTGTATTCGGTGACGGCGTCGTCGTCGGCGATCAGCATCCCGAACATCGCGCTCAACGCCGTGGCGAACCTGCCCGACGAGGCCGATGCCGTGTCGCCGTTCTCCTACACGATCGGCTCGATCCGCCAGCAGGTCACGAAGCTGCTTCGGCCGCCGCCCCGCAACAAGCGCCGCTAGGGGCGAACATGTGTTCGTCCGCGTCCGCGGTGATTTGCCCGGGCCGGTCGAGCCCGCTAGAACTTCGCCCGTGGTAAGAGCCATCCGCGGCCTCCGGCGATCGTCCGGCACCGGCCGCCCCTTCCCCCGAGGACGCGTCGTTCGCGCGTCGCTCGTGTTTGCGCTCGCGCTTGCGGTGGTCGGGGTCGTTCCGACATCCGCGCACGCCGCATCGTCCAAGTCGAGGCTGAACGCGATGGCAAACCGGATCAACCGGTTGCAGTCGGCGCTGGCCACGACCGAGCGGCGCGCGGCCGCGATGAGCAAGTCGATCTCGTCGGCCTCGGCCCGGCTCAAGGCCGCGCGCGTCGGCATGGTCGCCCTCACGCAGGGCCTTTATATGGGCGCATTCGACGAGACGACCGCAATGCTGTCGTCGGAGTCGGTGACCGAATTCGGCGAGCGCGTCGCCTTCACCGAGCACCTCCAATCCGGCCAGAAGGACGTGCTCGAGCGCGTCGCGATCGCGCGGACGCAGTTGCAGCGTCAGCAGAAGGCGCTCGCGGCCGTGCGAGCGAAGCAGACGGCGCTCCTTCGGTCGCTCGGCGTCGAGCAGCGGGCGCTTCAGAAGGCGTTCAAGGCCGAGCAGGACCGGCTTGCGGCGATCGAGCGCGCGCGGCGCAACAGCCGCACGCGCGCCTCGCGGGCCGACGCGCCTTCACTCGTCGGCGGCGCCGGCCCCTTCCGCGTCTGCCCGGTGGACAATCCGCGCGCCTACTCCAACGATTGGGGCGCGCCGCGAAGCGGGGGCCGCAGCCATCAGGGCATCGACATTCTGGCGCCGCAGGGCACGCCGATCCGTGCGCCGTTCGACGGAACCGTCAAGTCCAACTCATCGGGCAGGGGCGGCAAGCAAGTCCGCGTCTACGGCTCGGCCGGATACGTGTTCAACGCGCACCTGTCGCGACACGCCGGCGTATCCGGATTCGTGAAGGCCGGAACGGTGGTCGGCTACGTTGGAAACACCGGCAACGCGAGCGGCGGTCCGACGCACGACCACTTCGAGTGGCATCCGCGCAACGGCGGCGCCGTCAACCCGTACCGGCTCCTCAACATCGTCTGCTGAGGCCCCGTCCCGAACGCTACGACTTCGTGCCGCGGATCTTCAGCGACGCGAGCAGCGCACGCGACGACCCGGCGATCTCGGCGACGGCGCGCTCGAATGCTTCCGCGTTGTGGGGAGCGGGCGAGCGAAAGCCGCTGATCTTGCGGACGAATTGGAGTGCGGCGGCGTCGATCTCGGGCTCGGCGGCGACGACGGAACCTTCACGGAGCGTCTTGATGCTTCGGCACATGGGCCCAGTGTAGCCCCGGGTTCCTGCTAGGGGACCCAGACGCACACGGTCGGCGTGGTGATCCCGCCGGGCTGGGGCACGGTGACTATGCCGCGGAGCGGATTGGATGCGCCGGCGTCGGCGCAGACCGACTCGGCGGGCGACGATTGGGGCAGCGCGACGGCGGCCAGCACGGCGGCGGCAACGATCAGCTTCTTCATCATGGCAGGATCCCTCCCGGATCTTTCAAGGCTTCGTCGGCGGCTTCGCATGTGTCGGGTGCGTCCGCGCAGGCTGCATCGGCGGCGTCGTCGGCGGCGCCGAGCACCACCGATCCGTCTTCGCTTCCGCCCTGCTCGCGCCAGATGCGCGTCCACACGTGCTCGTCGTCGCCGGTGACGGGATTGCGCGCGGTCGCGCGCGCCGCGGTTGTGCCCCGCGGATCGACCGAGGCCGTGACGCTCGCTCGGTCGGTTCGGATCAACGATGTGGACGTCCGGCTGCTCGTCGCGACGGGTGCTGCCGACGCCTCGACGCCGCCTGCGCCGGCCTCGGCGAACGCATACGACGCCGGTGCGGCCGGGGCCGCCGCGTCCAAGCCGGCGACGCCGCTTACGGATGCAGCGACCAGAGCGACGGCGGCCGCGACGGCCGACGCCAGCGATGCGCCGGCTGCGGTCATCGCCGGAGCGACCGCCCGTCCGGCTCCGCCGCGGGAACGCACTCGCACCCACAGCACCGCCGCGCCGACGGCGCGGGAGGCGGCCAGATACTTCTCGCGCAGGATCCGGCGCGCACGGAACAGCACCGCGCGCGCGGCATCTTCGTTGACTCCTTCACGCCGGGCCAGTTCGGTGTAGTCGACGCCTTCGATGTCCCGCGCGACCAGCAGCGCGCGATGACGGTCGGACAAGGTGGACAAAGCTTCGCGAACGAACCGATGCTCCTCGGCGCGCTCGAGCGGCGCGGTCGGATCGGCGTCCACGTCGGCATGGTCGGGCAGCGCGTCGGAGGCGGGAACCATCCGCCCGCGCGTTCGCAGATGCTCGATGCACAGGTTGCGGGCGACGCAGCGGAGCCACGGACCCATCTGCGCATCGCGGGCAAATTGCTCGCGGCGCGTCCATGCGCGGAGCAGGGTCTCTTGCACGATGTCCTCGGCGAGCGCTTCGTCGCGAAGCAAACGCGCGCACATGCGGCGAAGTGGACGCGCGTGTGTGCGCATCCACTCTTCGAACGTCTGCGTCTCGGGTTCCGTCGCCCGCTCGTCGGGCTCCGGCACCAGCGATAGATGGTCGCTCACGATTCCCCTTGTTGATCGCCGATCCGCTAGTTCAACGATTTTGGATTCGCTGCGTCACGCGGCGCGGCCGGGTCCGTACTCGATGTGACGCCGGTAAAACGGGGAACCCGGAAATCTCCGCAGATCCGGCGCCAGGGTAGAAAGCCCCCCGACGCAAGGAGGAACCACGATGCGAAAGTTTTGTCTGGCGGCGATCGTCGCCGCGGCGACGTTCGGCGTCGCCGGGATGGTCGGCGCCTCGAGCGTAACCGTCTGCAACGAGATCGACACTACGATCAACGGCGAGCAGGTCGTCGATCACTCCGATTGCCACACGGTGAGCACCGACGGCGAAGCGCCCGGCGAGCCTGAGATCCCCGGCACGCCCGAGGTCCCCGGCGTTCCCGAGGTCCCCGGCGTTCCCGAGGTCCCCGGCGTCCCGGCGCTGCCCGGCATCCCGCCCGAGGTGCCCGGACTGCCCGAGATCCCGCCGCCGCCGTCGGACATCCCGCCGGCCCCCGGCGTTCCCGGCGTGCCGCCGGTCGACGTGCCGCCCGTCCCCGGAGTGCCCGGCGTTCCCGGAGTGCCCGGCGTGCCGCCGGTAGCCGTGCCGCCGGTCGCCGTGCCGCCGGTCGACGTTCCGCCGGTGCCGGGTCTGCCGCCGCTGCCGCCACCGCCGCCGGTCTGACCCGGACCGCAAGCCGCCCGTCCGGGGGGCTGAATGCAAAAGGAGGCGCCGATCGTGGCGCCTCCTTTTCGCGTGCGTCACATGGTCAGGTGCGAAACGCCTCGACCGCGTCGCGCAAATCGGCTTCGTGTGCGGACGCGTGGTCAAACGGACCCTTCGGCGCGCCGACGACGGCGGCGAGCATCTCGCGCAGCGCGCGGCGACGCTGCGCCGGATACGACGGCTTCGACAACCATTCCTCGTCGGACGTGCCGCGGATCAGCGCGACGAGCGTGGCGTGAGCGCGGGCGAAGCGCTCGCGTACTTCGCCCAGCGTCTGCACGGTGGTGCGCTCATGGTTCCGCGCGTTCGCGGCATCCACGTCCTCGCTTCCGAAAATGTCCTCGGCCTGGGGACGGCGGCCGGCCCGCCAGGATTCGATCGCTTCGATCGCCAGTTCTTCCCAAAAGGCGATGTGCCCCATCAGATCTTTGGCCGACCAGTCGCCGCCGCCGATGGTCTTCGGCTGCTGCGCCTGCTCGTCGTCGAGTCGGGCGAACAACGCCGACAACGTCGCATGCCCCCGCTCGAGCACATCGATCGCCTCGTGTTGCGAGATCGGATCCATTCACCGTCCCCCATGTGCGGACAACCGTGCCGGAATCGACACGATATCGCGGTCCCGGCCGGCGAGGGCCGATCGGCCCTCTCCCGGTGCGACGTGTTCGCAGGATCATGGAGGCAAGGGGAAAGGAGGCGTGATGAAACGCAGCGAGCGGAGCACAAAGGAGCGGCCGCTGCCTGCCTTCCGGCAGTGCCCCGGCTGCAGGTACGACTTCCTGACCGGCGATGGCACACGCTCGTGTGGATGGCTGGACTGCCCGTACCTGCCCGAAGAGTTGAAGGTGTTCTGCCCCGCCTGCAACTACAACTTCTATACGGGCGAAGGAGATCCCCATTGCGAGCGTCTGGGCGTCTGCGAGTGGGCGGACGAAGGATTCGCGCGCGTGGCGCGAATCCGTGCGCAGATCGGATCGCCCGAAATGCTCACTCCGACGTAGCCCGCCACCGGGTACAATGAACGACGACGGTCGCCGGACACCCGGCGGCCGTCCCGCATTTTTCGCGGCGTTCGTCAAGGAGTCTTTGCAGCAACTCTCAAGGAGGCAGGCAGCACAATGGAAAGCAACATTGCGGACCAGGCCGACGCGAAGACGATCGCCGCGTGGAAGCATCACTGGCGCGACGAGTCGGATGCGGCGTTCCTGTACGGGGTGCTCGCCGACGTCGAGACCGACGGGCTGCGTCGCGACTTCTTCCGGCGATTCGTGGAGCTGGAGACGCGCCACGTCGAGGCCTGGGCGGACCTGCTCCGCCGCAACGGCGTCGAGGTCGGCAGGATCGGCAAACCGACGATGCGCACGCGGCTGACCGCATGGCTGGCCCGCCGGTTCGGCCCCGCATTCCTGCTGTCGATGCTCCACCGCCAAGAGGGGCAAGAGGTCCGCAACTATCTCCAGCTTCACGAGACGTCGCCGGCCGGCCGCGGCAAAGACACCGCCTTGACGCTCGCGCAAGAATCGGCCGGCCACGCCGAGGATCTGCGCAAGATGTCGGCCGGAATCGGCGAATCCTGGCACCGCACCGGCGCCGGCGGGATGCTGCGCAACGTCGTCTACGGATTCAACGACGGGCTGACCGCGAACTTCGGTTTGGTTGCCGGCGTGGTGGGCGCCGCGGCATCGACGGCCGATCATCACGACGTGCTCGTGGCCGGCGTTGCCGGCGTCGTTGCCGGCGCGATGTCGATGGCCTCATCGGGTTATCTGGCCGCGAAGAGCGAAGCCGAGGTGCACGCGCACGAGATCGCGCTCGAGCGGCAAGAGATCGAAATGATGCCCGAAGCCGAAGAGGAAGAGCTCGCGCTGATCTACGAGACGCGCGGCATCGAGCCCGAGCGCGCCCGGGCGCTCGCCGCCGACGTGATGAAGGACCCCGTTCGCGCGCTCGAAGAAAAGGTCCGCGAGGAGCTGGGGATCGGGGAGCCACACACGACACCGATCAAGGAAGGCGGGCTGACCGGTGGCGCCACCGCCGTCGGCTCGTTGCTGCCGGTGCTGCCGTTCATGCTGCTGGACGGAACGAGCGCGATCTGGACCTCGTTCGGCGTCGCGATGGCGTCGCATTTCGCGGTGGGCGGCGCGCGCAGCGTCTTCACCGGCCGCGGCCTGATCCGGAGCGGCATCGACATGTTCGTGGTCGGCTTGGGCGTGGCCGTTGCCGGCTACTTCGTCGGCGTGTGGATCACCGAGCTGCTGTAGCGCGCTTGCGGAAGTAGGTCCAGCTCGTTTCGTTGGGCTGCGAGAATTCTCGCGGCGCTTCGGCAAACTGCGGGCCGCCGGCCTCGACTTCGTCGCGGACGAACTGCGGCAGGTCCTTGTAGCCGCCGGCCAGCTTCGCCCCGCGGCCGTGATACACCAGCATCCCCGGCCGGTCGCCCATCGCCATCCACGGCAGCCACGGACCGAGCCGGGTCCACGACACCTGCATCGGCACGCTCGGATTCGCTTCGTCGTCCACGTGGCTGCGCTTGCAGAAGAACTGGAACAGCTCGGCGGCTTGATACAGATCCGACTGCGAGTTTTCGGGGAACTCGGCGCGGGGCAGCGGCGACGGGTAGGCAAGAAGCACGTCGGCGTTGAAGAACAGATCGTCGCCGGCTTGGCTGACCGGCATGTTCCACGGGCCGAACTGGCCGTGGAGCCGCATCGGCTGGTTCACCGGGTCGTTCCAGATGTGGAGCACATCGACCTCGCGCTCGTTCAACGGGTTCGCGAAGCGGCGCAGGATCTCGCCCGTGCCCAAATCGGTGTAGAAGACGGCTTCGCGGGTGAGCAGGTCGTAGCCGCCCTCGACTTCGACGACACGCGAGACGTTGTATCCCTCGAACCCGAACAGCCCGCGGCCGCGCTCGCCCGGAAGCCACGCGTGCGTGGTGCCTTTGAACCAGCAGACGCTGTCGCTGCCGTCGAGCGCCGAGCGCACGCGCAGAAACGCGCGCAGGTTCTGCATCGGGTCGGCCAGGTCCACCATCACGTGACTCGCGTTTCGTTGATGATCGTGCGCTGGAAGAGCACGCCGTCCTTGAACCAATGCCACGTGCGCGCGCGGTTCTTCGCGGCGTCGTCGAGCGAGATCATCTCGTAGAGGTACACGCTGGGATCCGAGACGTAGACCCAGTGGAGCAGGATCGTGCGCTCGTCGGCCTCCCAGGCGGCGCCGTTGATGCGCTCGGTGTCGAACCAGATCTTGCCGTCCTTGTAGGCGGCCGGGAACTCGATGCGTTCGGTGGTACCGTTGTCCCAGGTGTATTCGTTGATCTGGAAGTAGGGCGGGTCGCCGCTTTCGGGAAACGAGCACGTCAGGTGCGAGCGATGATGATCGGTCACGGTCCCGTCGCGCGCGATGACGGTGTAGGTGCCCTCCCACTCGCCCTCGTGCCGTGCCAGAAGCGGCATCTCGTCTTTGATTCCCATTCTCGTCCGGCCTCCCCCGCGTGTTCCGCTTACCGGAATCATGTTCCATTTAGGGGAACGAAGTCAACGCAGGCTCAACGCAGGTGCGGGTACCACCAGGGGTCGGGCCGCCCCGCATCGCTGATCAGATAGGCCTGGCGGCGGCCGAACCGGCGCAGCGCCGCCGGACCCATGCGCGACCCGCCCATGCCGCTGCGACGGAACGAGTTCTTTTCGCCGTCGTAGACGAGCGCGGTGAGCGCGGCGTCGTTGATGCTGATGCCGCCGGCGTCGATGCGTCGCGCGACGGCCATCGCCTCGCCGGGATCGCCGAAGACGGCGCCGCTGAGGCCGTAGACGGTGTCGTTGGCGAGCCGGACCGCTTCGTCGGTGCTCGCGAACGGCATCACCGGAATGACCGGACCGAACGTTTCTTCGGTCATGACCTTCATCGCGTGCGTCACGCCGGTCAGCACGGTCGGCCTCAAGTAGGACCCGCCGCCGATCGTTTCGATCTCGCCGCCGGTCGGCGCGGCCGCGCCCTTGTCAAGCGCGTCACGCAGATGACCGTCGATGATCGCGATCTGCTTGGCGGCGATGATCGGCCCGATGTCGCCGTCGCCGGGTTCGGGCACCGCAAGGCGCACGTTCTTGGCCTTGTCCACGAGCCGTTCGACGAACTCGTCGATCACGTGCTCGTGGACGTAGACGCGCTCGATCGACTGGCAGGATTGGCCGGCGTTCGCGGTCGCGCCCCACAGGATCGCGCTCGACGCGCGATCTAGGTCGGCGGAGGCCAAAACGATCGCGGGATCCTTGCCGCCCAATTCCAGGAACGCGGGAATGAAACGGTGCGCGGCGCGGGCGGCGACCTTCATCCCGGTCGCGACGCTGCCGGTGAAGCAGACGACGTCGGCGTGGTCGATCAGCGCCTCGCCGGTGGCTGCGTCGCCGGCGACGACGGCGATCACGTTCTGGAGCGCCGGCACCGCGGCGATCGTGGCGGTAAGCGGCTCGATGAAGCGCGGCGCGATCTCGCTCGGCTTGATCAGCGCCGCGCAGCCGGCGGCGAGCGCCGGGATCGCATCGATCAATGCCAGCAACAGCGGAAAGTTCCAGGGGCTGATCACGCCGGCGAGCGGGTAGGGCCGGATGCCCTGCTGCACGGCGACGCCGGGAACCGAAGCGGGGCGGCGCTGCTCTTCGGCGAGCAGATCGGGCGCGAGCGAGCACCACCGATCGATCATGCGCAGCACCGCATCGACTTCCATCTCGGATTCGGTGCGACGTCCGGTGTCGGCAACCAGCGCCGCCGCGATCTCGGCGCGCGCCGCCGCGATCGCATCGCGCCAGGCGGCAAGCGCCGCGACGCGCGCCGGCAGGCCGCCCGCTTCCCACGTCACCTGGCCGGTGCGCAATCGCGAGGCCAGCTCGCCGAGCCCCGCCTGCGTGGGCGGCTCGAACGCGTAGTCGTTTTCGCCGGTGCGCGGATTGCGAACGTCCACTAGAGCAGCCCTTCACCGTCGAGCCGTTCGATCACGGCTCGCTGCGCCTCGACGAACCAGGCGCGCTCGGGTTCGCGGCCGTCGCCCAGCCCGTTCGCGGCGAAATGCTTCGCGTCGGCGTAGGCCGCGGCGTACAGATCGAAGCGGCTGCGCGCGAGCATGTTGCCCATGCCGGGACGGCGCCGCGCGCGGCGAAGCGAGGCGAGTTCGATCGTCGCGTAGGCGACCATGGACTCACCGGGACCGGCTTCGACCAGCACGCGCCCCTCGTAGTCGACGATCTGCGACTTGCCGTCGGTCGAGTCGCCCGGAATCGGCGAGCCTTCGATCCCTCCGGTGTTCGCGCTTACCACACACGCCATGTTCTCGATCGCGCGGGCGCGCTTGGCGACGTCCTTCTGTGTGAGCTGCGAGCTCGACACCTCCGACGTCGAATGGCAGAACACTTCCGCGCCGCGCATCGCCAGGCAGCGCGCGACTTCGGGGAACAGGATCTCGTCGGAGGCGATGCAGGCGAGCGTGCCGATGTCGGTCGCGGCGACCGGGAAGATCGAATCGGGACCGTACTCATCGAGATACTTGTCCAGCACATCGTGCGGTGTCGGGGTCATGAACGAGTTCAGCCGCCGGTAGCGAAGCGCGACCACGCCGGACGGATCGAAGATCAAGCACGACTGGAAGTACAGCTCCGGGAATGCCGGATCGCGCTCGTAGAGGTTCGCGGCGAGGTAGAGGTCGCTCGCTTGCGCGATCTCGCCGAGCGCGTCTTCTTCGGCGCCACCGACATCCACTGCGGCGACGTCGCGCCACTGCGCGAAGGGCTCGCCGGTCGGATGACCGGTCAGAACGTACTCGGGGAGCACGACCAAGCGCGTGTCGCGGCCGATGAACGCAACCGCGGCCGCGACCTGCTTGGCGATGCGGCTGATCGAGGCGCGCATGACGATGCGCGCCTGCACCGGGTCGTCCACGCCAGACAGCGCCTTGCAGCGCGCCTGCAGCGCGAGCGCTCGATACGACTCTTCCACGGGCCCCTCCTGATAGTGAAACGCCGTTCCATGATATGAAACACGCGGCCTGCGGGGAAAGGGGACGCTCATCGACACGCCGATTCACTTCGAGATTCGCGACCGGATCGGGTATCTGACGCTGAACCGTCCCGACGCGCGCAACGCCATCGACGAGGCGATGCTGGCCGCGCTGCCCGGCGCGTTGCGGCGCGTTCGCGAAGACCCGGACGTGAAGGCGCTCGCTGTGTCCGGCGCGGGGGACGCGTTCTGCATCGGTCTCGACATCGGGCTGCTCGGCCGCGCGTTCGACGAACCCGCCTACTTCAAGGACGTGCTCGAGCGGTTGAAGCGGATCCTGGCGGATCTGGAGTCGCTGCCGGTCCCGGTCGTCGCCGCGGTGAACGGGCTGACCCGCGCCGGCGGCTTCGAACTGGTGCTTGCCTGCGATCTGGCGATCATCGCCGCCGAGGCGCGCATCGCCGATCATCATCTGGCGTTCGGGATCATGCCGGGCGGCGGCGCCACGCAACGCGCGCCGCGCAAGATCGGCGATCAGCGGGCGCGCGAGCTGCTGTTCACCGCGCGATGGCTGACCGGAGACGAGGCCGCCGAGTACGGACTGGCCGTGCGCGCCGTGCCGCTGTCGCGACTGGGCGATGCGGTCGAAGATCTGGTGGCGACGTTCCGGTTGCGGTCGCGCACGGCGCTGGCCGCGACGAAGGCGGCGATGAACGAAGGAGCGTCGCTGCCGCTGCCTCGCGCCCTGGATCTGGAGACCGAGGTCTTCATGCGCTACCTGACGAGCGATCCGCAGGCCGCCGAAGGCTTTCGCGCGTATGAAGCGGGCCGCGACCCCGTATGGCCCTAGACATGGGAAGCTACGAGTCGCTGCCGCCGGGGCTGTCGTTTACGACACCGTCGATGCGCATCGAACCCGGCGACGCGGCTTCGTTGATCCGGATCGGCGGCTACACCCATCCGCTGTTCACCGATCCGACCTACGCGGCCGGCACGCCGTTCGCACGCTCACCCCTGCCGGGCGAGGCCGTGCTGCTCGCGATGGGCGGCCTGGTCGAGCAGTCGGGACGATTCGACGAGACCGTCGTCGCGCTGCTGGGCTTTGACCAGGTCAGATTCTTGGCGGCGGCATTCCCCGGCGACACCTTGCACGCCGTCGTCGAAGTCACCGGGCGCGAGATGCGTCCGAGCGGCCGCCGCGGCGAGGTCTCGATGGTGTGGCGTTGCCGCAACGAGCGCGGCGAGACCTTGTGCGAGGCGACCGCCCGGATGCTGTTCCGCGTCGACTAGGGACCCTAACCGAGCAGCGGCTTCGGGATGTCGAACCACTCGACGTTCGAGCACAGGCTCATCCACTCGTCGAAGGACTTCTTGACGTCGGCCGGCATCTCCTTCTTCTCGGCGGCCCGCGCTTCGGATTCGCTGGTGAACCAGTCCACGATGTGGATACGTCCGTCGGGAAGCCACACGTTCATGTGGCCGATGACGTCGGGCCGCAACTCGGCCATCCGGTCGCCGAACTCCCGGTCGATTTTCTCGTAGCGTGCACGGTCCTTGACGGTCGCGCGCATCATCTGCACGAAGCCCGCTTGGTCGGAGCCGGGCATGAGCGTTTCGACGTCTTCGGATTCGACGAACTCGGCGGGGCCGGCGAGACACTTTTCCATCGCCTGCCACATCGCGGTCTGCTCGGGACTGTTGGAGTTCTTCATCGCGAGCGTTCGGTTCTCGAAGCGGGCGGCCAGCACGAACTCGCCCTTCGTGGTGATGCCGCCGGTTGCGCCCAGAAAGCCGGCGGCGTCGCGGTCCCGGTTCTCCTCCCAGATCCGCTCGATCCCCTCCGGATCGGCGGCCTTCGCGCGAATGATCTGTACGAACATGGTGCCTCCCTTTCGATCGGGTCCTTCCGATCGAGTCCGTCCGATCCTCTCGTTTCTCGGGTCGGCACGTCAACCGCAGGGTCGGTGATGCCTCGCAGAGAAATCAGATTCATCAGATTCTTCTGCGAGGGCCGTCCGATTGACCGCCGTCGCGGCGGCCTTGTATCAATAGGCGGAACGCCGTTCCACCAGGAGAGACAGAACAGCGCAGGAGAGGCATGAGGCTTTCGTACGGACCGTGGGGTGAGTCGCTCGGCGAGGCGGTGGCCGCCGCGATCGCGGCGGAGCATGCCGGATTCGATCGCGTCTGGTTCGCCGAGTTGCATCGCAGCGCCTTCGTTTCGGCGGCGGCGGCCGCCGCGGCGACATCTCGCATCGGCGTGGGAACCGGCATCGCGCTCGCCTTCGTGCGATCGCCGATGACGACCGCGCTGGAAGCGATGGATGTCGACGAGCTGAGCGGCGGCCGGTTCGCGCTCGGGCTCGGCTCGGGCGTGCAGCGGCTGAACGAGGACTGGCACAACGCGCGCTTCGGCAAAGCCGTCGGTCATACCCGCGAAACCGTCGCGATCATCCGCCGCTTCATCGCCGAATCGCATCGCGGCGAGTTGATCGAGTTCGAAGGCGAGCACGAGCGCATGAAGTTGCGCGGCTACCAGCGGCCGTTCCCCCCGCAGCGCGAGCAGATCCCGATCTCCCTTGCCGCGGTCGGCGATGCGATGACACGGCTCGCCGGCGAGATCGGCGACGGATGGCTCGGCCACGAACTCGGATCGCCGCGATATCTGGCATCGGCGATCCTGCCGAATCTGCAGGCCGGGCTGTCGCGGGCCGGGCGCGACCGGCGCTCGATCGACGTCGTCGCCTCGGCCTGCTGCGCGATCGACGACGACGGCCCGCAGGCGAAGCGATGGATGGCCGGGCTCGTCGCCTTCTACGCGACGGTCCGCACCTACGAAGCGTTCTTCGCCTTCCACGGCTTTGCCGCCGAAGCCGCCGCGGTGCGGGAGCGGTTTCGCGCCGGCGACGAGGCCGGCATGGTCGACGCGGTTCCCGACGCGATGGTGGACGCGTTCGCGCTGGCCGGCACACCCGACCACGTGCGCGCGAAGCTGAAGGAATACGACGGGGTCGCCGACGGCATCAAGTTGTCGCCGCCGACGCATCTGGTCGCGGCCGAGGTCACACGCCATTGCCAATCGATGATCTTGGAGCATCTGAGCCCATGAATGCGATCAAGCCGGCTGCGTTTCCGTGGTTCGAGTACGCCCGCTACACGTTCTCGCTCGGATTGGAGAGCGCCGGCCGCGTGTGGCTCAGCGGCCACAGCGCATCCGAGTACGACGCGGGCGAGGAGCGCATCGTCGTCAAGGGCGGGATGGAGCAGCAGGCGCGCACCGCGTACGCGAAGATCGCCGCGATACTGGAGGCGGCGGGGCTGACGCTGGGTGACGCGACGCGCGTCGTTGAGTACGTGACCGCGACGGGCATCGAGCACTACGCCGAAGCCGAAGCGGTGCGCAGCGAACTCTTCGGGGCGGCGCAACCGGCCGTGTGCACCGTCGTCGTCAACAGCCTGCTTCGGCCGGCCGCGTTCATCGAGATCGAAGTCACCGCCGGCGGGGCCGACGACGGGATCGTGTACCTGCCGTCCATCACCGCGCCCGAAGCCGGCGACGACTTGATCGCGCAAACCGAGGCGGTGTTCGACAAGGCCGCCCGCATGCTCGCCGATGCCGGGCTCGACATGAGCAACATCGTCAAGACCGTGGACTACACCACGCCGCGAACCTTGTCCGACTACAAACGCACCGGCCGCGTCCGCAAGGATCGTCTTGGTCCCGTCTATCCCGCCGCCGCCGGCATTCTGATGTCGCGGCTGCAGACGCCCGGCACGCTCGTGTCGCTCGACATCACCGCATCGCGCCATCCGCTCGAGGCCGTGAACCCGGGTTGGGAGCGCTACGCCAAGCTCACCTACTCCCCCGCCGTCAAGGCCGGAGGGATGCTGTTCATGAGCGGCCAGGCTGCCTTGGATCCGGCGACCGAACACGCCGTCTTTCCGGGAGACGTCGCCGCGCAAGCCGAGTACACGTATCAGAACATCATCGAAGTCTTGAAGGCCGCCGGTGCCGGCCCCGAAAACCTGGTCAAGACCATCGAGTACGTAACCCCCGCCGGCCTAAAGCGCTACCGCGAAGTAGCCGCCGTCCGCGAAAAGCTGCTGAAAGAGCCCTACCCCGCCAGCACCGGCTGCATCTGCCAGCAACTCCTCAGGCCCGAATTCGAAATCGAAATCGACCCCCTCGCCCTCCTGCCATAGAACGGGTTCGAATCCGCTTACCCCCACCGGCTCATCTTCCAGGTAAGACGCGTTCGAGCAGAGTGACGGGCTCGAACCGATCGTCGCACTGTCCCCGTCCGCGGCTGCATGCCATACTGAATCCATGGCGAAGCGAGCGGTCGATATCAGCCAGTTAAGCGGCGATGAACGTCTTGCGCTCATCGAAGAGCTCTGGGAGAGCCTGGATCAAAAGGAGCGCGATGCCATTCCACTAACGCCGGAGCAGGAGGTCGAGCTCGATCGTCGGCTTGATGCCTTGGATCGGGACGGGGTCCAAGGTCTCTCTCCCGCCGAGCTTCGCGAGTACATCAAACGCCACAGCCCGTGACCTCGTTGATCTACAACCCGGATGCGGTTGTTGAGGTTCGGGCCGTTCATGATTGGTATGAGCGCCAGAGTCCAGGCCTCGGCGGTGCGTTCCTCGATGAGCTTGCGCTTGCCGAAGAGGCGATTTCTCGCTCACCACTCGCATTCAAAGTTTTGAGACGCGAGACTCGACGTTACTTCCTTCGAAGGTTTCCCTATCAGCTTCTCTTTACCGTTCGGGATGACATCATTGCGGTTGTCGCGTGTCTTCATGCTCGACGATCACCGCGAGCGGCGAGGCGGAGGGCGCACTGATGCGGATTGAGAGCCCCTTATGAGTCTTCGCGATCTCATCTTCGATCTCGACGGGACCCTCGCCGACACGATACCGATCTGTTGAGTTCGTCAACTTGCAGTGGCACCGCACCGTTTGGGGTCAAGGCCGCGTATCGTCATGCGCCGAGGCCGAACGGATCGACTTCGTATTCGCGCAACAGGGATTGGAAGAACCATTCGGTCTGCCATCCGGCATTGTTGTGGGCGAACCAACGCGCCGCGGGGCCGTCGGACAGGAACGTGTCGTACAAGTTCGGGACGTAGTAGGTCGTCGTCGCAGGCTCGCTGGTGAAGCCGTTCTTTGGATTGGACGCGTCGTACGCGTAGGCGATGAACCGCGGATCGAAAGGAACCGGCTCGTCGTCGAAGAAGGGCCCGGGAGCGCGCTGATGGATGTTCGACCCGAAGGTGTTCGTTAGCTCATCTCCGTCCATGTTGCATTTGGCACCTCGGCCAGGATGCGCGCGTTGCGCGCAGGATCGATCCGCGGCGCAAGGCGCAGCTCGAATCCCGCGGCGGCCAGAATCGCGGCCAGCGAGTCGGCGCCCGGCTGCCGGGTCCCCCGCTCGTAGGCGTTCAGCACCGACCGGGGAATGCCGGCCCGCCTGGCCAGGCCGGCCTGCCGCAGCCCCGCCCGGCGGCGCGCTTCCCTCAGCAACTCTGCGGACACACCCATCGATGAGATGTTAGCGGATACGCTAACATCCGGAAAGGGTTCACCGAGCATGCCGGGAGAAATCTTTGCGAGAGTGTCGATTCGGCCCGATCGCGTTCGTCTAGCAGGTGAGGGCCGGCAATGGGCCGGACCGGCGAAAGGAGACCGCGATGACTCAGTACTTGATGTCGGTGTGGATGGTCGACGGCGAGCCGACGCCGCCCGACGACGTGATCCAGCAAATGTACCGCGACGTGGACGTCTTCAACAGCAAGCTGCAGGCCAACTCCGCGTGGGTCTTTGGCGGCGGGCTCCACCCGGCAGATACGGCGACGGTCGTGCAGGTCAAGGACGGCGAGCGGCTCACCACCGACGGACCGTTCGCCGAGGCGAAAGAGCACCTCGGCGGCTTTTGGGTCATCGAGGCCGCCGACCTGGATGCGGCGCTTGCCTGGGCGACGGAAGCCTCGGTCGCCTGCGGGGCTCCGGTCGAGGTCCGGCCGTTCCAGGACGAGTAACGCCTCGCGTGGACGCACGCGAGATCGCGCGGCTGTTTCGCGAGGACGCCGGCCGCGCGGTCGCCTCTTTGGCCCGCTTCTTCGGCGACATCGACCTCGCCGAGGAAGCGGTCCAAGAGGCATACGTGTCGGCGCTGGAGAAGTGGCCGGCGCACGGCCCGCCGCCGAACCCGTCGGCGTGGATCATCACGACCGCGCGCAACCGCGGCATCGACCGGATCCGTCGCGAGTCCTCGCGCGAAGACCGGCATGCCCGGGCCGCAGCGGTGCATGCCCCATCCACCCCCGACGAGGACGCTGCCGTGGACGACGACCGGCTCCGACTGATCTTCACCTGCTGCCATCCGGCCTTGAAGCCGGATGCGCGCATCGCGCTGACGCTGCGGCTGATCGGCGGACTGCAAACGCCCGAGATCGCGCGCGCGTTTCTGGTTCCCGAATCCACGATGGCGCAGCGGCTGGTTCGCGCGAAGGCGAAGATCAAAGCGGCGAAGATCCCCTATCGCGTTCCCGGCGACGCCGACTTGCCCGACCGGCTGGCAAGCGTCCTGGCGGTGCTGTATCTGATCTTCAACGAGGGCTACGTCGCCACGGCCGGCGCGTCGCTGACGCGGGACGAGCTGTGCGCCGAAGCGATCCGGCTCGCGCGGGTGCTGGTCGAGCTGATGCCCGACGAGCCCGAGGCGACCGGCCTGCTCTCGCTGATGCTGCTGACACACGCGCGCCGCACCGTACGCACCGCGGCCGACGGATCGCTGGTGCGGCTCGCCGATCAAGACCGCGGCCGCTGGGATCGCGCGATGATCGCCGAAGGTCACGAGCTGGTTCGCCGCTGCCTTCGCCGCAATTGGCCGGGGCCGTATCAGATCCAAGCCGCGATCAACGCCGTGCACACCGACGCCGCGACCGCCGCCGACACCGACTGGGCCCAGATCGTCGCGCTCTACGATCAGCTCGTGGCCGTCGCGCCCGGCCCGGTCGTCGCGCTCAACCGCGCGATCGCCGTGGGAGAGGTGAACGGCCCGGACGCCGCGCTCGCGCTCCTGGACGCGATCGAGCTGGAGTCGCATCTTCTGCACGCCGCCCGCGGCGACGCCCTCGAGCGGCTCGGCCGCAACGACGAGGCCCGCGACGCCTACGACCACGCGCTCGCGCTCACCGACAACGAGGCCGAACGCGCATTGCTCCGCCGGCGGGCTCAATCGTTGTAGCGCGCCGCTATGATGTCGCCGCACACAAGGAGGCGACCCGTGGCGAAAGACCTTGCGGCCGGATACTGGGCGGAGTTCGCGGAGCGAAGCGCGCTGCGGACGGGCACGAAGGAGCAGCGGCTCGAATATCAGTCGCGCATCTTTCCGATCGAAGACGCGCTCGCGACGCGCATCGATGACGACGACCCGTCATTGCCGGCCGACCTGATCGCGATCGCCGAGGCGGCGCCCGACGAGCACGCCCGCGGCATGTTCGGCGCGGGAATCCTGTGGGAGTACCTCTACAACACCGCGGATGCGAACGCGGACGCGATCGCGGACGCGGCGAAGAACCATCCTGCCTTCCTGGACGCGCTTCGCGCGGCGTTCGCCGGATGGGACGGCCTCGGCCCGCGCATGCGGCAGCACATCAAGCCGCTCATCGACGAATGAGTGTTCCGTGGAGCTGCTGACGCCCGTCGGCGGAGTCGCCGCCGTCCTGGTCGGCGCGGCATTGGCCGCCGGCATCATCGAGCGTGCGCCGATCTCGTTTCCGATCATCTTCCTGGGCGCGGGCCTGATCCTGGGCGACGGGGTCACCGGCGCCGTGAGCATCGACCTGCACGCCCCGATTCTGGAAGTCGTCGCCTTCGTGACGCTGGCGTTGGTGCTCTTCCTTGATGCGGTGCGGCTGGAAGCCAAAGAGATGCGCCGCGACTGGCTCGTTCCGGCGCTCACGCTCGGCCCGGGAACGATCTCGGTCATCGGCTTGGTCGCCGTCGCCTCGCATGTGCTGCTCGATCTAAGTTGGACGGTCGCGTTCATCGCCGGCGCGGCGCTCGCCTCGACCGATGCGGTCGTGTTGCGCGACGTCGTGCGCGACACGCGCATCCCGTCGTCGGTGCGTCGCTCTCTGAGCATCGAAGCCGGCGCCAACGACGTGATCGTCCTGCCGCCGGTCCTGATCCTTGCGACCGTCGCGGCTGCGAAAGCCGCGACCGCCGCCGACTGGGCCTGGTTCGGCGTGCAACTGTTCCTGATCGGCCCGGCGATCGGTGCGGCGATCGGCGCGGGCGGCGCGTGGGCGATGTCGCGCGTGGATAAGCGCACGCCGGTCCGCACCGAATATCAAGCGCTCTACGGCGTCGGGCTGGTCCTGGCTGCGTTCACGCTGGGCGAGTGGCTCGGCGCCGACGGGTTCCTCGCCGCGTTCGCGGCCGGCGCCGCCGTCGCGCTGACCAACAACACGCTCTGCGACTGCTTCCTGGAGTTCGGCGAAGTCGTCGCCGAGATGGCAATGCTGCTGACGTTCGTGCTGTTCGGCGCGGTGCTGTCGCCGATGCTGGGCGAGATCATCAGCCCCGCGCTGATCGTCTTCGCCGCATTCACCCTGCTGGTCGCGCGGCCGCTTCCGCTGCTGGCGGTCCTGTCGATCCGCCATGCCGAGCTGAGCGGAGTCGCGCGCGTGTTCATCGCATGGTTCGGCCCGCGCGGACTGAACTCGCTGCTGCTCGCGCTGATCGCGGTCGGCGCCGGCGTTCCCGGCGGCGAGCGACTGTTCGCGATCGTCGGCGTCGTCGTCGTCGCCTCGGTCCTGGTGCACGGCGTGTCGGCCACGCCCTTGGCGTCCTGGTACGGGCGCAGCGTCGAGCGAGACACCCAACCAGAGGAGCGTCACGCGACGGCAACCGGTCTGTTCTCCCACGATCCGTCGTCGTCGCAACGCATCGGCGTGGACGAGCTTGCGGCGCTGCTGGCGAGCGCCGCGCCGCCGGTCGTGCTGGACGTGCGCTCGCGTTCGGCGTACGAGCACTCCACCGCGCAGATTCCCGGCAGCATCCGCGTGCACCTGAGCGACATCGACCGCTGGGCCGAACATCAAACGAAAGACCGGCTCGTCGTCCTGTACTGCACCTGAACGAACGAGGCGACGAGCGCCCGTGGGGCGCTCATTCTGGCAAAGCACGGGATCCCGGCCGCGGCGCTCGTCGGCGGCATGGACGCCTGGGAAGGCTCGCAGACGGTCGAGCCGCTCGCGCGCGAAACGGCCGGCTGACACAATCCGAACAAACCTGCCCGGCCGGGAAGGGAGCAAGGCGGGGGACGGCGAAGTTCGCATCGTCACGATCAATGGGGGGATTTCGAATGAAACGATTTCTGGTCGCCATCTGCTTGCTGATGCTCGCCTTCGGAACGTCTGCGCGCGCGGACGCGACGAGCCAGTCCGGCTCCTACACCACCAGCGTCTTCTTCGTGGAGGACTGCGACCTCGGCGTCGGGGTCGTGTGCTTCTCGGTCTTCGCCCGGGAGGTCGGCACCCTTCACATCACGGTCGACGACCTGTCGCCGTTCCCGATCACCGCGCAGGCCGAGGTCTACGGCCCGGGCGACGTGCTCATCGGCGACCAGGGCCAGTTCTGCGAATCGGCCGACATGGACATGGGCGGGCAGGACGTCGCAACCGTGATCGTCCGCGTCGGCGGCTTCATGAACGAAGAATGCGGCCCGCTTCAGATCGTCGACCCGATCGAAGGCGGCACCGGCTGGTTCACACCCGCCACGGCGGGAACCGTGACGATCACCTACTAGATCGCGCCGGTTCGGCGGAAGCAGCCGGCGGCATGGTCATCGACCATGCCGGTGGCCTGCATGAAGGCGTAGCAGATGGTCGGGCCGACGAAGCGGAACCCGCGTGCGCGAAGGGCTTTGCTCATCGCGCGGCTCTGCTCGGACTCGGCCGGCAGCTCGCCGATCGAGCGGAAGCGGTTCACGATCGGCGTGCCGCCGACGAAGGACCACAGATAGCCGGCGAGCCCGGTGTCGAGCGAGACGATCACGCGGGCGTTCGCGATGGCGGACTCGATCTTCAACCGGTTCCGAACGATCTGCCGGTTCCTCATGAGACGGTCGACGTCGCGCTTGCCGAACCGCGCGACCTGGGGCGCGTCGAATTCTTTGAACGCCTCACGATAGCCCACGCGTTTGTTGAGAATCGTGTTCCACGACAGGCCGGCTTGCGCGCCTTCCAGCGTGAGCATCTCGAACAGATGCGTGTCGTCGCGCGAGGGGACGCCCCACTCGTCGTCGTGGTAGGCGACCATGAGTTCGCTGCCGCCGGCCGCCCATTCGCATCGCTTCACGAGCGCCGATTGTACGCCCGCCGGCTAGGTGCGGTGGAAGCCGATTTCGGCAGGCGGGTCGGCGAACATGGCGGTGTCGAGGAACTCCCACCAGTCTTCTTGCGTGACGCGCTCTGACTCCCAGGATTCGTCGGCTTTGAGCGTGCCGAGCGCGGCGCGGTAGGCGCCCCACGCGGCCTCGTCGTCGAACGCGGCCCAGTTCTCCAGAACGTAGACGTCCCCGACGATCGAGTAGTACCAGCGCACTTCTTTGACCATCGGCAGGTCGCGGTAGAACCACTGCTCGCGTTTTTCGAGCCACGACCAGAATTCCTTCATGTTCTCGCGCGCGCGGCGCGCGAGGCGCATCCGGTATCGAAGATAGATCACGCGTCACCCCCGAAGACTCGAACGAAGCATGCACCGTCCACCGGCGGCAACGGCGAGCCGGCCGCGACGAAAGCGTACGCGGCGCGAGCAAGATCCAGCACCTCGGTGTCCCCGGCCGCCGGCACGCCCGCCTCGACGGGGCCGTACCGCACGATCGATCCGTCGCCGCGGCGCAACTCGCGCGGCTCGCCCGAAAGCGGGGCCGTCATCGGCGCAGGACCGGCCGCTTCGGCCGCCTCCCGCCATCGCGCCGGTCCGTCGAACCGCGCGAACACCAAACACTCCCCGAGCACATCGGTGGCCGTGCGGACCGACCCCGCCGGCACGTAGCCCCAATCCCCCGGCTCGTAGGTCGCGCCGCTCATGCGCAGCGTGCCGCTGATCACGACGAACTCTTCGGCCGCTTCGTAGAAGCCGGAGACCGGCCGGGACCATCCGGCGGGAAAGCGCACGAACAGCGTCTGCGCTCGCGACGCCGGGTCGAAGCGCAGTTGCACGATCGGGACCGGCGCTGCTCCGCCGGGAATCGGAAACTCGGCCCAGCCTGGTGCGGTGTCCGGCGTGATCACGGATGGCCGGCCGACAGCTCTTCCATGAGCTGCTCGGCCTCGTCCGCGGAGACGTGTCGCAGTCCGAAGTCGGCGGCGAGCTCGTCGGTGAAGTCGATCTGGTGCTGCCAGGCGACGTTGACCTCGTCCACGCAGCGCTTGATGCCTGCGTCGTCGAGCGGCATCGAGTTCATCCGCTCGTGATACGTTCGCAGGTACGCGCGCGGGTCTTCGATCTGATCGAAGCGGAAGAACGCGGTGCCTTCCTCGTCGAAACCGTAGGCCTTGTTCATGATCCGCAGGTTGATGCGCTGCGCGAGCACGTTGCCGAGGGAGCGCAGCCACTGGTGCGCGGCGAATGCGGGCGGGAACCGGTCGGGCGTCGAGCGAATCGTGGCGACGTAGGACTCGGTTTGGGGAGACGGCTTGACCCGGTCGCGCCAGTCGTCACCAACCAGGAAGCGCATGTCGGCGTCGATCGCCTCGCTTCGATACAGCTCGGGCGCGTCCATCCGTCCCACGACCGGATCGTCATGCAGCGCCGACGAGGTCTGGTCGAGCGCCGCGTAGATGTACGACAGCCGGCCGAGGTACTCGATGTAGGCGTCTTTGGGCAGCTCGGCCTTGAAGAACACGACCATGAAGGGCCGACGTTCGGCGGCGCGATGGATCTCGGCGCTGTCGCGCATCAACGATTGCCACAGTCCCGGTTCGTCACGCTCGCTCATGAGGGCCTCCTGGCGTTTCACGATATGGGTCGGGCGCGACCACCCCGCCGACGGTCGCGCCCCGACCCTGAACGATCCTACGCTTGCTGGGCGACGAGGTGCTTATCGCCGAGCAGGGTCGCGAGTTCGATGTTGTATTCGTATGCGACCATGACCTCTTCGATGATGAGTTTTTTGGAGGGGGCATCCACCGGGAGGTCATCGAGGATCGAACGGTACTGTTGCTTGAACTCGGCGGCGTCGCCGATCGCGTCGAAGTCGTAGTAGGTGAGGCCTTCGCCGTCGAGCTTCCAGGCCTCGCGAAGCGCGGCCGCGATGAACAGCCCGCCCGACAGGTCGGCCATGTAGCGCACGTAGTGGTGCGCGACGAACTGCGCCGGCGTCGCGGCCAGGATGCGCTCGCAGTATTCCTTCACCGCGGGCAGGATCGGGTAGAGGCTCTTCCAGTCGGCGCCGGCGAAGAAGGCGGCATCGGCGGCGACGAGGTCCCGGCGGGCCAGATCCTTGAAGATGACGCGCGAGGCGACCGCGTCGCCGGTCAGCTCTTCGGTCTTGGCTTCGAGCGCGTCGTAGATGTACCAGGTCTGCGCGAGCAGGTCGGCATAGCCTTCCTTGCTGATCGTACCCTTCACGAGCGACTGCTCGAAGGGCGAATATTCCGCCCGCTGGTGGTCGCCCCAGGATTCGCGGCGCATCACGCGCGAGAACGGCTTGGTCGCGATGGCCTCGTCGACTTTCTCGCCGAGGCGCTTGGAGGCTTCTTCGACTCGCTTTAGGATTTCTGACATCGTCTGTCTCCCCCTGGGTGGCCGGGAACGCCGAACTGCTTCTTTTGCGACGAACTGTCGTCAACAGTAGCGAGTTCGCGACAACCCGTCAACATCTTCATGACGGATTGTCGGAAAAGGATCTTCGGGTCGGGGGGGCCTACGGGCGGTAGCCGAGGCGGCGCGACAGCCGGCCGGTGGCCTCGAGCAGCTTCTTGGCCAGGTCACCGGCCTCGCCGCGGAACCGTTCGAGGGGGCCGCAGACGCTGATGACGGCCGCCGGACGGCCGTCGTGGGCGAAGACGGGAGCCGCGACCGAGCCGGCGCCCTCCATGCGCTCCCCGAGCGAGATCGCATACCCGCGGTCGCGGATCTCCTTGAGTTCCTTGGCGAGCGTGCGGCCGTTGGTGATCGTCAGGCCGGTCAGTCGCTCCAGCGGCTCGGCCAGGTAGGCCTTCTGGTCGTCGTCGTCCAGATGGGCCAGAAACGCCTTCGACGACGCGCCCGCGTGAAGCGGCACGCTCAGGCCCAGTTGCACGACCATCTTCACGTCGCGGTCGGGCGTGACCTGGTCGATGTAGACGCGCCGGTTCCCCGTGCGAAGCGACAGCGTGGCGGTCTCGTTGGTGTCGCGGCTGAGCGCCTCCAGGATGGGCCGGGCGACGCGGGGAACCTCGGTGCGGTTGACGAACGCGAGACCCAGGTGCAGCGCGCGCGGTCCCAGCGCGTAGCGCCGCGACGCCTCGTCCAGCTCGATGAACCCTTTCGATCGGAAGCTGGACAGGATCCGGTAGACGACGGCTTTGGAAAGCCCGAGCGCCTGCGCGATCTCGGTCACGCCGAGCGTGGGTTCGTCGGAGTCGGCGAACAGCGACAGAACGTCCGCGGCCCGTTCGATCGCCACGATCGTCTGCCCTTGCGCCTCGCCGGCCATCGCGGATCAGCGTACCGCACAGCGGAACAAAACCGAAACGCCGTTCCGCTACGCCCCGGCCCGCTCCCGCTGCGCCACGTAAATCGTCTTCATGAACCGGTCCTCGTCCGGAGGGTGGAGGCGTCCTCCGCCCAAGCCGAAGGCCCCGACGAGCGACAGCCCGGATCGGCCGATGATCGTCTCGACCACGTCCGGAGGAAAGTGCCGCTCGACGATGTCGGCGTCCCTTCTTCGCACACCCTTCCGACTGCGAGTGAATGCGGTCAAGTGAACCCGGCCCAGGCCGCCGGGGGTGAATTCAAAGGTCTGGCCCTGCCAGACAAGGAGGGCCTCGCGAGAAGGGACGACTCTCCACTCCGAAAACACCGTTCGAAACGCGGCCCGGTTGTTGACGTCGAAAACCAACAGGCCCCCGTCGGAGAGCACCCGGCAGGACTCTCGCAACGCGGCAAGGAGGTCGGCTTCGGCCAACAGGTGATTGGCGACGTCGTCCATCCACAGGACGGTGTCGAAACCATTCAGACCGTGCGGAAGAGAACGCATGTCCGCGGCCAGGAAAGGCATCCCCTTCTCGAAGAACTTTCGTTGGGCCTGCGTCAGCATCGCCTCGGAGATATCGCAGCCGACGACGGAAAAACCGCGGTCGACGAACGCCGCGCTGCTGTTGCCGGTGCCGCATCCGACATCGAGCATCCGGCGACCCGGCGGGCTCCATCGATCGAGCAAACCGACGACCAGGTCGGCCCACGCGGCGTAGTCTTCGCCCGCCTTGAGCGCGTCGTACAGATCCGCCAAGACGTGGTTGTAGCTCATGCCGCTCGCTCCGGAAATGGACCGGAAACCGCATCGGCAAGGGTCGGGCGCGAAATCTCACGCACGGATGGGGAGATCAATCCGAGGATCGCAAGCCCGCCGACGAGCACCCCGGACACCACGAATGCGGGCGAGACGCCAAGGCGTGCCGCGACGCCTCCGAAGCCGGCGAGGGCGAGAGGAGCGAGCCCGTAGGAGGCGACGCTCATCGCACCCATCACCCGGCCGATGTAGGCCCGATCCGTCGCTCCTTGGACCATTCCGACGAGCATCGCGCCGGCGGGCCCGAGTGCCAATCCCACGGCGGCGGCGGCAAGGACGCCGATGATCACATTTGGCGCGAGCCCGAGCGCCACGATTCCCGCGCCGCCGAGCGCCAGCATGATCATGCCCCGCTCGGGCGAAGGACGAGCGGCGCGCGTAAGGGCCAGCAGGAGCGCACCGGCCGATGCAGCCGCCCCGAACGCTCCGATGATCAATCCGAGTGCGGCCGGGCCCCATGACTCTTCCCGCACGCGCAGGACCACTCCGAGGTTCAACGGACCGATGAGCGCGATGTTGAGACCGGCGACGAGCGACAGCAGCATCAGGATGTCCTTGCGATTCCGAAGGTAGGCGAAGCCACTCCGCACGCCCCTGTTCGACGTTCCAGCCGGTGAAGCGCCGACGTGCCGCCGCAGCGACCGAAAAGTCAGGTACCCAATCAGGCAGAGGCACAGATTTGCGGCGACGGCTGCGCCGAAGCCGCCGACAGCCAGCACGACGCCCGAGACCGGACCGGCGACGATCGATGCCGCGCGACCGGCCGTCACCACGGAGCCTTGTCCTCGGACCAATTCCTCCGCCGGAAGCAGCGATGGGGGCAGGGAGCTTGCAGCCGGCAGACGAACCGCGTCACCCACGCCGAACAAGACGGCGAGACAGAGCAACGGGACCAGTTCGAGCGCATCAAGAGCGGCCAGCCCCAGCGCCGCCACCATGACGGCGATCCGGATCACTTGCGCCATCTGCCCGACTGGGAGCGCACCGACTCGATCCACAAGCACACCCGCCGGCAAGAGCAGCAGGAGCCGAGGAATTCCCGCCACCGCGATGATCATGCCTGCCGAGCCGGGCCCACCGATCTCCGTCGCGGCCCAGGCGACGGCGAGAAACCACACCTGATCGCCGACCAGGTCTGCCGAGAGCCCGGTCAGGTAAACCCGAAACGATGTGCGGGGCCCTCGCGCCTGAGCCGGACTCGCGTCGGTCACGCCCCCATCGCTTGGGCGACGTCCCGACGGGATGCGTCGCAACCGGATTCGATCGGCAATCCGGATCGAGGGTCGGGGCCGCGGCACGTGAACCGAATGCCGCCCGCAGAACAGATCGTTCGTCTCATTGCCCGCTCCTATTCCCGGCCGCGCATGTGCCGGCGTCGACGGTCTCATCGAGAATGAGCGCGTCCAGCCGGTCGAAAAACCGGGCGCGCGCGGCGGCGTCGCCGTGGGGCCGGGCCAGATGGTCACACGACACCCAACGATCCTTGATGACTGCATCGGGGAGATATCCGTCGTGCATCGAGCCGACCGCCCAATCGGGTTTTCCGGCCGTTTCCCAGCAACTAAACAGTTGTCCGTCCGCGCTGACGACGGCGCCCGTTCTTCCTGCGAAGGTTCCGCAGAATGGGCAGTCGCGAGTCGAAGTCCCCATCAGCGGCACGCGGAGGCCCCGTCGAATCGCGAGCATGACGAGGCCGCCGAGTCGCTCGCGAAGCTCGTCGCTATATCCGAGGCAATCGCCGTAGCCGATGCCGACGTCGTCGAGCAACGCGAAATGCACGGTCGAGGGGTGCGCGACGGATATCGACGCCACGTGCTCGACGAGATCTTCGAGCCCGTCGAGATTGGAGGCGCCCACATTTACCCGAAAATGCCAGCGGAGGCTCGTCGCAGCGGCCGCTTCACGAATGTTGGCAAGAATCGTGTCGTACGTCGCCCGGCCGCGGCGTGTGACGCGGACTCGATCGTGGCTTTCGCGTGTGCCGTCGAAGGTGACCTGGATCCGGCGAAGTCCCGCCGCTTCGAGTTCGGCCGCGATCTCCGCGGTCAGAAGCGTTGCGTTGCTGATCATCTCCGCATGAACGAGTCCGATCGGCGTCAGCGCCTTCAACAGCGACACGCAACCCGTCGGGTTCAGCAGTGGTTCGCCTCCGAACAGCAGCAATGCGATCTCGGAGAAGCCCAGATGCTCCATGCGCGACGACGCAAACTCGCGGATCTGCGCAATGCCGTCCTCGCTGAGGGTCGCCCGCGGAATGCGCGGCGGCGCGCTGCTTGCGCCGGCCGGCGGTCCGAGGTTCTGGAAGCAGTATGCGCACCCGAGGTTGCACGCCGTGGACGGAAGGACCGTCAGAGCAAACGGCTTTCGATCTCTGCGAAAGAACTGCCGTCCTTCAAGCGTCCCTCGGGCGATCGCGCTGAGTGCTCCGTCGTGGACCGCGTCGTGCGGCAGCCTCGACACGCGATTACCCGAGGTGATCCACCATCCGTTCCGGGTGGGAAGCAGTCTGAAACTGTCGCTCATCGAACACCTCCCGGGGGGGGCGACGGGGAGTCAATTCACAAATTGACTCCGCAGATCACGCGCTCCTCCATCTCGACCACTTCGAACTCGTCCATGCCGCACCCCCTTCCGTCGGGCCGTATGGTACTCTCACAATGATATTTGCGCAAGAAAATTTGTGCAACTTCTGTCGTAGCCTTCGGGATGCGGCGGCGATAGGCTGCGCTCGGCTCGCGGAGACTCACGAGCGGAGGCTCACGAACGGAGCAGAGACGTGGCGAGGAAGGCGAGAGGCGTCAAAGAATTCGCAACCTTGAAGGCTTTGGCGAATCCGGCGCGCATTCGCCTGTACGAGGTCCTCGTTCAAGCGGGTCCCGCGACGGTGTCGGATCTGGCGAACAAGACCGGCCTGGCGGTGGGTTCGGCCAGCTATCACCTCGGTCAGATGCACGCCGCAGGCCTGATTGCGCAGGCGAAAACGCCCTCGCACGACGGCCGCGAGCGCTGGTGGGAAGCGTTGCCGGGCGCACTCCGATGGTCCGCCGCCGATTTCACGGGCTCGCCCGGGCGGCGAGAAGCATCGACGGCCGGTCAGCGCCTCCTCGCCCAGCGGCGATCAGAGCGGCTTGCCCATTGGCACCGGACGTGGCATCGCTGGGGTCGTGAATGGCTGGATGCAACCTCGGAAACGGATGCGGTCCTGATGCTCACATCCTCGGAAATGGCAACGATGGGAGCCGAGCTCCAGGCGGTGATCCGTAAATGGTCCGCCGGCACCGGCCGGCCGTCCCCACGCCGCGCCGGGGATCGCTCGCGCAAGCCCGTCTTCGCATTCCTGTACGCATTCCCCATGGACGACGACGCCCCGCGGCGCTAAGTGGTTGCCGGACGCTTCGCTACGCCCGGCGCACGTAGCGGCCGGGGAAGTCTTTGGCGATCTCACCGTCGCGGAACATCGGGATGCCGCGCACGAGCGTCGCGACGGGCCAGCCGCGGACGGCGATTCCGTTGAACGGCGTGTGGTCCTGCGCGCTGCGGCACCGCTCGGGCGTGACGGGTTGCTCGAGGCCGATATCGACGATCGCAAGATCGGCGTCGGCGCCGACCGCGATGGTCCCCTTGCGCGGATACAGGTTGAAGGTGCGTGCCGGCGCGGCGCTCGCGACCTGCGCGATGCGATCCAGCGTGATGCCGCGCTTGTGGTGGCCTTCGCTGATCAGCACCGGATACAGCAGCGCCGTGCCGCCGAAGCCGGGAAGCGCCGGCCACAGATCCTCGCCCTTGGATTCCTCCATGCAGCACGCGTGGTCGGACGCGACGGTGCCGATGCGCCCGTCGGCCAGACCGCGCCACAGCGCTTCGTTGTCTTCGCGCGTGCGGATCGGCGGATTGACCTTGCCCCCCAGTCCCTTGCCCTCCAGCATGTCGTGCGAGAGCGCGAGATGGTGCACGGTTACCTCCAGGTTCGCGTCCAGCGCGTAGCGGCGGCGAACTTCGTCGGCCTTGCCGAGCGCCTCGGCCGACGATAGATGCAAGAAGTTGGGACGCACGCGCGTCGCGCCGGCAAGCACGCCCGCCTCTTCGATCGCAAGCTGCTCGGTGAGCGGCGGACGGCCGGCCGCGTACTCGGCCAGACCGCCGACGGACGGATCTGCCTTGGCGCGCTCGATGAACACGCGCAGCAGTTCGGCCTGCTCGCAGTGAAGCGACAGCGAGATGCGTCCGGGGTGCGCGAGGTCGGCGGCCGAGACGGCTTCCATGATCTCGAACAGATGCCCGAGGTCGTACTCATCGGTCATCGTGTAGGACTTCGCGTCGCGCGAGTCGGCCGACAGGTTCAGGCCCTTGTAGAACATGTAGTACTTGAAGGACGCGATGCCCATCTCGCCGACCAGCCACGGGATCTCGGCGACGTGCTCGGCCGTCATCGGCGCCAGATGGAACCCGAAGTCGGTCTTGGCATGGCCTTCGACCGCCCGAAGCACTTCGGGGAAGATCTGCTTGTAAGGGCCGGTCTTGTTCAAGTAATGGCTGCCGGTGCGGAAGTAGGACACGACCGTGGTGACGCCGCCGACGAGCGAAGATGTGGTCTCCGATTCGGTGTCGTCGGTGAGGTCGCGATAGATGCCGAGGTGATAGTGCGAGTCGACGGCACCGGGAAAGACGTGCTTGCCGCGCGCGTCGATCGCTTCGCCGGCGTCGCCGGACCCCAGATCGTCGGCGATCGCGGCGATGCGTCCGTCTTTGATTGCGATGTCGCCGCGCACTTCGCCGACGAACGGAATCACCAGCGTGCCACCGGTCACGACGATGTCGTAGCGGGCCATGGCAGGTTCACCTCTCCTTCGCGTAGCGCGTCTTCGACGGCGCCGGCGTCCGCGTCGCTCAGAGCGCGGGTGGCGTTGTCGCGAAACTTCCGCAGCACTTCGTCGTCGGACAGCGGCCGTCCCGGCCCGCCGCGGTTGCTTAGAACCTTGCGTTCGAGCGCGCGGCCGTCTCGCGTCGTGACACGGACGATCGCGGGAAACTCGTCTGGATAGATCGCATCGCATTCGGGATCGGCGACGATTTCGATGCGCTGCATCAGCGCGCGCCGGTCGGGATCGGCGGCGAGCGCGTCGCTGAAGTCGTCCAAGCCGAGTCCGAGCCCGCCGCCGCCGTGCAGGGCCGCCGCCACCGCATACGGACCCGAAAACTGCGCCTGATAGCCGGTCGCCGGGACGCGCTTCGCCTCGACCGGTTCGCCGATCGTTCGCACGGTCGGCGTCGGGACACCGACCGTGATCGACGCGACGTCGCCGGGCCCCAGACCGTCGTCGCGAAGCGCGATCGCCGCGTCGATCGCGGCTTGCGTGAAATGATTCGCGGGATACGGCTTGAAATGCAGCCGCCGGATCTCCCATTCCCCCGGCGCGCGCAGCGGCGCGTCGTCGTATTCGCCGGACAGCCATGCCTGATAGAAGCCGAACCGGCCCTCGAACGCGGTCGGCGGGCCGGTGATCCCGCGCGCGGCGAGCATCGCTGCGGTGACGCCCGCGTGCGCCGCCCAGCCGCAATGCACCCGCTTGACCGTGCCGCCGGCGCGGTTTCCTTCGAGCACGCCCGACCCCATGCTGACCGCGATCCCGAGCGCGTGCGCGATGCCGGCGGCGTCCAGCCCCAGCAACCGCGCGGACGCGGCCGCCGCGCCGAGCGCGCCGCAGATCGACGTCGCGTGCTGGCCGCGCTCGAAGAACAGCGACTGGCGGCGCGCGGCGTCGTAGCCGGCCATGCCGGTGCGGATGCAGATTTCGATGCCGGCCGCGGTCGCGTCCAGAAACGCTTCCCGCGATGCGCCGGCATGCTCGGCGACCGCGAACGCGGCCGGCACGACGGACGCGGATGGATGAAGGATCGACGGCAGGTGCGTGTCGTCGTAGTCGAGCGAGTGTGCGAGCACGCCGTTGGCAAACGCGGCGCTCGCCATCGGCACGCGTGCTCGCTCCCCGACGATCGACGACTGCCCGGCGCCGCCCTGCTCGCGCATCATCGCGACGACCGCCTGCGAGGTGTCGAGCGGGAGCGCGGCGATCGCGACGCCGACCGTATCGAGCACGTGCCACCGCACCATCCCGGCCACGTCGGGCGGCACCGACGGGGACGCCGCGAACGCGGCAAGCCGCCCCGCGACCGTCGTCATGTGCCGACGACCGCGAGCGGACGCACCGGCGAGCCGGTCGCGCCGACGATCTTGAGCGGCGCCAGCACGAAGACGAACTCGCGCACGCCGGCCGCCGCGAGCTCTTCCAGCGCGAGCGTTTCGATGATGTGAATGCCGTGTTCGACCAGCAGCACCCGATGCGCCGGAAGCAGCGCGTGACCGGCGCCGGCCGGCAGGCGCTCGAAGGCGATCGAGTCGGCGCCGGCGGCTCGCACGCGTTTGGACGCGAGCCATTTCGCGGCTTCTTCCCCGGGTCCCGGCACGCCGGTCGCGCGTCCGACGGTGGCGTCGCGGTCGGGCCAGTGCCGTCCCCAGCCGGTTCGGATCAGTGCGACGTCGCCTTCGTTCAATGCGACGTCGCAGGCCTGAAGATCCGCGGCCGTGATCTCGTAGCCGGCATCGCAGGCATCCAGACCCAAGGCGCGGGGCACGTCCAGCAGCACACCGCGACACACCCACGGCGCGACGGTCTCGATGCCGTGCACGCTGAAGCGTCCACCCACCGACGCAGACGCCGCATCGTGGCCGCCGAACAGCGTGCCGTCGTGCGATACGTGCGACAAGGCGTCGATGTGGGTGCCGACATGGCCGCCGGTGACGATCATCTCGTTGGCGGCGCTGCCGCCGTCGGCGCGCATCATGTCGCCGTGGCGGCGGACGAGCGCCATGCGGAACTCGGGATGGTTCGGCGACTGGGGCATGCCGGCGAACAGCTCGCGGCCCAGGTCGAACACGCGCACGCCGCGCGCAATCGCATCCAGCAGCGGGTCAGGCAATCACGCCACGCTCCCGCAGCGCGGCGATTCGCGAAGCCGGGACGCCGGCCTCGCCGAGCACCGCGTCGGTGTCGGCGCCGAGCGCTCGTCCGGTCCAGCGAATCTGACCCGGGGTGTCGCTCATTCGAAACAGCAGGTTCTGCATGCGAATCGATCCGAAATCCTCGTCGGGGACGGCGGTGATCATCTCAGTGGCGCGCACGTGCGGGTCGTCCATGAGCGCGGCGACGTCGTAGACCGGCGCGATCGCGGCCTGCGCCGCCTCGAATGCCTCGATCACCTCGTCGCGCGTGCGCTCGGCGATCCAGGCCGCCACATAGCCGTCGAGCAGATCGTTGTGCTGCGCGCGCCCGACGCCGGTCGCGAACCAGGGCTCGTCGCACACCTCGGGATGGCCGACCAGATCCATCACGCGGCGCGCGATCGTATCGGCCGACGTCGAGATCGCCACCCACGTTCCATCCTTGGTCTTGTAGACGTTGCGGGGCGCATTGTTGTCGCTTCGGTTGCCGCGACGCGGCTGCACTTGCCCGAGCTGGTCGTAGACGATCGGCTGCGGCCCGAGCGCGGTGACGATCGGCTCGAGGATCGAGATGTCGATCTGCTGGCCCTCACCCGAGCCGCCGCGGCGATCGCGGTGATACAGCGCCATCATCGCCGCGTTCGCGGCGCTGATCCCGGCGATCGAGTCGGCCAAGCCGAACGGCGGCAGCGTCGGCGGCCCGTCCGGCTCGCCGGTGATCGCCGCGAAACCGCTCATCGACTCGGCCAGGGTGCCGAATCCGGGCCGCGACGAATACGGCCCCGTCTGCCCGAAGCCGGTCACGCGCACCAGGACGACGCCCGGGTTGACGTCGCGGAGGCGCTCGTAGCCGACGCCCCACCTCTCGAGCGTGCCCGGCCGGAAGTTCTCGACGACGACATCGGCGGTGCGCACCAGATCCAAAAACACCGACGCGCCGTCGGGATCGCCCAGGTACAGCCCGACGCACCGCTTGTTGCGCGAGAGCATTTTCCACCACAGCGGGATCCCGTCCTTGCGCGGGCCGTGGCCGCGCATCGAGTCGCCTTTGGATGGATGCTCGATCTTGATCACATCGGCGCCGAAGTCGCCGAGGATTTGGCAGCACAGCGGGCCGGCCAGCACCGTTGACACGTCGAGCACGCGGATGCCCGACAGCGGACCGCTCATGACGGGTGACTCCCCGGAAACGTCACCGGCCGTCGCCGCTCCACTCACCGGTGGACTTCGAACGCACCGGCAAGCCGGTGATCACGGGGCCTTGCGTTTCGGGATCGTAGTTCTCGGGCGTGCCTTCGGCGATGACGCGTTCGTTGGTCGTGTAGTAGTTGATCAGATCGCCGTCGCTGCGAATCAGCCAGGCGCAGCCGTCGGGCTCGTGCGAGACGAAGTGCCCGTGCTTGACCCAGGCGGGACGAAAGAAGTACGTGCCGGGCGTGAGGTCGCCGAAGTTGTAGACCATCGATCCCCATACCGTGTAGGCCTCCTCGTAGCACGGATGGTGCGCGAGCCGATGGTCGTCCCAGCCCGGCTTGGCCCAGATGAGGCGCGAGTAGAAGCCGGTCTCGGGATTGCGGTGAAGCATCTTGATCATCAGGCCGGGCTTCGGGCCGGGCTTGTCCACCGGGTCCCACGGCATCGCTTCGGTGTCGAGCACGATCAAGTCACGCTCTCGCGCCCACTCGGCCGTTTGCTCGTTCACTTCGAATCCCCAATCGCCCAACTCGCGATACAAGAGGATGCGCGTGCCCTCTTTCGCGGCGACCTTCGGCATCGCGACGCCTTTCGGCGCGTGGAAGTAGCCGCCCTTGCCCAGCACCGTGTCACCAACCGCGATCTCGCCCGCCAGCACGTACCACTCGGTATCGGCCAGATGCCGCCCGGCCGGCCGCTCGAAGGCCGAGAGAAACTCGACGCTGGTCGACGCGGACCCATCCTCTTCGTCCAGCGAGAGATTTCGCTGGCGAGCTCTCCCATCGCCGAACGGAAGCTCGGCGCCATGCCAGATGTAGTCATCCTCGTGAATCAACTCGACATGCGGACGCATCGGCCCAAACCCCCTGTTTCGTTCAGCGGTACGGCGTTTCGTCCAGAACCGCCCAGAGTAGCCGGGTGTCCCGGAGCCGGTCAACGTCCCGTGCGAGGGGTTTGGACGGCAGCGAGCGGGGGAGGTACGTTTTGAACGGGCCCACGCATGGGGGGACGAGCGTGTCGCGTCGCGAACCGTCAACCACCGAAACCGGACGAGGCTCAGCGGCTGCCGCTGCGCGCGCGGACATCTTCGAAGCGATTGCCACGGGCCGGCCGCTCGGCGACGTGCTCAGCGCGATCACGGCCGCCGTGGCCGATGCGCTGCCGGGTGCCGCGACCGCATTCATCCGGCTCCAGCCGAGCCATGTCGCGGCCAACGCGGCGCGGACGACGTTCGGCGATCCCGACGCGCGGCACGACGCGCGCGCGTCCTGGTTCGCGCCGATCCTGGGCGGATCCGGGGAACTCCTGGGGATGATCGCGGTCTCGGCGTGCGATCCGCGCGACCCGTCGCCCTCCGAACAGGCCGTCATCGCGCAATTCGCGCATGCGGCGTCCGTCGCCGTCGAATGCGCCCGCACCCTGACCGATCTGGTTCGCGAACGCGAGTCCGCACGCCTGGCATTCGATGAGCGCGATCACGTCGCGCGCGTCCTGCAGGAGAGCCTGCTCCCGCCGAGCCTTCCCGAGATTCCCCGCGCGAGCGTTTCCGGGCGATTCCGGCCGGGCGGCGCCGTCGTCGGGGGCGACTTCTACGACTTGTTTCCCGTCCGCGGACGCGACTGGGGGATCGCGATCGGCGACGTGTGCGGCAAAGGGGCCGACGCGGCCGCTTTGACCGCGCTGGCCCGGCATTCGATTCGCACGGCCTCCATGCTCCAGCGTCAGCCGTCGCGCGTGCTCGCCATCTTGAACGAGGCGCTCCTGCGCGGCGCACACGACGGCCGGTTCGTGACCGCCGCCTACGTGCGGCTCTCGCCCACAGGTCGCGGGGCCAAGATCGTGGTCGGCAGCGGAGGCCACCCGCCCGTCGCCGTGCTCCGGGCATGGGGGGACGTGATGCTCGTCGAAGGCGAGGGGTCGTTGCTGGGAGTGTTCGACGATCCGGGAGTTCAAGATCAGATCGTCGAGTTGGGACCCGGAGACTCGCTGATCTTCTACACCGACGGCGTCACCGAAGCGCGCCGCGGAGCCGAGCAGTTCGGCGAGAAGCGCTTGATCGATACGATCCGGCGGTGCCGCGGAAAGACCGCCGAGCAGATCACCCAGCACATCGAGCGAGCCGTCACGGCGTTCCAGTCGGGCGCCGCAACAGACGACATCGCCATCGTCGCCGTCACGATGGACGCATAGCGAGCGGCGTCAAGAACTCAGAGATGGGTCCGGCTCTGGTTTTCAGCCCGCGCGCTCGGCGTAGACCGCCAGGCGTTGGTCGTAGGAGGAACCGACGTAGTCGCCGGCACACGTGATTAGCGTCAAGTGAGAAAGTCCGTCCGATGTCGCGCGCGGTCCTCCGCCCGAAACGGGACCGGCTCCGTAGATCCGCTCCAGGACGGCGGGGTCGGTGCCGCGCTCCAACGAGTACACCTTCGTCGCTGAGACGATGAACCGGGCGTCAAGTCCGGTCCGTGCGTCGCGAACGATGATCAGATCACCCGGCCGGAGATCCTCCAAGTGAGCGAAGGCCGACGCGCCGCGCCCGCCGCGCACGTGTCCGGCGATCGTCGCGGTGCCGGGGTTTCCTGGGATCCCGCTGCCTCGGTACCAGAACGCTTGCTGCCACACCGCATCGCTCGGCGGTCCCATCGGCGCATCCATCGCGCCTTGCGACGTGATCCCGACCCCAACGATCGGAGCGGCAAGATTCAGCGATGGGATGCGCAGTTGCAGCGGCAGCGCGATCGGCGGCGCGTGCAGGTCGAGACCGGCTTCGAAGAGCGGCGCGAGCACGGAGACCGGACGAGCGGCGGGGTGGGCGACGCGCGGCTCGGGGACCTCGATCCGACTCGGGTGAGCGGGAGCGGGCTCGCCGCGCACGATCGATGATTTGGCATACGCGGAACTGATCGCCACGGTCATCATGGTCGCGAACAGAAAACCGGACCACAGGGTCCCGGCAACAGAACCGGTGCGCCGGCGACGACGCGATGTCGTCACGCTCGCGCCCCAGATCAGCGATCCGGATCCAAGGATGATCGCGACGCCACAAAGAACGATCCAGAAGACACTCTGCGAAGTGGGAGCGCCGCCCGTTCGCGGCAGATCCCTGATCGCGGGTGCTCCGGCGGCACGCGAGCCGAGAACGTCGAGCAGCGAAGTCGGGTCCGCGCCGGGGGGCGTCGGCGTCACGGCCGGCCTTGGGGTAACGGATGGTCGTGCGGTCGTCGTCGGCGTGACAGTCGCGGTCGGTGTGGCGGACGGGCTCGGCGTCGCGGTCGCGGTCGGCGTGGCGGACGGGCTCGGCGTCGCGGTCGCGGTCGGCGTCGCAGTCGTGGTCGGCGTCGGCGTCGGCGTCGCGGTCGTGGTCGGCGTCGCGGTCGTGGTCGGCGTCGGCGTCGCGGTCGTGGTCGGCGTCGCGGTCGTGGTCGGCGTCGCGGTCGTGGTCGGCGTCGGCGTCGGCGTCGGCGTCGGCGTCGAACACGTGCTATTCGAGATGGTGTTTGTCTGCATGGTGACCGCCCCGCTTCGTGCGAGCGCGCGACCGATGATCGTCGCACCGGTGTTGAGCCCGATTGATGCCGAGGCGAGAATGTTTCCTCTGAAGCTCGTGCCGGTTCCGAGCGTGGCCGAGCTGCCGACTTGCCAGAAGATGTTGCAGGCGCTTGCGCCGTTGATGAGGTTGACACTGCTCGCCGACGCGGTGATGAGCGTGCTTGCCATCTGGAAGATGAACACGGCGGTGGAGTCACCCCCGGCGTCGAGCGTCAGGGCCCCCGTTATCTGGAACGTGCCCGAAGCCGAGTTGTACACACCCGGCATCAAGAGCTGCCCTCCGAGTTCTGTGGCCACGGCCGTCACGGGCGTGCGCCCGGCGGCGTCGGTGTACGCGTTCCCCAAGTCGATCTTCGCTTGCTCCGCAACGGCGTCGGCCACATGAAGATTGCCGTTCAGCGTCACGGTATTGAATCCCGTTACGGAACTTCCCGGGTGCAAACCAACGTCACCGGTGATCGTGGTCGACCCAGTGTTCGTAATCGTGGAGCCTGCGAGAACCGCAAAGCTATCGGCGGTTCCAAGCCCCACGAGCGGCTGAGTCGCGGCGATCGATACCGATGTGGAAACTATCGTTACCGCGCCGATCGCGAGAACGAGCAATATCCCAGAGACGACTCGACGTTTCAGCATGAGGATCACGGACCTTCAGTGCGCCTCGATGGCTCTTCGATGACGTGAAGTTCACCGGGGGGTCCGGCGCTCAGACGCACCGTCGATCATCGTCCGCCGTCCGTCACCGGAGCGTCACCGATATGGCCCAAATGTTGCCGTCCGGGGCCCGGATCGGTGATTCCCGCCCGCAACACGCGAAAGACGGCCTCGAACTCGAGGCCGCCCGCCGCGATGCCGACTAGGCAGGTGTCCTAGTAGATGATCGTGTCCGGGTACTCGCTGTCGGTGCATGAGTCGTCGCCACGCTGAAGGCCGGCCTCGCCGTTGGACTCTAGGTAGATCCAAATGCCGCCGTGCTCGTTGTCGAGGTCGTCGACGACGACGTAGACGATGCCGGCACCGTCGACGACGGTCGGGTCGCATGCGTGGTCCGCCGAGGCGGGCGACACAAGCAACGCCGCCGCGATCGCGGACGCGGCGAACATTGCGAAACGCTTCATAGATCTCTCCCCGTACCGGGGCCGGGCTGGTGCCGGCCGACCGGGGATTCTTCCGTGTCGCTTTGCCCCATCCCTCCTGCATAGAACGGGGCAATCCGGTAGCGCGGTTGTTTCGTTCCCGATCGCCGCGGGAAGGCGCATCCATAAGCAAGGGAGGATAGCCATGGCTCGACGTCAGCGCACGATCGACCCGGTAACCCGCGAGCAAATCGTCTTGGACGGACCCGACGCAACCCCGGCCCGGAACGCGGTGCCGCCGGCCGGCATGGCGCAATATCCGCCGCCCGAAACGCGGCTCGTCCACGAGCGCGTTCCCGAGCCGATGACCATTCGCGGAGGCGTGTCGGTTCTCGCGGTGTTCACCGGCGTGCTGGCCGCGTTCGGCGTGATGCTGGTCCTGTCGGCGATCGTCGGCGCGATCGCCGCCAACAGTTCCCTGGACGCCGCCTCGCTGGATCGCGACGAGGCCATCGGATTGGGCGTCGGCGCGGCCGTCGCGTTCGTCACCGCCCAGTTCTTCGCCTATTTCTGGGGCGGCTACACGGCCGGACGGATGGCACGTGGCGCCGGGATGCTCAACGGAGTGCTGGTTCCGATCGTGGCGGTCGTCGCCGGCGCGATCACGGCACTGGTCGTCACCGCGCTCGGATCCACGGTTCGCATCGCGATGCCGTTCACCGACGGACGATTCCCGATCGACACCGATACCGTCTACACGTTCGGCGCCGTCGTGGGGATCGCGTCGCTCGCGGCGATGGTGCTCGGCGGAATCACGGGTGGCCTCACCGGAACGCGATGGCACGCGAAACTGGAGCGCGGAGCCGCCCGCGACGAGTACTACGGCCGGTCGTCCGACGACGACTCGTAGACGTCGCCGGAACGCTTGACGAACTCGTCCGGCTGCCGCGTGCAAATCTGCAGCGGCGTGTCGGGCGCGACCGGGCGCGGCTCGTCGCGAAGACGATGCGAGTTGTCACAGAACGGCTGATGCTTGCTGCGTCCGCAGCGGCACAGGGCGAAGCGGCTGCCCTGGGCGATGACCGTGCCGTCCTCGTCGCGAATCAAGATCGGCCCTCGGACCAGGAGCGGACCGTCCGGGACCGCACTCACCGTCGTCACGGGCGGGGCAACTTCGCCCGCACCGGCACGTTCGTAGGCGAGCGCGCCGGTCGGACAGCGTTCGACGGCCGCCACGATCTCCTCGGTCGTTCCGTTCGCCATGCGCACCCACGGCCGGGCGCGCACGTCGAACACGGCCGGCGCCGCCGCGAGGCAATCGCCCGCGTGGATGCACAGGGCCGGATTCCAACGCACAATCAGATCGTCGGAGTGGTATTCGCGCGAGGTCATTGCGGGAAAGTGTACCCTCGATGCTGCCGGCCATGAAGGAGAGCGACATGGCGAAGAAGGACCAACTGGAGACGGGCGACCGGATTCGCGTCGTCGCTCTGCGGCAGGACCCGCAAGGCGATCCCGTTCCGGAAGACGTGATCGGACTCGAAGGCACGATCGAATGGATCACGCCCGGATTCTCGGGCGAGAAGGCCGTGTTCGAGATCCGATTGAGCGACGGCCGCATCGTCAACCTCTACGCGCCCGAGATCGAAAGCGTCTAGGGCGACGCTATTCGGCGTCGATCGGAGTGGAGGGCTCGGGGAAGTGGCCTTTGTCCATCGGAGCGTCGCGCCGGTAGACCATGACGCTTCGCTTCCACGTCACCACGACCGTGCCGTCCTGCTTGATCCCGCGCGTCTTCACGCTCACGATCCCCGCGTATGGGCGCGACTTGGATTCGCGCTTGTCGATAACGAGTGATTCAGCGTAGAGCGTGTCGCCGACGAAGACGGGCGCCGGCAGGCGGATCTCGTCCCAGGACAGGTTCGCCATCCCGTTCTGGCTGACGTCGCTCACGCTCAGGCCGAGCACGACCATCACGGTGATCCCGCTGTTGACGAGATACTGCCCGAAGGTGGACTGCTTGGCATAGTGATCGTTGAAATGCATCTGATTCGTGTTGCCGCTCAGCAGCGTGAACCAGATGTTGTCGGCCTCGGTGATCGTGCGCCCCATCGGGTGCTTGTAGACGTCCCCGATCTCAAAATCCTCGTAGTAGCGCCCCTGCCATCCCGGCTTCACGGTCATCGGTTTCCTCCTTCGGCGTCGGCCGGACGAGCATACCGCTGAGCGGTCCATCGTTTCTCTGAGCGGAACTCCGGGTGGTACGCTGACCGGCATCATGAGGCCGCTCGAGGATGTTCGCATCGTGGCGCTGGAGCAATACGGCGCGGGTCCGTTCGGCTCGTTGCATCTGGCCGATCTCGGGGCCGAGGTGATCAAGATCGAAGACCCGTCCACCGGCGGGGATGTCGGCCGGTACGTGCCGCCGTTCCAGCACGAGCAAGACTCGCTCTTCTTCGAGACCTTCACCCGCAACAAGCGCTCGATCGTGCTGGACGTGACGAACGCGGCCGGCCGCGAGGTCCTCGAGGACCTGATCCGGGTGAGCGATGCGATGTATTCGAACTTGCGCGGCGACGTGCCCGAACGGCTGCGCATTACCTACGAGCACCTGAAGGCGGTCAACGAAAAGATCGTGTGCGTGTCGCTGACGGGCTTCGGCATGACCGGCCCGCGCGCGGCCGAACCCGGCTACGACTACATCCTGCAAGGCCTCGCCGGATGGATGTCGATCACCGGCGAGCCGGACGGGCCGCCGGCGAAATCGGGGCTGTCGCTGGTGGACTACATCGGCGGGATCGTTGCGGCGCTCTCGCTCGTTTCGGGCATCCACGCGGCGCGGCGGGACGGCTGCGGGATGGATTGCGACGTCTCGCTCTACGACGCGGCGATCGGCATGCTCACCTACCCAGCAGTCTGGCACCTGAACGGCGGGTTCACTCCAGAGCGCACGACGCGCAGCGCGCACCCGTCGCTGGTGCCGTTCCAGCTGTTCGCCTCCGCGGACGGATGGATCGTCGTCGGCTGCGCGAAGGAGAAGTTCTGGCAGCGGCTCGCCGCCGCGATCGGCAAGCCCGAGCTGGCATCCGATCCGCGCTATGCGACCTTCGCCGCGCGCAACGACAACCGCGACGAGCTGATCGCGATCCTGGACGAGGCGTTCTCGACGCGCACGAGCGACGAGTGGCTGTCGCTGCTGACCGGCGCCGGCGTGCCGTGCGGCCCGGTCAACGACGTCGCGCAGGCGTTCAAGGAGCCGCACACCGAGGCGCGCGGCCTGATCGTGGAGACCGAACATCCGCGGTTCGGGACGGTGCGCCAGCCGGCCTCGCCGGTGCGGGTCGGCGATCCGCCCGCCACGCATCGCCGCGCGCCGCTCCTCGGCGAGGACGAGCCGTACGTGCTCGGCGAGCTGCTCGGCTACGACGACGCGAAGGTCGGCGCGTTGAAGGATGCCGGCGCGTTCGGTCCCGGCGACGCCGGAGTATCGTGATCGCATCATGACGCCGCCTCGGAGCGCCGCGGAGACGATCGCCGATTGGGCGGCCGGCCTGCGGCCCGGCGACATTCCGGCGAGCGCAAAGGCAGCCGCATGCCGCCATCTGCTCGACGGAATCGGATGCGCGATCGGCGCGGTGCGCACCGACGCGGTTCCGGCCGCGATCAGCGCCGCCCTTCGCGAAGCCGAACCCGAACGGGCCACCATCTTCGCCGACGGGCGACGCGTCGCCACGACCGCGGCGGCCCTGGCCAACGGCGCGCTCGTCCATGCACTCGACTACGACGACACGCACGAGCCGGCACTGGTCCATGCGACGGCCGCGGTGCTTCCGGCCGCGTTCGCGGCCGGCGAAGAGACCAGCGCGACCGGAGCCGATGTGCTCGCCGCGGCGATCGCCGGCTACGAGATCGTCACGCGGCTCGGCGCCGCCGTCCCGCACGGATTTCACCGACGCGGCCTGCACGCCACGAGTGTGTGCGGCGTGTTTGCCGCGGCGGCGATCGCGGCGAAGCTGATGGGGCTTGCAGCCGGCGCGACCGCCGCGGCGCTCGGAATCGCCGGCAGCGCGGCCGGCGGGTCGCTCGAGTTCCTCAACACCGGCTCGTCCACCAAACAGTTGCACCCGGGCATCGCCGCGATGAACGGGATCGTCGCGGCCAGGCTGGCGGCTGCCGGCGCGGACGGCCCCGCGACGATCTTCGAAGGCGAGTACGGCATCTATCGCGCGCTGGCCGGCGAGGAGGTCGATCCCAGGGTGCTCACTGCCGGACTCGGCGACCGGTGGGAGACCGAGCGAATCACGATCAAGCCCTATCCGGCGTGCCATCTTTCGCATGCGACACTGGACGCGCTCGGCTACGCCGAGGATGTCGATCCCGGCGCGATCGAGCGCATCGTGGTCACGGTGCCCGAGCCTTCGATGCCGATCGTGTGCCTGCCGGCCATGGCAAAGCTGCATCCACGCACGCCGTACGAGGCGAAGTTCAGCCTGCCATGGAGCGCGGCGGCACTTGTGCTCGACGGAACGCTCACACCCGACACGTACCACAACCTCGACCGGCCGGACGTCGAGGCGCTGGCCGCGAAGATCGAGTGCGTCGCGAGTGCGTTCGACGGCCCGCCCGCGCAGGCGCCGGGCGAGGCGACGATCATGATGCGCGGCGGCCGGATCGTGCGCGTCACCGCGGCCCGCGACGACGGCCGGATCGGCGACGACGCGTTCGCCGCGAAGCTCGCCGGAAACTGCGGACCGGTCGATCCGAGCGCATTGACCGAGGCCGTCACTCACCTTGAGGACCAACCCGACCTCAAAGCCGTCTTCGCCGCGACGGACCTGCGAGGCCCGCGATGACGCTGCTCACCGACGAGGTGAAGGCCCTCATCGGCCGCGAGGTCGTCTACACCGCCCCCGAAGAGATCGGCCGGGCCGCCATCCGCGGCTTCGCGCTGGCCATCGGCGACGACAACCGGCTCTACACCGATCCCGACTACGCGCGCGCCAACGGCTACGAGGACGTGATCGCTCCGCCGACCTTCGTGTGCGAGTCAAACCAATACATGAGCGGCGCGCGCGACGCGCACGGCTATGCCGGCCACACCTGGGAGATCCCTGCGAAAGACTGCCGGATGCTGCGCGGCGGCAACGAATACGAGCTGCACCGTCCCGTCTATCCGCATCACCGCCTGACCGTCCGATGGCTGCTGCGCGACATCGTCGAGCGCACGATGAAGGACGGCACGCCGATGCTGATCGTGACCAGCGAGGCGACCTATCGCGATCAGAACGGCGACGTGCTGGCCGTCAACCGGGAAACCCTCATCTATCGGAGCCTGCCGTGAAGCTCGCGATCGGGCAGACGCTGCCCGTGCTGGAGCGGCTGATGGACGAGGCCGGCATGGTCGCCTACGGCGCCGCGACCTGGGACTGGCATCGCCTGCACTACGACAAGGAATACTGCGCGCACGCCGGCCTTCCCGGCCCGCTCGTGGATGGGCAGATGTTCGGCGCGCTGATCGCCGAGCAAATCCTCGACGCGTTGGGCCCCAGAGCCTGGATCACGACGATGGCGTTCCGCTTCAAGACGATGGTCTTCGCCGGCGAAACGCTGCGCGTCGAAGCGGCGATCGTCGCGGCCGGCGACGTCTTCATCGAGACCGCGCACACGATCCGCAGCGGCGATGCGATCGCCGCCGAAGGAACCGCGACGGTGCGTCGATGAACCGCGCGCCCGTCATCGCCGGCGTCGCCGAATCCGATCTGGGCGTGACCAACCGAACGATCCTAGATTTGCAGACGCAGGCGATCCTGGGTGCGCTCGACGACGCGGGCCTGACGATGAAAGACGTGGACGGCCTGCTGACCGCCGGCGTATCGCGCTTCAGCGCCTCGCAGGTCGCCGAATACCTCGGCATCTATCCGACCTGGACCGATTCGACCATGGCCGGCGGATCCTCGTTCGAGATCTTCGCCGCGCACGCCGCCGAGGCGATCCGCGCCGGCCGCTGCGAGGTCGCGGTGATCTCCTACGGCAGCAACCAGCGCTCGGCCAAGACGCGAACGCTCGGCGGGGTAATCGATCCGCATATCCCCTACGCGCAGTTCGAAGAGCCCTATGGGCCGCTGAACCCGATCTCGATGTACGCGCTCGCCGCGCAGCGTCATATGCACGAGTTCGGCACGACCTCCGAGCAGCTCGCCGAGGTTGCCGTTGCGGCGCGCGCATGGGCGCTGAAGAACCCGAAGGCATACCGCTTCGGCGACGGTCCGCTGACGGTGGACGACGTTGTTTCGTCGCCGATGGTGTCATCGCCGCTGCACGCGCTCGATTGCTGCCTGGTGGTGGACGGCGGCGGCGCGGTCGTGATGACCACCGCCGAACGCGCCCGCGACCTTCGCGGCGCCCCGGTCGCGATCCTCGGCCACGGCGAAACCACCACGCACGTCGGCGTCACCCAGATGCCGGACCTGACCTCGACCGGCGCGGCGGTCAGCGCGCGCCGCGCCTACGACATGGCCGGCCTGTCCCCCGCCGACATCGACGTCGCCGAGGTCTACGACTCGTTCACCATCACCGTGCTATTGACCTTGGAAGCGCTCGGTTTCTGCGGGCGCGGCGAGGCGGGATCCTTCGTGCAGAAGGGCCGCATCGCGCCCGGCGGCGAGTTTCCACTCAACACCAACGGCGGCGGCTTGTCGTACTGTCATCCCGGCATGTACGGCGTGCTGCTGCTCGTCGAGGCCGTGCGGCAACTGCGCGGCGAATGCGGCGACCGGCAAATCCCCGGCGCGGAAGTCGCGATCTGCCACGGCACCGGCGGAATCCTGAGCACGCACGCAACCGTGATCCTGGGAGCGCACCGATGAGCGAGCCGAAGCCGGTCGGCGCGCCCGACCCCGTGACACAGCCGTGGTGGGACGCGACGCGTGAGCGCCGTTTGCTGATCCAGCGCTGCGACGCGTGCGGCCACACGCAACTGTACCCACGCTCGTCGTGCACATCGTGTCACGCGACGACGCTCGGATGGATCGACTCGTCCGGGCGCGGCACGGTCTATTCGCATACCACCGTGCATCGCGCGCCGCACCCGGCGTTCGAAGCGCCCTACGTCGTGCTGCTGGTGCGCCTTGAAGAAGGGCCGGTCGTCATGGCGAACCTTGCCGGCGGCGGCGACGTCCGCTGCGACCAACCGGTCGTCGCCGTCTGGGAGGATCTGCCCGACGGCCGAAAGCTCGTGCAATTCACCGTCCACGGAGCCTGACCACATGGATTTCGATCTGAGCGAAGAGCAAACGATATTTCGCAAGGTGATCCGCGACTTCGTGCGCGATCACATCAAGCCGGTCGCGCGCGAGTGGGAGCATGCCGGCCGCTACCCCACCGAAATCGTCGACAAGATGAAACAGATGGGACTGTTCGGGATCACCGTTCCCGATGCCTACGGCGGGATGGCGCTCGACATGGTCTCGATGGCGATCGTGTTCGAAGAGATCTCAAAGGGATGGATGGGGATCGCCGGCACGATCGGCTCGCATTCGCTGTCGTGCCGCATGATCGCCACCCACGGCACCGACGAGCAGAAGCGGCGATGGCTTCCGAAGCTCGCGACCGGCGAGATCCGCACGGGCATCGGCTTGACCGAGCCCGGCGCCGGCTCGGATCTTCAAGGCATCACGACGCGCGCGACCCGCGACGGCGACGACTATGTGGTGCGCGGCACCAAGACATGGATCACCAACGCGCGTCACGCCGGCATCCTGCCGGTGCTGGTCAAGACCGATCCCGACGCGCAGCCGCGCCACAAAGGAATGAGCATGCTGATCGTCGACATGGCCACGCCGGGCGTCGGCGTGAGCCGCGACATCGGCAAGCTCGGCTACAAGGGGACCGAATCGTGCGAGGTCGTCTTCGACGAGGTGCGCGTGCCGGCCGGCGACTTGCTCGGCGGCGTCGAGGGTGTCGGCTTGAAGCAGGCGCTGTCGGGTCTCGAGGCCGGCCGCATCAATATCGCCGCGCGCGCGGTCGGCATCGCGACGGCGGCGCTGGAGGCGGCGCTTCAGTATTCGAAAGAGCGCGAAGCGTTCGGACATCCGATCGCCGACTTCCAGGCGATCCAACTGAAGCTGGCCGACATGGGAACCGAGACGACGGCCGCGCGCCTGCTGACCTGGTGGGCCGCATCGCGGCTGGATGCCGGCCAACGCGCCGACGCCGAAGCGGGAATGGCCAAGCTGTTCGCGTCCGAGGTTGCCATCAAGGCGTCGCTCGAGTCGATGCGCATCCACGGCGGCTACGGCTACTCGACGGAGCTTGACGTGGAACGGCTCTATCGCGACGCCCCGCTGATGGCGATCGGCGAAGGAACGAACGACATCCTGCGTTTGGTGATCGCGCGAGGGTTGCTCAAAGACGGAATGCCGCTCGCATGAGGTCGTATCTGTACGTGCCGGGCGACCGTGGCGAGATGCTCGCGGGGGCCGGGACGCGCGGCGCCGACGCGATCATCGCCGACCTGGAGGACGCCGTTCCGCCCGAGCGAAAGCAGGTGGCGCGGGAAACGGTCGCGGCGTTCCTGCGCGATTCCCCGGCGAACGTTTGGGTGCGGATCAACGGCGAAGAAGACGCGCACGCGATCGCGCCGCTGGCGCCCGCGGGCCTGTCGGTCCCGAAGGTGTCCTGCGTCGCCGACATCGAGCGCGTCGACGTGGGTCTGCCGATCATCGCGCTGATCGAAACCGCCGACGGGGTGCTCGACGCGCGCGAGATCGCGCGGCATCCCTCGGTGGTCCGGCTCGCGCTCGGCGAAGCCGACCTGGGCGCCGAGCTGGGCATCGATCCCTCACCCGATCACCGCGAATGGCAGGCAGTGCGGACGATGATCGTCCTCGCGTCCGCCGCGGCCGGGCTCGACGCGCCGGTCGCGCCGATCGCGACCGACTTCGCCGACCTCGACGCGCTTCGCGAGTCCACGCGCGCGCTCAGACGAATGGGATTCGGCGCGCGCGCCGCGATCCACCCCGCGCAGATCGCGATCATCAACGAATCGTTCACGCCTTCGCCCGACGAGGTCGCCGCCGCACGCCGCCTGATCGAGCGCTTTCAGGCGGCCGGCCGCGGCGTGACCACCGACGACGACGGGCGCATGATCGACGAAGCCGTCATCCGCTCGGCACGCCGGATCCTCGCGCAAGCCGGCGACCCGCCGGCGTGAGCCGATACCCCCCAATGTCGGACGTGGCAAGCCCCGCTGTCTCCAACGTCGTGAGTGTCCGCAGGAGCAGGACCTCATCGCCATCCAAGATCGACGAGTCGAACCCCCACGTGCGACCCGCCGCCGATCCGACCGCCTGAAGCACGGATTGCTCGACATCGTTCAGAGCCGGCCGCCCTCCCGGCGCATCCTCGGGCGGAGCCGGCTCTCCGGGCGCGAGCGAGGAGACCGGCCGAATCACCGCGACCAGACGCGTCGCGCGGCTCACCTTGAACGCTCGCTCTTCGTACTGAACCGCATCCAAGACGTCGGACAGCCGCCGAGCCAGATCCGTGGCGCTGAGCCATTCGAACCCGGCATCGTCCTCCCGACGTTCCAAGTATTTCCTCACCATGATCTCCCTTCGCGGACGGACTTCTCTCTCCGAGGAATCAGATCAATCTGATTCCTCGGAGAGGCATCATCGATCCCGCGAGTCTCTGGGCGAAGTCCGGGAAAAGTGGGCAGATCGGGACGCTAGACTCACGGCGGTCGAAGTGGTACGGTCGTATCCGTAACAGTGTTTCGCTGAGTGGAACGGCAGGAATCACGCGTGTTCGCGGCGAACGTTAAGGCCAACGTTAAGTCGACTCACGACGGACGTGCGTCCGCGAAAGGGGAGCCGAACAATGAAGAAGATCGCACTCGCGGCCGTCGCCGCGGTCCTTGCGCTTAGCGTCGCGCAGGGCGCCTCGGCGCATAGGGACCCCACTCCGGATAGCAGCAACCGCTGCGACACCTGGTGGCGCAACGGCCATACGACCTCGCCCGGCAGCAGCCATGAGCACACGGCCAGCGCCGACATCAACGCGGGCGTCGTCTACGTCCATCAGCACGGCGGCCACTACGTCGTGCGCAACGAGTACGCCTATGTCGAGGTCGTCGGCGGCCAAGGCTACCGCGGCCCGTCGCCTTCCGGACAGACATACCCGGGCCAGGGCGGGATCGTCCAAGGCGAGATCGACCCCGGCATGGGAATTCCCGACGTCGACTTTCACGGCAATGTCTTCGGACCCGACGTCGATCACCCGCCGGCGGCCGACCCCGCAGCGATCCAGAGCTGGGCAAACGGATACAACTACCTTGCTTGCGTCAACGCTGCGAATTCCAAGATCATCGATCTGAAGAAGTAGGCGACACTCGAAGGAGGGGTCCGTTTGAAGCGCATCTCGGGCGAGCGAATCAAAGCCACTCTCAGCGATCAGTGGCGCGGCCTGGGCGCGTTCATCGCGGTCCTTCTCCTCGTGAACGTCCTTGTCGCCGTGCGCGACGCGTCTCGGCTCACCGAGCCGGCCGCGTCGTCCACGCTTGCGAATCCGAACGGATCGAACGGTTCCGGCACCGGCACCGGCACCGGCACGGAGGTACTCGGGGAGCAGGTCACGCGACCGAACGTCCCGCCGCCGGCCTCGACGCTCGGATCGATCCCGAACGTGCGCGGTCTCAAGTCCCTGCCGCCCGGCGTGAAGCCCGGTGTCACCCGCACCCTGCTTCCCGGCGTCAACGACAAGGAGCTCCTGGTCGCCTACTACTGGAAAGGCGACCGAACCAAGACCAGCCCGTACCTGAACCAGACCGGCAGCGGCCAGGAAGGCAACGTCGATGAGGCCGAAGCCTTCCGCGCGATGATCGCGTGGATCAACAAGCACGCCGACGACGGCAGCGAGTTTCTCGGCTACAAGTTCAACCTTCACGGCCGCAAGCTCGTCGGCCACGTGAAGGAAGCCGGGCAGTATCCGGACGACTACGCGGCCACGGCCGAGTACCTGGCCAAGGACCTCAAGCTGAAGGGCGCGGCCAAGCCCGGTCCGTTCGCGGCGATCTCATCGCACGGATCCCTGTCGGCCTACATCTGCCCGCGCATGGCGAAGGCCGGGATCTTCAACCCGAGCACCTACGACCTCGACTGGGGCCTGTACGCGAAGACGAACGGCTACTGCATGTCGGCCGGACAATCGTGGGCCGACCAGGTCGAGGCGATGGTCGCCTACGTCTCGAAGCAGGTCTCCAAGACCGAGTACCTCACCGCAGGAGTCGGACAGAAGCGCGTCTACGGAATCCTCTACGCCGAATACCCGGGCCTGATCGATTCGGCGCCCAAGGTCAAGGCGTTGATCGAGAAAGCCGGTGTGCCGGTCAAGTCGATCTATTCGATCGCCGCCGACCTGACCACGGGGCAGGGCATGGCACCATCGCTGGTCAACAAGTTCCGCGGCGACGGGGTCAACACGCTGATCATTCCCGACGCCGGCGCGCCGCTGAATTTCACGCACGCAGCGCAGGCCAACGGCTACAACCCGGACTACATCATCTGGCCGTGCTCGGGTCAGGACAACGCGGGCATGGTACGGCTCTACAACGCGGGTCAATGGACGCGCGCGTCGGGGCTCACGTGCTACGACGAGCACTTCAACCCCGACCTGACCAACGACGGCATCTCGAGCCAGACCGAATGGTGGAAGATGTACAAAGAGGTCAAGCCCAACAGCGAGCCTCCCTCGCCCACGCCGTTCGTGGCGCAATCGTTCATCCCGATCCTGGCCGGCATTACCGAGGCCGGATCGGATCTGACGCTCGAGACGTTCCGCGTGGGGCTCACGAAGTTCAAGCCCTATCGCTATGACGCGATCGAAGGGCGCACCACGAATCCGCGTTCGATGCTCGTCACGGTCGACATGACCGACGGCGGACAGATCGGCGATGCGGCGAAGCTGCGGTGGGATCCGGCCAAGCGCACCCCCGGCGCTACCACGACCGGCGCCTACGATTATCCTGAGAACAAACGCTACAAGCGCGCCACCGACTACTAGCCGGACGGCGCACCCCCACAACGGAGAGGATCTCCGGACGTGCCACCTGCGGGCATCATCGTTCTCGGCCTCGTTCAAGGCTCGCTGGCGGGACTGAACAGCCTTGGGCTGGTCCTGCTCTGGCGGACCATGCGCTTGATCAATCTTGCGCAAGCGACGCTCGGTCTGGTCGGCGGCGTGCTCGTCGGCCTGCTCGTCACGCAAGCGGGGTGGAGCTTTTGGTGGGCCGCGCCGCTGGGCATCGCAGTCGGCGCGCTGCTGGGCCTTGCATCCGAGCGTCTGGTGCTCCGGCGGCTGCAGGACGCGCCGCGCGTCGTGCTGCTGATCGCAACCATCGGTCTTGCGTCGTTGTTCGCCGCGATCCAAACCGCCCTCCCGTTCATCTTCGGCGGACGCTTGCCGACCTACACGATCGATCTGGGCTTCTCGCTCGATCTGTTTCCGGTGAAGCTGCTCGGCCCCCATCTGCTGGCGCTGATCGTGTTTCCGATCGCGCTGGCGGCGACGCTGCACTTCGTGCATCGCAGCCGCATCGGGCTGGCCGCGCTCGCACTGGGGCAAGACCAAGAGCGCGCGCGGACGCTGGGAGTTCCGGCCGGCGTCGTGCGCGCGGCGGTGTGGGCCGTCGCCGGCGCGCTCGCAAGCGTGAGCGGCATCTTGTCCATCCCGGTGCTCGGCTTCAACATCGGCGGCGGGCTCGGTCCGACCGTGCTACTGCTGATGCTCGCGCCGGCCGTGTTCGCCGGCTTGCGCTCGATCACGGGCACCGCCGTCGCCGCGCTGGCGCTCGGCGTCGGCTACCAGTTGATCCTGTGGTACACGCCGCGCGCCGGCGTGGCCGACCTCGCACTCGCAGGAACGGTGCTGGCCGCCGTGGCGCTGCAGCGCCGCCGCCTCGGCCGGGTCGAGGCCGCCACGCGCGCATCATCGTGGGAGGCCGCGGCCTCGCCGCGTCCGGTGCCGTGGCGGCTCGCGTCGCTGCCCGGCGTCCAACTCGGCGGCGGCCTGTTCGCCGTCGTCGCGATCGTCGCGGCCTCGCTGCCGCCGCTCGTGCTCAGCGCCAGCAGTCAGGTTCGCTACGCGACGACGGCCGCCTACGCGATCGCGGCGCTCGCCGTCGCGGTCGCCTGGATGTTCGCCGGCGAGGTCGTGCTCGGCCACTGGGGCGTCGCCGGCCTCGGCGCCGCCGTCGCCGCGCTCACGCCCGGTCCGTGGATTGCCCGCGCGCTGATCGCCGCCGCGGCGATGGGCGCGACCGGCGCGGCGATGGCGCTGGCATCGCGGCGACAAGCCAGTCTTTCGTTCGCGGTGCTCGGCCTTGCGGCCGCAGCCGCGGCCCCGAGCGTGCTCCTGATGGTCGGCGAGCACACCGTGCCGGCCGACGTGAAAACCGTGGGAATGATCGGCGGCGGGATGGCCGTCGCGATCGCCGTCGCGCTGTCGCGTCTGCGCGCAAGCGTGGCGGGCTTCACGATGGTCGCGGCGCGCGACGATCCGCAGCGCGCGCCGTGGCTCGGCGCGTCGGTGATGCGCTCGCGCGTGATCGCGCTGTCGCTGTCGGGCGCGCTCGCGGGGCTCGCCGGCGCGCTGTACCTTGCCGCGACGCCCGCCGGGATCGCACCCGGCGCGTTCGATCCGGTCTGGTCGCTGGACCTGCTCGCGATGGCGGTGATAGGCGGGCTCGGCTCGCCGTCGGGAGCGCTGCTGGGCGCGCTCGCGATTCGCGCCGCGCGAATCTTCTTGCCGCCAGAGTGGGCGGCCGTCACGTCCGGTGCCGGCGTGATCTTGGTCGTGTCGTTCCTGCCGGGCGGTCTCGGTCGCGGGCTGCAATGGATGCGCGACCGCGCGGTCCGCGTGCTCGCCGGCCCCGCCGAAGGCGACGCGTCCCAGACCCCGCAAGCCGGAGCGCGCGAAGCGGTGAACGCAACGTGAGCGAGGCGCTCCGCGTTGCCGGGTCCGACACCCGCGAGGCGATGGCGACGCCCACGGTTCGCGCCGCCGCGTTCGCCGCGGGCTTGGCGGCCGCGCCCGGCTGGGCCGCCGCGATCCTCGCGCCCGCCGCATGGGGCGAGCACCTCGCCATGGACGAGCGCGTCGCGCCGTGGTTCGCGATCGCACTGATCACCTCGGGCGTGCTCGCGGCGGCAGTTGCGTGGCGACGAGGCCCCGAAACCGGCGCCCCCACGGTTCCCAGCGGCACGGCCGAGCCATACCGCATCCCGCCCGGCTTCGGCGCGCTGCTCATCCTGATTCTGCTGTGCGTCGTCGCCGGCGCCTCGAACGACGAGACGCTCGTCGCGATGCTCCTTCCGCTCGTTCCCGCGCTGTCCGGATGGGCGGCGGGCCAGGCCGCGCGGCTCTCCACGGGTGCGTGCGTCCCGGCGGTCCTTCCGGCTGCGAGCGGCGTCGTGGTGGCCTTCGCGCTGGCCGGTGTCGCCGGCGGACTGCATCTCGCGCGCACCGGCACCGGCAGCGGCGCGCGCAGCGGCGCCTGGTGGACGATCGCCTACGTCGCCGGCGCGGCCGTCCACCTGATCCGCGCGCGGCGGTCGCTGGACGTGGACCGCAAGCGCATCTGGGCTCGCGCCGCGCTGGCCGCAAAACAATCCGAGCCGGTGCGGCATCCCGGCCGCGGCGAGCCGATGCTGGTCCTTGAGCGCGTGGATGTGTCGTTCGGGCCGAATCATGTGCTGCGCGACGCGAGCGTGACCGTCGGCGCCGGCGAGCTCGTCGCGCTCGTCGGCGGCAACGGTGCCGGCAAGTCCACGCTGCTGCGGGTCGCCGCCGGCCTCATCGCACCCGACGCGGGGCGCATCCTGCTCGACGGCGACGACGTATCGACGCTGCGCCCAGAAGAGCGATCGGCCGCCGGGCTCGCGTTCGTGTCGGGCGCGCGGCCGGTCTTCCCCGACCTGACCGTGATCGAAAACCTTCGCGTCGCCGCCTACCGATCGCATCAGACGCAGCGCTCGTTCGATCGCGCGACCGAGGCGGTGCTGGCGCTGGTGCCGACGCTCGCGCACCGGCCGCGCGCGAAGGCCGGCGTTCTGAGCGGCGGCGAACAGAGACTCCTGGCCGTGGCGCAAACGCTGTACCGGATTCCGGTCGCGTTGCTCGCCGACGAGTTGACGCTCGGCTTGGATCTGGACGCGCGACTCGCGGTGTTGGATCTGCTGCGCGTGCTCGCCGACCGCGGCGTCGCCGTCGTCGCCGTCGATCACGACTTGCCGTCGCTGCTGCCGCGCGCCGATCGTGCGGCGCTGATCACCGAAGGCGGCGTGGTGCTTTATCCGAAGCCCGCGACGCTGCTCGAGCAGCGCCAAGACCTGCTGCCGGCGACGTTCCTCGCGGGGGCGGGCATATGACCGCGGCGCTCTCGCTTCACGACGTGCACGTCCGCATCGGCGAGGCGCACCTGCTCGACGGCGTCACGCTGCAGATCGAGGCGGGACGCATCGTCGCGCTCGTCGGCCCGAACGGCGCCGGCAAGACGACGCTGCTCGACGCGATCTCGGGCGTGCTGGCCGCCGTGTCGGGCCGGGTCTCGATCGCCGGCAACGGAGCGGGGCACCGCACCGGAAGCGGTCCGCGCGGCGGCGTGGGGCGCGTCTTTCAAGGCTCGCCGCTCCCGGAGACGCTCACCGTCGGTGAAGTCGCGGCGGTCAAGTGCGGCGGACGAATCCCCGCGGCCGCGTTGCTCGGACGCTTCGGCTTGATGCCGCACGCGTCCTCGTTCGTCGGCGAGCTGTCCACCGGCATGCGTCGCATCCTCGATCTTGCCGTCGCGACCGTCGGCTCGCCGTCGGTTCTTCTGCTCGACGAGCCGTCGAGCGGGCTCGCGCAATCCGAGATCGAGCATCTCGCCCGGCTGCTGAAGGACTGGCGCGACGCGACCGGCGCGGCGGTGCTGATCGTCGAGCACGATGCCTCGCTGGTGAAGGCGGTCGCCGACGAGGTGATCGTGATGGATGCCGGCCGCATCACGGCGCGCGGCGCGCCCGATGCGGTCCTGAAGGGCGCCCGGAAGGGCGCGATCACGCGGCTGCACTCGCCGCACGAAGCCCATTTCCAGACCGCGCTCGCGACCGTCGCCGACGGCGCGTCGGCCGCGCCGCCGCTGGTGCGCCGCTCGCTGTCCACCTGGACGCTGCTTCGGCTCGGCTTGCGCGAGTTCTCGGCCGGGCTCGCCAGCGTGATGATCCTCGGGGTCCTCAACCGCGTGATGAAGGTGGAGCTGGGCATCAGCCTCGCCGTGACGGCCGCGGTGCTTGCGACCTACAACTTCGCGGCCCCGTTCGCATTGATGATCGGTCATCGCTCCGATACCAAGCCGATCTTCGGTCGAAAGCGGTCCCCGTACATCATCGGCGGCGCGCTCATCACCGGCGCGTGCGTGATCGCGGCGCCGCACGTCGCCGGCCGGTTACAGCACGGCGTCACCTTCGGGGCCGTCGCGACCTCGGTCGCGTTGTTCGTCGCGATGGGCATCGGCATGTACGGATCGGGCACCGTGTTCTTCGCGCTGCTCGCCGACATCGCACCGGCCGCCGAGCGCGGCCACGCCGCGTCGATCGTCTACCTGGAGTTGATGGCAGGCATCTTGGCCGGCGTCGCGCTCACCGGCGCGGTCGTCGAGGACGGCGCCGGAAACTTGCCGACGCTGTTCGCGCTCGCCGGCGTGCTGGTCGTCGCGTTCTCGACGCTCGCGGTCTGGGGCATGGAAAAGCGCACCCGTCCGGCAACGCGCGACGAGCCCGACGAGCTGTACGTGCCGCTCCGCAAGGCCGTTCGCGGACTGGCCGCGATCCCGCAGGTGCGGGCCTTCTTCGCGTTCATGGTCCTGTCCACGGTGTTCTTGTTCCTCCAGCAAGCCGTGCTCGAGCCGTTCGGCGGCGACGTGCTCGGCTACTCGGTGCGCGCCACCAGCGCCTTCAACGCGATCATGACCATCGGCATCGTGGTCGGCATGCTGCTGGCCGGCCGGCCCTGGGCCGAGCAGTACGGCCACGCAACCATCGCGCGGTGGGCGTTGATGGCCGCGGCCGCATCCTTCGCCGGCCTGGCCGCCGCGGCCGCCGCTTCGGCCGCGCCCCCCGCATGGCTGTCGATCATGGGCATCGGCCTGGCGTCCGGACTGTTCAACGTTGCCGTGCTCGCGCTGATGATGGGCATGGCCGACAAGCGCCGCACCGCGCTGTTCATGGGCACCTGGACGGTCGCGCACGCGATCGCCGACGGAAGCGCGGTCGCCGGAGGCGGCGCGATCTTCGAGTTGGCCCGGGGAATCCTCGGCAGCGTCCCCGGCGGCTACGCAACCGTCTTCGCGATCGAGGCGATCGGCCTGGCGCTGTGCATCCCTTTGCTCGCTCGGGTCAACCCGAAGCGCTTCGCCGAGGAAGCCCAGGCCATCGACGTGGAGGCCATCGCCGCCGAACCGGCCCGGGCCCGCACTCCCTAGAATTTTCGGTCGCGGAGGGCGCGCTTGAGGACCTTGCCAGCGGCGTTGCGCGGGAGCGCGTCCAGGAACACGTACCGCTTGGGGATCTTGAAGCCGGCGAGCGAGGCCCGGCAATGCGCGTCGAGCTCCTTCTCTCCGGTGTTCGATCCGGGTGCCACGACCACGAAGGCGGCAACCTGCTCGCCCCAGGTTTCGTCGGGCAGGCCGGCGACGGCGACGTCGCGCACGTCGGGGTGCTGCACCAGCACGTCCTCGACCTCGCGCGGGTACACGTTGGTGCCGCCGCTGATGATCATGTCCTTCGTGCGGTCCACGATGTACAGGAAGCTCTCCTCGTCGATGCGCGCGATATCGCCGCTCGACAGAAACCCGTCCGGCGTCGTGCACGCCTGCGTCGCCTCGGGATCCTTCAGGTACCCGTTCATCAGATACGGCGAGCGGCTGAACAACTCGCCCGTCCCGCCCGGCACCACGGGATTGCCGTCGGCATCGACGACGCGGACCTCGGTCATGAACCACGGCGGGCCGACCGAGCCGGGCTTGCGCAGCACATCGGCGGGCCGGCAGTTCGACACGATCCCCGCCTCGGTCGAACCGTAGAGTTCGTGCAACCCCACGTGCGGGAACGCATCGGTGACCCAGAGCTTGAGCGGATGCGGCATCGGGGCGGCGTTGAAGTACAGCGTCTCGAGCGCGGTCAGGTCGTAGATCATCGCCGCGTCGTCCCCCAGCGCGCGAATCATCTGCGCGTGCGTCGGCACCAAGAACACCGACTGTGCGCGCGACTGGGCGCACATCGCCAGGAACTTCTCGGGATCGAACGAGCGCAGCATCCACAGCTCGCCGCCGACGTGTAGCGCGCCGAACCCGAATGCGAAGCCGGCGCCGTGATACATCGGCGCGACCGCGATGGTGCGCCGCCCCGGCCCCAAGCCCCACTCCAGCGCCGTCCCGTAGAACGTCAACGCCCGCGACCGGTGGCTGATCATGACGCCCTTCGGCCGGCCGGTCGTGCCCGAGGTGTAGGCGATGCAGAACGGCTCGCGCTCGTCCACGTCGATGCCCGCGTCGGCAGCCGACGCGGACTCGATCGCGCTTTCGTAGGACGGGCCGAGCGAGGTGCCGTCGATCGTCAGCGTCAGCGTCTGCGGATGCGCGTCCAGCGCCGGTGCGGCGATCGACGCGAGCGACTCGTCCACGATCGCGGCGCGCGTTTCGGCATGGTCCACGATGAAGGCGACCTCGGGCGCGGTCAGGCGCGGGTTGACCGGCACCATCTGCATCCCAACGCGCGCGATCCCGGCAGCGATCTCCGGATACTCCAGCCGGTTACCCAGCACCACCGCGATGCGATCGCCGGGCGAAAGACCCGCCGACAGCAGCGCGTTGCCGGCGCGCCGCGCGCGCTCGTCGAGCGCCGCGTAGGTCAAAGCTCGCTCCCCGTCGACCACCGCAGTCGCGCCCGGCGTCGCGATCGCGAACTCGCGGATTCCGCTCGCGATGTTGAGCGGCGCGCCGCCCGTCCTGATCGTCATCAGCGTGCCGGCTCGCCGGCGGACGCGCCCGACTCGTTGAACGACTTGCCCGAGAAGAACTGCCCCGTCACGCCGGCCGATTCGTCGGATGCAAGCCAGACCGCGGCCGGCACGATCACATCGGCCGGCAACGGCGGATGCATCTGTTTCAAGAAATCCGGCATTCCGTCGGGACCGAACAACTGCGTGTCCACCATCCCGCCGGGCGAGAGCACGTTGACGCGGATTCCGGCCTCGGCGGACTCACGCGCAGCCATCGTCGCCAGCGCATCCACCGCCGTCTTGGACACCGCGTAGATGCCCGACCCGGGACGAAGCGCGCGCCCCGTCTCGGACCCGATCGCGATGAACGATCCGCCCGATTCCATCGCCGGGATCGCGGCCTTGATGCACGACAGCATCCCGACGACATTGACTCGCAGGATCTGCTCGGCGATGGCGGCGTCCCAGGTGGTGAGTTCGCGGTAGCGCTTGTCGGTGAGCATGGCGAACGACGTGCCCGCGTTGGCGACGAAACAGTCGAGCCGTCCGTGTTGCGCCACGGTTGCATCCACCAGCGCCTGGACCGCCGCTTCGTCGGCGACATCGGCCGGGACGACGGTTGCCGATGCGGCACCTGCGTCGCGGCACGCCTCGGCGACGCGCTCCAAGTCGCTTGTGGTGCGCGCCGACAGCACCACGTGCGCGCCGGCCGTGCCGTATCCGATCGCAAGCGCTTCGCCCAGCCCGCGACTGGCTCCCGTCACGATGACGACCTTGCCGTCCAGCACGCCCATGCCCGTTTCCCCCTTGCGAAGCAGCGTTCCGAAATTCGTTGCGACCGTTGGTCAGAGTCCCGAGGCGGAACGGGGCCCGGCGTCGCGCGAGGCGCGCTTGCGAGGCAACGGCCTTTTGGTCCCCGCGGACGCGTCGGCGTCCAGGGCGCGCAAGACGAAGTCGGTGACGCGGTTGGTCGCCTCTTCCACGTCGTGCGCTCCGGCAGCGAGCGGCCCTCGTTCGGACCCAACGCATGCCATCACGAGCGGGACGACATCGTCGTGGTTGACCGCACCGAACTCCCCGGTTTCCGAGCCGTAGGCCAGGATCCCGCGAAGCAGCCGCTCGATCGGCTCGATGTGCTGCATGAAACGCCCGTAGGTCTCGGGCTTGAGGAACTGAATGACCTCCTGGCCGGGCGGCAGGTGGCGCGAGGCGAAATCGGCCAGCTGCAGCCGGACGAAGACGCGGAGCTTCGTCGCGCTGTCTGGCGCCTCGTCGATCTGACGCTTCATCGCTTCGATCGCGCGAACGACCTCGCGGTCGGTCCAGGCGAACAGCAGCGATTCCCGGTCGGGAAAGTAGTTGTAGATCGCCGTTCGGGCCAAGCCGACGTCCTGAGCGACATCGGCGAGCGACACGTCGGCGTAGCCTTGCTCCATCACCAATCGTCCGAACGAGTCGATCAGCTTGTCGATCGTTTCGGCGCGGTGCTTCTCAAGCGTTTCGGCAGAGATCTTCGGCACGCCCGAGAGTATATCGGCGCGACCCCGCCTCAGCAGGCCGCATGCGGCACCCCGGCCGATTCGTCCCCGCAGCACGATTCCCCGCGCCATGCTTCGCGTGCTTCGCTCGCGATGAACGCGGTCATCACCAGCGCGGCGCCCGGGTCGGCCCACCACCATCCGAAGGCGGCGTTGAGCGCGATTCCGCCGAGCACGGTCACCGACAACCACCAGCACGCCGTCGTCTGGAACGCGTCGGCTTTCATCGCCCGGCTGTCGAGCGCAACCGCCAGCGCCCGCTTGGCGCGGGCGAGCCACAGCATCACGCCGATGGAGACGCTCGTGATCGCGATGCCCACGGCCGACACCTCGGGCCGGCGGTCGCCGAGCAGCGTGCGAACGGCGTCGAAGCACACCCACGCCGCGAGCAGCGCCAGCGACACGGCGACCAACCGCTGCGCCCGGAGTTCGATTCGCTCGAGCGTGTCCGGCGCGGCCGCGTGGCGACGCTCGGCAGCGAGCCGCCAGATCATGATCCCGCCCGAAGCGCTTTCGACGAAGCTGTCCACGCCGAATCCGAGCAGCGCCACGCTGGAGGCCGCAATCGCCGCCGCGACCGCAACGACTCCCTCGGCGAGGTTCCAACCGACCGTCAGATACTCAAGACGAAGACCGCGACGCAGCAGCGCGGCGCGCCCGGCGGTGGGCGTCGCGACCGTCACCGCGCCCTCCGGCGCGGCGGGGGGGCGTCCTCGGTCGCGTGGCCGATCGCGTCGCGCACCATCCGGCGCACATGGTCGTCGGCCAGCGAGTAGTAAACGACGCGGCCGTCCTTACGGCGGGCGACGACCCTCCGGTCGCGAAGGAGTCGCAACTGATGGCTCAGCGCCGACTGCTCGACCCCGAGCAGCAGTGCAAGATCGTAGACGCAGACCTCGCGGGCCATGCTCAGGGCATGCAGGATGCGCATCCGGGTTGCGTCGGCGAGCAGGCCGAACGTGTCCGCCGCGTCCTCGGCCTCCCTTGGACGCAACACCCGGCCGAGCAGCGGCTTGACGTGCTCGGGGTGCAGCGCCTCGGCGTCCGCGCGCGATCGCGTCAAAACATATGAACCTATGCTCATATGTTCAATTACACAGCCGGCCGGCGTTCCCGTCAAGCAAGCGCGAAAGAACTACAGGCCGGTCGAGCCGTCGATCAGTTCGCGGATGAGGTCGGCGTGACCGGCGTGGCGCGCGTATTCCTCGATCATGTGGATCATGATGAAGCGCAGATCCACCTCGCCGCGCCGCTCGTTGGGAACCCGCTCGTCCAGTGAGGCCGCCTCCGCGACGATCCGGCGGGACCGCTCGCACGCCTCCAGGTACCGTGCCACGAGCGCCTCGGTGGTCTCGTCCGGGGCGGCGCGCATGTCGCTCTCGGGATCGTCTTCGACGAAGGAGATGTAGCCCTCTCCGGTGCGCGCGAAGGTCATCGCGAACCATGCGTGCTCATCTTCGGTCAGATGCTTGACCAGACCCAGCAGGCTCAGTCCGGACGGCGCGACCGCGCGGCGCAGATCCTCGTCGCTCAGTCCTTCCATCTTGCGAAGCATCGTGGCGCGAAGAAAGTCGAGGCTCGCGCCGAGCGCGGTCCGCTCGTCGCCGGCTCCCGGCGCCTCGACACGCTCGATCGGCGATGTGAACGACATGTCCCACTCCTTAGAACAGTGTCGGGTCGGGTTCGGCGCGGCCCGCGAGGACTTCGATGTTCACTTCCACGCAGCCGATCCCGCGGGCGGCGGCAAGCACGCGCGTCTGCGGCTTGATCGTCTGGGCGACCAGCAGACCACGCACCGGCGCGAGCGAGGCGTCGCCGTTGAGCCGTTCCAGATAGCGCGAAAGCTGCTCGACGGCCTGCAACTCCCCGACGCGCTTGACCTCGACCGCGACGACCGCACCGGCCGCGTCGCGGAGCAGCAGATCGACCGGACCGAGATCCGTCGGATACTCGCGCTGCACCAGCCGCACGCCTTCCTCGATCACATCAGGCGCAGCGGCGAGCAGCATTTGCAGCTCCAGCTCGCTACCGCTCTTGATGAGCCCGGGCTCGTCCCCGAGAGAGACGGTCACGTCGGACACGATCTCGTGCATCGCGATCAGCAGCGTCTCGCCTTTCGCCCCAGTGACCGTCCAGATGCCATCGTCCTCGATCACCGTGCACGGCGGCGACATCCAGTTCAGCGCCTTGTGCCCTTTGTCGGCGTGAATCGCCACGGTCCCATCGGCCTTGACCACGATCAAGCGGCGGGCGCGCGGCAGGTGAGCCGACAGCCGTCCCCGATAATCCACCGAACACTCGGCCACGATCATGCGCATGAGGCGCCCAGCCTACCGGCCCCCGGCGGACCGGGAATGACGGGGATCAGGCTTGCCGGCGGCTGGTCCCGTAGATCAGCCAGATCAGCAGCGCCGAGCCGAGCGCGGCGAACAGCAGCCCCGGCGCATACTCGGATCCGAACAAAAGGCGCGCGACGAAGCCGCCGACAATCGATCCGGCGATGCCTGCCAGAATCGTGGCGAGAATACCCATCGACTGGCGTCCGGGAACAAGTAGCCGTCCGAGCGCGCCAAAGACCAGCCCGCTGATGGCCATGACAAAGAGAAACCCGATCAGGCTTCGATCGTCGCGGAGATGCTGTGCAGCAAGCATGATCATCATGCCAGGGGTGTACCCGGCCCGCCGCGGGACGAAACCGAACGTCACCAGACTTCGATGCGGAAGGAGGCCTTGCGATTGAGGCGGCTCACCGGCCGGCCGAGCACTTCCAGGTCGAACGTCTCGATCGAGCTCGTGCCGTGCGCCATGTTCATGTTCGCGTAGAAGTACAGATCGAAGTTTGCCGTCTGGCCGGGCAACACGATCGTGTCCGGCCGGTCGATGGTCGATCCGACGCTGCACGACTCCCAGTCGCTCGCCGCGAACCGCGAGCAGCGGCCTGCGGGCGCCGTGACCAGCCGCACGCGTCCGCCCTCGACGAACCAGGGAGCGGTTCCGTCGTTGCGGACCGTCACGCGTCCCATCGACGACACGCCGCGCACCAGCACGCCGGGCAGCAGCAGCCCCGGGTCGGACTTGCCGACGATCGTGGCCGCATAGGTTCCGACGGCGATGTCGAACGTGAGCGGCGACGAGTCCTGGACCGGCACCGACCCGCCGCGCACGAGGAAGCGCTCGATCGAGGTCAGGCCCTCCTGCGCCCATGTCGTGGGGATCGAAAAGCGGAGCCGCGCGACCTCGCCCTGCGCGACGACTGCGGAGGTGTTCGCGCCGCCTTCTCCGTCGTTGGTCAGATCCTCGTCGATGAACGATGCGATCGAACACGACGCCCAATCCGCCGCGACGAACTGGCTGCACCGGCCGACCGGATATGTCGAGACGCGCATCCCGGTGATGTCGCCGACGCGCCACGGAAGATAGCCGGTGTTTCGCACGTCGACCGAAGCCGTATAGGTTCGCCCCGGCTCCAACGCGACGCCGGGCCCGGCCGGATTGTCGAAGGTCGTGGACTCGATCTGATAGCCCCACAGTCGCGGATACAACGCGGCCGCTCCGTAAATATCCCCGCGGCTGAGCGTCCGGTTGCGCGTATCCCCCGTGTAGACGATCGCGTGCATCACCGCCGCGGCCGACTCGCGCGTGGCGCCGTGCTCGGTATGACCCAAGCCCAGCATGTGCCCGAACTCGTGCGCGGCGACCGACCGCAGATCCCACGACGAGCCGCTCGTGCACCCGGTGCACCACGACACATCGGAATGGTTGTTGAACGCGATATCCGATTCGTAGATGAAGCCAGAGCTGAACCAGACGCAGGTGCGCGCCAGCAGCAGGCTGCCCCCGCCCCATCCGCCGAGATTCGAAAATCCGACGACGTTCTCACCGTCGGGATTCGAGCATTGCGGCTGCGTCCCGGTATCCCAGCTCGCCGGCATATTCCAGATGATCAGGTCGCCGATCCCGCACCCGTTTTGCGTCTTCTCCCATTCGCCCTTCGCATCCAGGAGCATCGTTCGCCACGTCGATCCGACCGACGACGGCACGCCGCCGGAATTGAAACGGACGGGCTCGCTCATGCGCCACGGCTGCGGGACGCCGGCGTTGAACTCTTCCCACGATCCGCCGTTGGAGCAGCGCGCCGCCTGCGACGGGCCCGACGCGACGACCCCGCCGGCGTGAGCCTCCCCGCTTTCACCGCCGTCGACCACGCTGGCCAGCACCCGGCCGGTCGCGGCGTCGATCGTCTCGACGGTGGCGTGGGTGCTGTAGTCGCTGAAGATCTTCAGGATCCCGGTGGGAGCGAGCGTGCGTGCCGGCGCAGACCGCTCGGCGCCGCCGGCCGGGCCGGTCGCCGCGAGCGCGGCGACGGCGAGCAGCAACGCCGCATAACGCTTCGGTCGATTCACGATCCCCCCTCGGCTCCGTCCCGCTCAGAGTTCGCCCGGAGCCCCGCCGATCCTGCCGATTCTACGCCGCACGTTCCGGCCGTTACGGAACCTGCGGCGCTCCCACGATGGTTGGTGGTCGATCGGACCCGAAATTCACCGGTCGTCTTCGGGGGCGCGACACGAGAGAGGCGCAGGAAACCGGTGGCGCCGCCTCGAAATGGTTTTCAGGAGGTTTCCGACAATGCGCACACAACGATCGCTGCTGGTTCTGCTCGTGCTCTTCGCCGCCGTCGCCGTTCCGCCGGCCGCCACGGCCGCCTCGCCCGTCCGCGCTGGGTTCGCCGTCCGCTCCATCGTCCCGGGTCAGCCGGATTGGAGCCGCGTGTGGCACACCTCGCGCCGGCACCCGACCGGCGTGCTTCCCGGCGACGGGCTCTGGGCGCGCGCGTCGTATCTGGAAAGCGGCGCGACGCACCTGGCGGTGGTGTCGCTGGACCTGCTCGGACTCTTCTACGACGACATCGTGATGATTCGCGACGAGATCCGCGCCGCGATCGGCGACGACGTGCACGTGCTCGTCGCCTCGACTCATACGCACTCCGGGATCGACACGCTCGGCGTCTACGGTCCGGACGAGACGACGACCGGCGTGGACGCTGCCTATCAGTCGTTCGTGCGCGCGCAGGCCGCAGCCGCGGCGATCGACGCCGCCGGCGCGGCCGAGGAGGTCACCGAGGTTCGGTTCGGATCGCTGCCCGCGCCGGCGGATTTGAACGAGTACGACCGCAGCCGCCATCCGGGAACGTTCGACGATTCCGTGAACGTGGTTCAGGTGCGGGGCGTGAACGGCACCATCGGCACGATCGTCAACTGGGCGAGCCATCCCGAGCTGGTCGACCCCAAGTCGAGCTCCGATCCGATGATTCCGGCGTCGATGCGCGGAGCGGTCATGTCCAGCGACTTTGTGCACACGCTTCGCACGACCGTCGAGTCGGCCGGCGGCGGCACCGCGCTGTTCTTGAACGGACCCAACGGCGCGGTGACCGGGCTGGCGGTTCCCGTGATCGATCCGGACACCGGGACGCCGTTTCCGCGCAAGTCGGTGAAGAAGGCCTACTACGTCGGCAGCCGCATCGGACAAACGGCGATCGATGCGTTGACCGCCGCGAACGCGCAGTCGGTCACGGCGCCACCGCTGTCGGTCGAATCCGAATCGTTCTTCCTCACCGTGGAGAACAACTTCATCCTCGCGCTGAAAGCAGCCGGCGTGATTCCCCGCGAAACCTACACCGCCGGCGCGGCGAATCCGTTGGGCCGCGACGTCAAGACCGAGATGCTTCACGCGCGTTTCGGACCGCTTGAGTTCCTGACGATGCCGGGCGAGCAGCAACCGGATCTGCATACCGGCGTGTACCAGCCCCTTGCCGAGCGCGCGAACCCCGACGTCCCGCCGGAGCGCGCGGTCGAGCCGCAGATGACCGGCGATTTCCACTTCGTCGTCGGCCTGGGCATGGACGAGCTGGGCTACTTCGTGTCGGCCACCGACTACGTGCCGCCGACGATCATGCCGCTGTATTCCAACGGCGAGGATCGAAACGGCGTGGACCACTATCAGGAGACGCTCTCGCTCGGCCGCGACACCGCGCGCGCCTTGTCGCAGCAGGCGTCGCGGCTGCTGGGGACCGTGCCCGAGCCGGATTACCTGCCGTATCCGGGCGGGTTCCTCACGAGCGCCGGCACGCCGCTCTACACCGGCGCAAGCGCCGATGTACGCGGGATCTGGATCGATACCTCAGACAGCGGCCGCTACGAGCAGCGCGAGGATGCCGAGCTCTTCGTCGCAGTCCCGACCGGCCCGCCCGCCGCGTTCGGTTTCCTGGATTCGCAGCTTCGCAACATCGGCCCCGATCCGTCCGACGAAGCCCGAGGCGCCTGGATCGACGGCGACGGCGACGGAGCCTTCGATCCCGTCCGGGACCCGCACCTGTTCTTCGATACCTGGACCCTCGGCGAAGGCCCGCTCGAAAACCCGGTGTAGCACGGAGTACTCTTGCGGCGATGGACGTTCCCGAAACCCGCTACGTGGACGTCGGCGAAGCACAGGTCGCGTACCAAACGTTCGGCGACGGACCCGATCTGGTCTACTCCATCGGCTTCCTGCTGAGTCATGTCGATCATCTCTGGGAGCTCCCCGAGCTCGCGCGATTCCTGCGCCGGCTCGGCTCGTTCAGCCGGGTGACGATCTTCGATCGTCGTGGAACCGGGGCGTCCGATCCGTTGCCGGCGTCCGGCGTGTCGCTCTGGGAAGATTGGATGCACGATCTCAACGCGGTGCTCGACGCCGTGGGGGCGAAGCGCCCGTCGTTGCTTGCGTCCACCGACGCCGGACCGATGGCGATGCTGTTCGCCGCGTCGTTTCCGGATCGGGTCGCCTCGCTCATCCTGACGAACACCGGCGCGCGCGCGACGCCGGCGCCTGATTACCCGCTGGGTCTGCCGCAGCACGTTCTCGACACGTTCACCGACGTGCTCGAGAAGGAGTGGGGCCGCGAAGACGGAAGCTTCCCCGACTTCTCGTGGCCGGCACGCGCGAGCGATCCCGAATTCAGGAGCTGGATGGCCCGCGTCCAGCGCGCGATCGCAACTCCGAAGGGAGCAGCGCAGCTCTTTCGATCCGAAAGGGGCCTTGACGTACGCCGCGCCCTGCCGCTCATCCAAGCGCCGACGCTTCTGGTCACGTCGAACTTCGATCTGGTCCCGGCACCGAACGTCGAGTATCTCGCGGAGCGCATATCCAACTCGCAGCTGCTCAGGCTGCACGGCGACGGCGCCTTCGGATGGCTCGACGACGTGGACCACTACCTAGAGGCCATCGAGGAGCACGTCACCGGCCGCCACGCACAGGTCGAGCCGGATCGCGTCCTCGCGACGATCATGTTCACCGACATCGTTGGATCCACCGAGCGCGCCGCGCAGCTCGGGGACAAGCGCTGGCGTTCGCTGCTCGATCGCCACGATGAGATCAGCCGCCGCCAGATCCAGCGTTTCGGCGGCCGTTTGGTCAAGACGACGGGTGACGGGTGTCTCGCGGTGTTCGACGGTCCGGCACGCGCCGTGCGCTGCGCGACCGCGCTCGCGGATGCATTGCAACGAGAGGGACTTGAGCTGCGCGGCGGCATCCACGCCGGCGAGGTCGAGCAGCGAGGCAGTGACGTCGGTGGAATCGCCGTGCACATCGCCGCCCGAGTGATGGCGCTTGCGGACGCCGGCGAAGTGCTCGTCAGCTCCACCGTGAAAGGCCTGGTGACCGGCTCCGGCCTAACGTTCGTCGATCGCGGAGAATTCGAGCTCTCCGGCGTCCCCGATAAATGGCCGCTCCACGCCGTCGCTCCCGAGTAGCGCCGATGATGCGAGCGACGCTCCTGCGCATGGGCTCCTTCGGATGCGCATGATCCAGCCGGAGACGCGGTGATGGATTCCAGGGTCATCGCTCAACAGTCACTTCGGCGTTTCGCGCGGCACGCTGTCGTCGCGGTCGTCGCCGGGATCGTGCTGGCCGCGGCAACCGCTGCTTCCGCGCTGGCAGCGGTCTCGTCCAACCGAGCTCTGGGACGAACGGGTACGCGGGCGGCGGCGACCGTGGTACGCGTAGAGCACTCTCCGTTTCGTTTCCGATCGAACGGCTCTGACAGCGGCATGCTCATACAACAGACCGCGATGAACCGCCGGCTGACACTCGAAGCGGCATGGAGGACGGAGTCGATTGCAGAGATCGGCCCACAGGTCATTGCGCTGGGACCGAAGCCGCTGTTGTTTCGCCCTGCTGGGTTCCGTCTACGAGCGGGAAGGGCGCGAAACCAACTGGACTCGACATTGGTCGCCCAAGGTCCGTCCCGAGACATGTTGGTCATCACCAAGGACGGGTTCGTGATTCGGGCCCGGCCTCCGGCATCCGACAGGCAGGGCCGCGCGCTCGAGCGAAGATACCGAGCGATGACCGGACGAACGGCGCGCTAGACGGCCGATTCGGTTTCGAACGAAGCCTGACTGCGTGCTCGAGAATTCTTCCTCGGTAAACCTTTTGACGTGTCCCGTGACTCTTCTAGGGTGACGGAGATGCGG
>DASWHR010000030.1:0-14625 GCA_036398095.1 Actinomycetota bacterium
CGGCGACGGAGAAACGACCTTCGCGTTGCCGGACCTTCGGAGCCGTGTGCCGATCCACGTGGGTACGGGATTCATCCTCGGCCAGAACAGCGGCGTCGAGCAGGTGACGCTCACCACGCAGCAGATTCCCGTCCACTCGCATCCGCTTCTCGCGTCCACGGCCGGTGGCTCGAGCACCAACGCGGCCGGCAACGTCACGGCCTCGTCTCCGAGCATGGACTTGTACTTCCAGGACGTGGCAACCGCCTCGATGAACGCCGCGGCCGTTCTGCCGGTCGGAGGCAGCCAGCCGCACGAGAACCGTCAGCCGTACCTGTGCGTCAGCTACATCATCTCGCTTTTCGGCATCTTCCCGAGCCCCACGTAACCAGGAGCGCAATCATGGCCGATCCGTTCGTCGCAGAGATCCGCATCTTCGGCTTCAACTTCGCCCCAACGGGTTGGGCGCTCTGCAACGGTCAGCTCTTGCCGATCTCGCAGAACACGGCGCTCTTCTCGCTGCTCGGCACCACCTACGGAGGCGACGGCAAGTCCACGTTCGCGCTGCCGAATCTGCAGGGCTCGACCGCGATGTTTTGGGGACAGGGCCCGGGCATGAGCGACTATTCGCTCGGCGAGACGGGCGGGGTCGAGTTCGTGACGCTCCTGGAGAGCGAGATGCCCGCTCATGCGCACACACTGCGCGTCGGCGTTGACCCGGCCGACGTGCAAGCCCCCGCGCCGGACCGCGCGCTGACGCGATCGTCGGGCGGCTTCGCCTACGGCACGGGAGCGCCCGACGTGTCGATGGCGCCCCAGACGCTCGCCCCGGCCGGGTCGAGCCTTCCGCACAACAACATGATGCCGTACCTGACGCTCAACTTCTGCATTGCGTTGCAGGGCGTCTTTCCGCCGAGGGGCTGAGTGTGGATCTTGCGACGGTGACCATCGAGGACTTCGCCCCGCACGTCGGGCAACAGTTCACGGTCGATGCCGGCTCCGCCGCGCTCGCGCTGACGCTGCGCTCGGTCGAAGGGTCCGGGCAGCGGTGGGACCCATCGGGGCGTGAAGCGTTTTCCATCCTGTTCGGCGGTCCGCACGATCCGGCGCTCGCGCAAGGCACCTACCACGTGCGGCACGATGCGTTCGGCGGGATCGACATCTTTCTCGTGCCCGTGGGCCCCGACGACCAGGGCCACCGGTACGAGGCGGTCTTCACGTGACGAGGAGACGATCATGAATCGGCATCACGGACCGGATCGCCGGTCGTTCATCAAGGGAGCCGCCGCGGCTGCGGCGGCGCTCGTGGCCAACCCGCGCATGGCTCTCGCCGGACATCCGGTGACCGCTCCGGCCAGCGTTCTGTATTCCGAAGTAGCCTGGCGCGGGCTCGTCGGCGAACGGTTCAAGCTCTTCGCCGCCGGCGGCGCCGCGACCATCTTGACCCTGGACGCGGTGTCGAGCTTTCCTCCTCCGGGCCCGGGCGGCTCGGCGTTCGGCCTTCGCTTCCTGGGTCCGGTGATCGCCGGATTCGCGCAGGGCACCTATCCGATGCACCACCGCGCGCTCGGATCCTTCGAGATGTTCGTGACGCCCGGCGGACCGGCAGGACCTGCGTACGCCTACCTTGCGATGGTCAACCGGCTCACGCCGTGACCTCTCGGTTCGGAGCGATTGCGCTCAGGCCGGCGACCGAGGACGACACCGAGTTGCTCTACCGCATCTACGCCGCCACCCGCAGCGACGAGATGCGCATCGTCCCCTGGACCGAGGAGCAGAAGGAGTCCTTTCTTCGCATGCAGTTCCGCGCTCAGGATCACCACTACCGAACCCAGCTCCCCGGGACCGACCGCCGCGTCGTCGTCGAAGACGGAGACGCGGTCGGCCGGCTCTACGTCGACGACCGGCCCGACGAGATCCAGATCGTGGACATCGCGCTTCTTCCCGACGCGAGGGGCCGCGGCATCGGCACGCATCTTCTCACCGCGGTGCTCGACCGTGCCCGCGCGGAATGCAAACGGGTCGGCATCCACGTCGAGCGGCACAACCCCGCCCGGCGCTTCTACGAGCGCCTCGGCTTCGCTCCGGTCGAGGATGGGGATGTCTACGTGCTCATGCATTGGGTCCCGCAGGGCCGTCCCTGACCGGGCCGGCCGGCCGCGGCCCGGTCGCCGAAAGGGCCTAGTTTTCAAGGGGTTTCTGTCGCAGGAATGCGATACGGTTCTGATGTGCCTTCCCCGCTTTCCGGCAAAGGGAGAGGGCATGACCGAATCAAAGCGCGAACGCGCCATCACGATGCGGCGGGACGGGGCGACGTATCAGCAGATCTGCGACCGGCTGAACGTGTCGATGGGCATGCTGTGCGGGTGGATCCGGGAAGCGGGTCTCACCAGCCGGCTCCGCACGACCGCCGAAGACCGCGCCCGGGCGGTCGAGTTGAGGAAGCAGGGAAGGACCTACGCCGAGATCGAGCGAGCAACGGGCGTCCCGAAAAGCACCCTGTCGAACCACCTGAAAGACATCCCCCTCACCGCAGAACATGCGGCGGTCATCGCGGAGAAGCAGCGGCGGGGCGCTGCGCGTGCGGGGGCGACGCTCCGGGCCCGTCGAATTGCCGGCGAGGCGCGTACTCTGGCCGCGTCGGCGGCGGAAATCGGAGAGGTCACGGACCGGGAACTCTTCATCGCCGGAGTGTTGCTGTATTGGGCCGAAGGCACCAAGTCCAAGCCTTGGAGTCGCGGGCATCACGTCACGTTCGTGAATTCCGATCCGGGGATGGTCCGTCTGTTTCTCCGCTGGCTGGAGTTGGTGGATGTCGGCCGAGACCGGCTGGTTCTCACGGTTCAGATCCACGAGCGGGCGGACATCGATCACGCACACCGCTTCTGGTCGCAGATCGCGGGCGTCCCTGTAGAATTGTTTCGCCGGCCGACCTTGAAACGGCACAATCCGAGGACGACCCGGCGGAATATCGGTGATGCCTATGTCGGGTGTCTTAGGATCGATGTGGCGAAGAGCACTGAGTTGTATCTGAGGATCGCCGGCTGGTATGAAGGTATCTTGACAATTGCCCCGTAGTGTAATGGCAGCACAGCAGAATTTGGCTCTGCTAGAGGGGGTTCGAGGCCTCCCGGGGCAGCGTGGGAATGTGGATTCGGCGTCAAGCAGCGGAGATCACTTGACTAAATCGAGCAGTCGATCGGAGGGCCGCGAGCGGGCGGTCGCGGTCGTCGTCCTTGCGGCCGGCGAATCCAAGCGGTTCAAGTCTCGCACCCCGAAGGTCCTGCACGACCTGTGCGGCCTGCCGATCATCGCCCATGTCCTGCGGCGCTTGGCTCCCCTCGGCGCCTCCCGCACCGTCCTGGTCGTCGGCCGGGAAGCCGGCGCGGTGAAGGAGGCCGTCAAGCGCGTCGCTTCGAAGATCCGCTTCGCGGAGCAGGTCTCCCGGCTGGGGACGGCCGACGCGGCCCGGATCGGGGACGAGGCACTCGGCGCATTCAAAGGAGACGTGCTCATCACCCCGGGCGACACGCCTCTGCTCGATCCGGCCACCATGCGCGACTTGCTCGACCGGCATCGCGCGACCGGCGCGGCCGCGACGGTGCTCAGCGCACGCTTCGACGACCCCGGTGGCTACGGCCGGATCGTGCGCGACCCCGACGGCGGCGTCGCGCGCATCGTCGAGCATGCCGACGCCACCGAGGCCGAACGCGCGATCGGCGAATGCAACGCCGGCGTCTACGTCTTCGACCGCGCGGCGCTGCGCTCGGCGCTGACCAAGGTCGAGGCCGCGAACCGTCAAGGCGAGCTGTACTTGACCGACGTGATCGAGATCCTCAAAGACAAGGGCGAGCGGATCGAGGCGTACGTCGCTCCCGATGCGACGCAGGTCTTTGGCATCAACGATCGCGCGCACCTGGCCGAGGCCGCCGCGATCGTGCGTGCCGCGATCGCCGCGGACATGATGCGCGCCGGCGTCACGATCGAAGACCCGGCCACGACCTATATCGACGCGACCGTGACGGCGGGACCCGACACGATCATCCGGCCGATGACCTTCCTGCGGGGCGCCACCACGATCGGCCGCGGCTGCGTGATCGGCCCCGAAGCCGAGCTGATCGATTGCACGCTCGGCGACGCCGTCACGATCAGCCGCGCCGTCGCGCGCGAAGTCAGCCTGGAAAAGGGCGCCACCGTCGGCCCCTACGCGAGCCTGCGGCCGGGCACGGTCCTCAAGGCCGGCGCGAAGGCAGGCACCTTCGTCGAGATGAAGCAGACGACGGTCGGCAGGGGCAGCAAGGTGCCGCATCTTTCGTACATGGGGGACGCCACGATTGGATCGGGCTCGAATATCGGCGCCGGCACGATCACCTGCAACTACGACGGCGAGACGAAGCGAAAGTCCAAGACGCTGATCGGCGACGGCGTGCTCGTCGGGTCCGATACCATGCTGGTAGCGCCGGTGACGCTGGCCAAATGGGCGGTGACCGGCGCCGGGTCGGTCGTCACCCAGGACGTGGCGGCCAACACCGTCGTCGCAGGCGTTCCCGCAACTCCTCGGCGCAAGCGCCGGCCGGCTCCGAAGGCGAAGGCATCGAACACATCGGCGAAAAAGAAGGGAAAACAGAAGTGAGTCCACTGGAGGTGTCGACGAAGAAGCGCTTCGTTCTGGTCGCCGGTCGGTCCAACCCGGACTTGGCCGCCGAGATCGCCACGAGCCTCGGGGTCGAGCTGGGAGAGGTCGAGATCTCCGACTTCGCGAACGGCGAGATCTATATCCGCTTTGCCGCCAACGTCCGCGGCGCCGACGTGTTCATCTTCCAGTCGCACACGGCATCCGACGCGCACCATTCGATCAACAGCGCGATCATGGAGCAGCTCATCATGATCGACGCCGCCAAGCGCGCCAGCGCGAAGCGCATCAGCGCGGTCATCCCGTTCTACGGCTACGGGCGTCAGGACAAGAAGTCACGCGGCCGCGAGCCGATCTCGGCCCGGCTGGTCGCCGATCTGTTCCAGACCGCCGGCGCCGACCGGATTCTGAGCGTCGATCTGCACACGGCGCAGATCCAAGGATTCTTCGACCGGCCCGTAGATCACCTGACGTCGCTGCCGATCCTGGCCGACTATCTGGCCGGCCGTTTCAACGGCGATCTGGTCGTGGTCAGCCCCGACGCCGGCCGCGTGCGCGTCGCCGAAAAGTTCGCCGCCCGGCTCAACACCTCGCTGGCGATCCTGCACAAGCGGCGCCGCACCGATGTTCGCAACGTGTCCGAGACGCTCGAGGTCGTCGGTGACGTCGCCGGCCGCCGCTGCGTGCTGGTCGACGACATGATCGACACGGCCGGGACGATCTGCAGCGGCGCCGAAGCGCTGATGAAGTTCGGCGCGGAAGAGGTCCTTGCCGTCGCCACGCACGGCATCTTGTCGGATCCCGCGACCGACCGGATCAAGAACTCGCCGCTGAAGGAACTCGTCGTGACCAACACGATCCCGCTACCGGCCGAGAAGCAGATCGACAAGATCACTGTTCTGTCGATCGCGCCGGTCATCGCCGACACGATCCGCGCCGTCTTCGCCGACGAGTCCGTCAGCGAAATCTTCCACGGCGAAAACTAGGCGACCTTTTCAAAGGAATTTTCCCTTTCGGCGTCGTATTTCCGGAATGAGGGGTCATTCCGACCGGAGGGGGAGCCAATGAAACGGCGCACGAACAGCTCGCTGATCGTATTCCTTGTATTGCTTGCCGCGGTGGTCGTCCCTGCGAGCGGTGCGCCGCTGGCCGAGATCTCGCTCGGCTTCGCGCACGAAGCCTCCTTCGACGACGATGACGGCGGCTGGACTGCCAGCCCGGTGCCGCCGCCGCCGGTGCGCCTGTATCCGATCGGAAGCTGGGAGTGGGGCACTCCCACGAGCGGCCCGGGCGCTGCGGCGAGCGGGTCGAACGTGTGGGCAACCAATCTCGACGGCGACTACGGCTCGCGCGAATGCGCGGCGATCCTTTCGCCGCCGATCGCGATTCCCGACGGCGTTCCCGCCGCGATCTCGTTGCAGCACTGGCTTCACTCCGAGCGGCTGACGTCGGGCTCGTTCCCGCTGCAGGATGCCGGACGCCTCTTCGTCACGCCCGACGGTGGAGACACGCTCGTCGAGCTGGCGCCCAATCAAGGCTACGACGCGGCCATGTCCACCGACGCGCGACGATGCTTCGACGACGTCGCGAGCGGCGCGCTGGGGCTCGGGGGACCCACAGGAACGACACCGCCTCCGCCTGCCTACGAAACGCTGAGCGCCGACCTGTCGTCCTACGCGGGGCAGACGATCCAAGTTGCGATCTCGTTCGGATCCAGCAGCGCGAATCACCGCGCCGGCTGGTACATCGACGATGTCGCCGTCACGATCGACGGCAGCACCGCCACGGAAGACTTCGAGTCCTCCGACGGCGGATTCACGCTGATCAGCACGCGCAAGCATCCCGGCCCGGCCAAAGGATGGAACCACGGCGTGGCCGCGTCCGGCCCTGCGAACACATCGCCGCTGTGGGCGACCAACACCGAAGGCGACTACGGGCACGACGAATGCGCGACGGTGGAAAGCCCAAAGTTCCAGGTCGGATCCGAGCTGCTCGGAACGGCCAACGAGGTCGCTGCGACCGCCGGCTTGCCGCCCGTCGCCATCGCGAAGCTTCAGTGGAAGCACTGGTTCCGCTCGAACTCGATCTATGGGGCGGGGCTGATCCTGGTCGGTTCGGATGACGGCTATCAGGTCCTGACGCCGAACCAGGGGTATCCGTCCACGATCACCACCACAAACCTCGACGCGCGGGCCGGACTGCTCGCATGCCTCGGTGGCGACGGGTCGCAGCGCGTCTACTCGGGTCTGCATCAGTCGCTGAACACCTCGATGGTCGATCTCAGCGCCGACCTGACGCCGTGGATCGGGAAGGAAATTTCGATCCGCTTCCTGTTCGCGTCGGTGTGGACGCCGCTGAACCCGACGACGCAGCTCGGCTGGTACGTCGACGACATCGCTGCCGAGGTCGTGCTGGCGCCGTCGCTTCCCGATGGCGTCGTGATTCCCGAGATCGACACGACCCGCACGATGGCGCCCGGCTGGACGAGCGGCGGCACGCTGTCGTCGTGGGAGTGGGGGACCGCGACCGTGGGCCCGTCGGGCGAGACCACGCTGGCGACGAACCTGGACGGCGACCACAACGCGTCCGAGTGCAGCACCGTCACCTCGCCGGCGATTCCCGGTGCGTTGCTGTCGGCGAACGCGACGCTGACGTTCGATCACTGGTACCGGATCGCGAGCGTCACGACGAGCACGGCGTGGTCGGGGGGCGTCGTGTTGATCTCGACCGACCAGGGCGAGACGTGGCAGTACCTCGATCTGCCGGAATACACGCGCAACGCCCAGTTCTCGCCGTTGCAGGGGTGCCTGTCCTCGCACGGCCTTGCGCCGGCCTCGCGGGTGTTCTCGGGCAACAAGCCGACGTTCGATCCGGTCACGGTGGACCTGGGGGCGTTCCTGGGAGCCGACACGATCCAGGTTCGGTTCCTCTTCGGCGCTTACACGAGCCTGACCGAGGAGGGCTGGTACCTGCGCAGCGTCGACCTTGCCGGCGTGAAGCTTCTGTAGGTTCATCGCGCCCGCGAAAGGGTCCAATTGTGACCCTTTCGCGGGCCCCCCTGCTCCTTGCTAGAATTCGCCGCTGATTTTCCTTCTTCGGAGGTGGACAAGTGGAGCTCACGCTAGAAGCCGAGATCCGGCACGACGCCGGCAAGGGTGTCGCCCGCAAGTTGCGGGCCGCCGGCAAGGTTCCGGGTGTCGTCTACGGCGCCGGCAGCGCTGCGACCGCGATCGCGGTCGACCGGCGCACGCTCACGCATGCCTTGGCCACCGACGCGGGTCTGAACGTGCTGATCGACCTCAAGGTCGGCAGCGACACGTATCTGACGCTCGCCCGCGAATTGCAGCGCGACCCGATTCGCGGCGACATCAAGCATGTGGACTTCGTCAAGATCGATCGTGACACGGCCATCGAGGTCGAGATTCCGATCCACGTGGAAGGCGACTCGCGCGGCGTCCGCGAAGGCGGCGTCGTCGAGCACCACATCTGGACCGTGCGCGTGTCCTGCAAGCCGGGCAACGTCCCCGGGTCCATCACCGTGGACATCACCGACGTCGGCTTGCACGAGCATGTCAAGGTTGGGCAACTGACGGCCCCGGAAGGCGTCGAAATCCTGACCGATCCGGAAGAGAACATCGTCACGATCGCCACGCCGCAAGTGCTCAAACTCGAAGCCGAACTCGAGCAGCCCGGAATGGAGCCGGCCGCGGAGGGCGTGGCCGAACCGGCCGCCGCCGAAGCCGCGGAGGTGCCGCCGGCCGCCGAGGGCGGCGAAGAGTCCTAGCCCGCCGTGCCCCTGTGGGGCCGGCGGCGCGAGCGATCCGGCGATCCGATGGCGGGACCGGTCTGGCTGGTCGCCGGCCTTGGCAATCCCGGACCGGAATACGATCGCACGCGCCATAACATCGGCTTTCGCGTGCTCGACCGCGTCGCCGTCGAACTGGGCGCCGCGAAGTTCAAGCGCGGCAAAGCCTCGGCGGTGGTCGCCGAGACGCGCGACGGCGATGCGCGCGTGATCCTGGTCAAGCCGACCACTTACATGAACCTGTCCGGGCAAGCCGTCGCGCCGCTCGCCAAGTACTACAAGGCCGATCCCGAGCGGATCGTGGCCGTCCACGACGAGATCGATCTTCCGTTCGGACAGATTCAGGTCAAGATCGCAGGCGGGAGCGCCGGCCACAACGGAATCAAGTCGCTGGTGTCCTCGCTCGGCACGAACGAGTTCGTCCGGCTTCGGATCGGCGTCGGCCGGCCGAGCGGCCGCAAGGAAGCCGCCGACCACGTCCTGGATACGTTCGGCAAGGCCGAGGAGAAGGAATTGCCGGTCGTGGTGGCCGAAGCCTGCGATGCCGTCCTTTCGATCCTGCGGGAGGGCCCCGAGCGGGCCCAGAACCGGATCAACACCCGGAATTAGAAAACAATTCTTCCCAACGGTGGTTTTTCCGGCTCGGGTGCCACAAACTGTGCGAAGGCGGACCAATATCCGGGGGGATATCACCTATGAAAGACAAGGCTGAGATCGCGGCTGTCGTCGTGATCGTGCTCGGTGTCGTGCTGATCGGCGGACTCGTCGTCAACGAGCAGCGCAAAGGCGAGGTGCGCGTCGAAGGAACCCGCTTCACGCAACCAACTCCTCCCGCACCGATCGAGACGCAGACGTTTGTGATCCCCACGATCGACTCGACGATCGTGCCGCCGACGCCAACTCCGACGGCCGCGGCCACGCCGGCCGTTACCGCTTCGCCGGCCGCGACGGCCACCGCGACCGCCGCGCCGACGACCGCCGCGCGTCCGGCCGGGGCGGCCGCCTACGACCTTTCGGTGAGCTGCATGACCACACTGACCTACAGCGACGGCACGACCGGGCCGGGCGGCGCCAAGCAGTTGCGCGGTCCCGTTCGAGCCGGCGCGCGCCACACCTATGAGTTCCGCTTCGACCGCGATCAGGGCGCCAAGCAAGCCGACGCGCAGGAGACGCGCTGCGTCATCGACACCAATCGCACGCGATCCGGCAGCGAGCCGAATCTTCGCATCAAGCTCGGATGCGACGGCGAAGGGACCTACGAGTCCCCGCCGCCGACGCCCAGCACCAATGTGATCTCTCGCGTGTGGCGTCCCGTGGAACTGCTCGACGGCTTCGCCCACGTGATGCGCTCGAAGCCCGGGCAAATCACCGAACGAACCACCTGTTTGCTCGAAGTCGTCTAGGAGGGCGCTGAAATAGGCTGACCCGTGCTCGGCCGGACGCAGATCATCGCTGGTCGGAAAGTTGCAGTCGGGTGTGCTTGCATACAGAACACCCAGTATTTCAGCACCCTCCTAGTACACTGCGTGTAAGCCCCGGGTCGCGCGATTCGGGGCTCACTTCGCGTGTCTATGGATCTTTCTCGCATCCTCTCCGATGTCGCGGTCTCGCCGGTCTTGGCCGAGGCCGTGGATGCGCTTGCGCTCCGGCAGGCGGTGACCGTCGCGGATCAGGCGCGCAGCCTGCTGCCGGCCGTCTGGTCGCTCGACGCATCGCGGCCGCCGATGCTGCTGATCGCGCCGAGCTCGCGCGACGCCGAGCGGATCGCGGCCGAAATCAACGCGTGGCGCGCCGGCGGCGCCGTCCTGTTTCCCGCATGGGAGACGCTTCCCCACGAGCGCCTGTCGCCGCGCGCCGAGACGATCGGCATCCGGCTGGAGGCGCTGTGGCGCCTGCGCGTCCCGCCCGAAGACGGCATCGCGCCGAAGGTGATCGTCGCGCCGGTCCGCGCGGCGATCCAGCGAATGACGCCCGGCGTGGACACGCTCAGCCCGATCGTGGTCCGCACGGGTGAATGGCTCGACGCGAGCGATCTGGCCGCGCGGTTGTCGGCCGCGCAGTACGAGCGCGTCGACATGGTCTCGCGCCGCGGCGAGTTCGCGGTGCGCGGCGGCTTGGTCGACGTGTTCCCGGCGACGGCCGACCATCCGGTGCGGCTGGACTTCTTCGGCGACGAGATCACCTCGATGCGCGAGTTCGCGGTCTCGTCGCAACGTTCGATCCGGGACGTCGAGCGAGTCGCGGCGTTCCCCTGCCGCGAACTGATCCCGACCGACGAGGTTCGCGGCCGCGCCATCGCCGCGGTCGAGCGCGCGCCGCATCTTCGTCCCGAGCTGATGCGCCTTGCCGAGGGCATCACCTTCGAAGGCATGGAAGCGCTCATCGAAGTGCTATGGGACACGCTGCCGGTCCTGCGCGAGATCCTGCCCGAGCACACGCTCACGGTCGTGATCGAGCCGAAGCGCACCGCCGACCGCGCAGCCGAGATGCTCCGAGAAGTCGAGGCGATGCGCGAAGCGATGTGGGCGGCGGCGGCCGACGGCGCGCGTCCGCCGGCCGACAACACCTACGCCGAGCTGGACGCCGCGATCGGACCCGAACCGCGTGCCGCGCTCACGCCGTTCCGCGGCGACTGGCCGGCGCTGGACGCCGCGCCGTGGGAGCAGCGCGACGTCGGGGGCGTGGCGGCCGAAGCGCGGCGGCTGCTGCAAGGCGGCGCGCGACTGATCGTGGCGGCCGAAGCGCACGGATCGGCCGATCGCATCCGCGAGCTGCTCGCCGGCCACGAGCTGTTCCTTCCTCGCTACGACGGCGGCAAGCTGCCCGCCGCGCGCGGCGCCGTCGCCGTCGCGCCGATCGACGAAGGCTTCGTGGCCGAATCGATCGGTCTGGCGGTCGTCGGCGAGCACGACCTGTTCGGCAAGCGCCGTCCGCATCGCGAGCCGAAAGCCGCGCGCCGCAGCATCATCACGCTCGAACTGGAATCCGGCGATCTGGTCGTGCACTCGATCCACGGCATCGGCCGCTACAGCGGGATGGTCACGCGCGAAGTCGGCACCGGCAAGAACGACTATCTGGTGCTCGAGTACGCGGAGGGCGACACGCTCTACGTGCCGGCCGACGCGCTGGATCTGGTCACCAAGTACGTCGGCGGGGAGCCGCCGAAGCTGCACCGTCTCGGCGGCAAGGATTGGGACAAGCAGAAGTCCAGGGTGAAAAGGGCCGTGCGCGACATGGCCGACGAGCTCATCAAGCTCTACAGCACGCGCGCCTCGGCGCAGGGGCACGCGTTCGGCGGCGACACGCCGTGGCAGCGCGAACTGGAAGACGCCTTTCCCTACATCGAGACCCGCGACCAGCTCGCGGCGATCGAAGACGTCAAGGCCGACATGGAACGGGCAGCGCCGATGGACCGGCTCGTGTGCGGCGACGTCGGCTTCGGCAAGACCGAGATCGCGATCCGGGCCGCATTCAAAGCCGTCGCCGACGGCAAGCAGGTCGCGGTGCTCGTCCCGACGACGCTGCTGGCGCAGCAGCACTACGCGACCTTCGGCGAGCGGTTCGCGCCGTTTCCCGTTCGCGTCGCGGTCCTGTCTCGCTTCGTGACGGCGAAGGAACAGAAGAAGCTGACCGATGAGATCGCCGCCGGCAAGGTGGACGTGGTGATCGGCACGCACCGGCTGCTCGGCAAGGACGTGATCTTCGCGGATCTCGGCCTTTTGGTCGTGGACGAAGAGCAGCGGTTCGGCGTCGCGCACAAAGAGGCGATCAAGAAGCTCAAGACGAACATCGATGTGCTGACGATGACGGCGACGCCCATTCCGCGGACGTTGGAGATGTCGATGTCGGGCATCCGCGACCTGTCGGTGATCGACACGCCGCCCGAAGACCGGCATCCGGTGCTCACGTTCGTCGGCGCGTTCGACGAGCCGACCGCCGCCGCCGCGATCCGCCGCGAAATGCTCCGCGAAGGACAGGTCTTCTACGTGCACAACCGGGTGCACGACATCGAACGCTCGACGCAGACGATCCGCCGGCTCGTTCCCGAAGCGCGCATCGGCGTCGCGCACGGGCAGATGAGCGAACGCCAGCTCGAAAAGGTCATGCTCGACTTCTGGGATCGCGAATACGACGTGCTGGTGTCGACCACGATCATCGAATCGGGCTTGGACATCCCGACGGCGAACACGATCATCGTGGACCGTTCGGATCAGCTGGGCTTGTCGCAGATGTATCAGCTTCGCGGCCGCGTCGGCCGGGCGCGCGAACGTGCCTATGCGTACTTCTTCTTCCCCCCGGAGCGGTCGCTGACCGAAGCGTCGCATGCGCGGCTCAGCGCGCTCAGCCAGCACACCGAGCTGGGCAGCGGACTGCAGATCGCGCTTCGCGACCTCGAGATCCGCGGCGCCGGCAACCTGCTCGGCGGCGCGCAGCACGGCCACATCGCCAGCGTCGGCTTCGACTTGTACGTGCGGATGCTCGCCGAGGCGGTGGACGAGGCGCGCGGCAAGCATCCCGAGCCCAAGGCCGACGTGAAGATGGACATCGCCGTGGACGCGCACCTGCCCGAGGCATGGATTCCTCGCGAAGGGCTTCGCCTGGAGGCGTATCGCCGCGTCGCCGAATCGCCCGGCCACGAAGCGCTCGCCGATGTGCGGGCCGAGCTGCTCGACCGCTACGGCGAGCTTCCGCCGCAGGCCGAGACATTGCTGGCCGTCGCGGCGATCAAGCTGGACCTCGGGATGCGGGGCGTGCGGGTCGTGTCGGCGGGCGGCGGCAAGGCCCGCTTCGAGCCGTTCGTGCTCTCCGAATCCGAGCAAGTGCGCGTCCGACGGCTGTTTCCCGGTTCGATTTACAAGACCAACACCTACACGCTGATCCTGCCGATGCCGGCCGCGGAGGATCCGGCTGCGTGGCTGCGCCGCGCCGTGTCCGATATCCTCGCGCCGTGAGACGCATTCGAATCGTGCTTCCGCTGCTCGCGCTGGCGCTGGTCGCCGGCGGCTGCGGCCGCTACTTGCGAGCGTCGGCGGCCGTCGTGGACGGCGAGCCGATCTCGATGGATACGCTCGACGCCGCCGTCGCCGAGGCGCTCGCCGGACAGGACGACATCGCGCAAGCGCAGCGACTAGAGACGCAGCGCCGCGTGCTTGGCCAAATCATTCAGGATCGCATCATCGAGTCCGAAGCGAAGAAGCGGAAGATCGCCATCGAGTCCGCCGTCGTCGAAGAGCGCTATCAGGCGATCCGCGGCCAGTTCGGAAGCGACGAGGAATTCGCACAGGCGCTGGCAGCGCAAGGGGTGGACATCGCGACCGTGCGCGACCGCATCCGGCTGCGTCTGGTCGTGGAAGCGATCCAGAAGCAGCTCGAAGATTCGGTGACCATCGCCGACGTGCAGATCCGCGAGGCGTACGGCGACGGCTCGGCGTTCCGCGAGGTGCGCGCGCGGCAGATCTTCTTCGCCGTTCCCGATCCGGCCAACGAAGCCGACGCGCTGGCCAAAGCGCAGGATGCGTTGGTGCAGTTGCGCGCCGGCGCCGATTTCGCCGCGCTCGCGCGGCAGATCTCGGACGATCCGCGAACGAAGGCGTTGGGAGGCGACCTGGGCGTGCTGCGGCCCGGCGCGGAACAAGCCGGCGGCTTGGAGCAGGCGGCCTTCGAGTTGGATCGCGGCGAGATCAGCGAGCCCCTCCGCTCGCAAGCCGGCTACCATCTGATTCAGGTGACCGCGAAGGGAACGAAGACGCTCGTGCAAGCTACGCCAGAGATCCGCGCCGCGCTGCAATCGCAAGGCGCGCAGCAAGCGTTCACCGAGTTCATCACAGAGCGGATCCGCATCGCGCGCGTCGAAGTCAATCCGCGCTTCGGCCAATTCGATCCCGAACAGGTCACGATCGTGGATCGCACCTTCTTCACCCCCGCCCCAACCGACGAGCCCAACGGAGTTCCCGGCCTGCAACTCCCCCCCGAAGACCTGCCGATCGGCTAGCGAAGATCGAGGCGGTAGGCGATTGCGATCAGGTCGGGAAGGTTTTCGGGATCGGGCGTGAAGTCGTAGTCGGGTGCGCGGACGAAGCCCATTCGCTCGTACATGTCGCGCGCGACCCACATCAGCTTCGAGGTGTGAAGGCCGATCGTGTGCGCGCCGAGCGCGTTCGCCCGGCGGATGCATTCGTCGGTGAGCAACCGCCCGATGCGCAGCCCG
>DASWHR010000031.1:0-4220 GCA_036398095.1 Actinomycetota bacterium
AACCTTGAGCGCCGCGAGAATGTTAGTACATCAGCACGACAAGCCGCGGTTGCCGCATTCCTGGCAGGGGTTTGACTAGCCTGGCGCCGAATCAGTGGTGCGGTGCGTCGTGGTGCGTGTCGGCCGCGCCTCGAGGCAGCGCACCCGCGGCGCCGCGCAGGCGCGTCGCCAGTTGCGCCGCCACGAAAAGCGTCGCCGCGACGAGCACGATCGTCCCGCCGGGCGCGACGGGAAGGTCGCGCGCGATGCCGAGCCCGAGCGCGACCGCCGCCATCCCGACGATCGACGCGCCAACGAGCGTGCCGCGGAACGATCGCGCGATCGCCTGGCTCGCACCCACCGGAAGCACCATGAGCGCGGCGACCAGCAGCACGCCCACGACGCGCATCGCAACCACGACGGTCACCGCCGCCAGCACGGCCAAGAGCATGTTCAGCCGGTCCACCGGCAAGCCGGCGACGCGCGCCGCTTCCTCGTCGACGACGACGGCGAACAACGCCCGGCCGGCGACGGCGATCGTCGCCACGATCGCCGCGCCCAAGGCCGCGATCACCCACAGGTCACCGGCGGTCACGGTCAGGATCTGGCCGAACAGATACGACAGGATGCTCGCGTTGAGCGATCCGGCGATCGAAATGAGCACCACGCCGGCGGCGATCCCGCCGTAGAAGAACACCGCGAGCACCATGTCACCGGATGCGATTCCGCGGCGCCGGAGCGTCTCGATTCCCGCCGCGCCGGCGACGGCGACGGCCAGCGCCGACCAGACCGGCCACACGTCCAGCAGCAACCCGGCCGCAACGCCTGCGAACGCCAGATGGCCGATGCCGTCGCCCATGAGCGAGAGCCGCTTCTGCACCAGGAACGCGCCGATCAGCGGCGCAGCCGCGCCGACGATCAGTCCGGCGATCAGCGCTCGCTGCATAAAACCGACGTCGAAGGGCCAGGGCATGGCTATCGCAACCCTTCCAGCCACAGCGGCAGATCGTCGCTGTGCACGCCCAGGCTCACGCCGCGCTCGGCGAGCGTGTGGGGCGGTCCGTCGAAGAGCACGCGTCGCTTGAGCACGATGATTCGGTCCAGATCGTCGGCGACGGCGCCCAGCTCGTGCGAGACAAGCAGCACGGCCGCGTTATGTTCGTGAACGGCGGTGCGAAGAACGTCACGGAATTGCCGCTGCGATTCGGCGTCGACGCCGGCTGTGGGCTCGTCGAGGATGAGCAGCTCCGGGTCGGCCGCGAGCGCCTTCGCGATGAGCGCGCGTTGCTGCTCGCCGCCGGACAGCTCGCGGACGCGGCGATAGCGAAGATGCGACAGGGCGACGTCGCCCAACGCGTGCTCGACGGCCGCGCGATCGGCCGCACCCGGACGGCGCCACCATCCTCGCCGCGCCAGCCGTCCGGCAGACACCAGCTCGTCCACTGTGGCCGGCAGGTCTTGAGCGACGAACGGCCGTTGCGGCACGTAGCCGATTCGCCACCGCTGCGTGGTGCGGCGCGGGTCCGCACCGAACAAGGTCGCGCTCCCCGATCGCGGTTGCAGGATGCCGAGCAGAATGCGAAGCAGCGTGGACTTGCCGGAGCCGTTCGGCCCGACGAGCGCGACGAACTCGCCGCGACGCACCTGCATCGAAACGCCGTCCAGCACCGGCGTGCCGTTGTAGGCGAACACGATGTCGTTCGCGACCAGGATCGGCTCGCCGTCTAACGGCATCCGAGCGCCTTTCGCAGCCCCGCGAGGTTGTCGCGCATGACGGTTTCGTAGGTCGCGCCGGCCCGCGCGTCGTCGGCGGCGAGGCCTTCGATCGGATCGAGCACCGCGGCGTCCACGCCCGCTTCCCGCGCGAGCGTCTGGGCGACGCGCGGCGAGACAAGCGTTTCGGTGAAAATCGTCGTCACCCCCCGGTCTCGAACCAAGCTGCGAAGCTCGTCGAGGCGGCCGGCGGTCGGTTCGGCGTCCGGCGCGATGCCCGCGATGGCCTCGAACTGCAGATCGTAGCGCCCGGCGAGGTACCCGAAGGCGGCATGTGCGGTGACGAGCAAGCGTCGCTCGCACGTCGCCAGCCCTTTCGCGAAGTCGGCGTGCAGCGAGTCGAGCGTTGCGGAATACGCGGATGAGTTCGCCGCGTATGCGGCCCCGCCGGCCGCGTCCGCCCGGGTGAGTGCCGCCGCGATGGCCGCCGCGATCTGCTTCATGTTCAGCGGGTCGAGCCACACGTGCGGATCGTCGGGTCGCAGATCCAGGCCGCGAAGCACATCCAACACGGGGCCGCGGCGCTGCGCAACGGCGCGCTCGACCGCCAGCTGGAATCCGCCGCCCAGGTACACCACCAGATCCGCCTGCTCGATCAACGCAAGGTCGCGGGCCGTCAGTTCGACGTCGTGCGGTTCGGCGCCGGCCGGAGTCAGGTCGGTCACGTCGATGCGGTCGCCGCCGACGTGCCGGGCAACCTCGGCGACCGGATAGAAGGATGCCGCGACGGTGATCCCCTCGCCGGCCGTCGTCGCCGTCGACGCGCATCCGGCCGTCGCCGCCGCGAGCGCCGCCAGCACGAATCCCAGCCTTCGAAACTTCATTCCTCCTCCTTCGAAAGTGAGAATCATACTCAAAATCGAAGCCGGAGGGAAACGAGCGGAGCTACGCGCACCGGTTGCAAAGGCCGACCACGTCGATCCGGTGCCCCGAGACGGTGAATTCCGCCTGACGGGCGATCCGGGAAAGCGCTCGCGCGGCGGACTGCTCCAGTTGCGGGCTCGGTGTGAAATCTTGCACGCCGCCGCAGGCGGTGCAGATCAGATGGTGGTGGTGCCGCTCGGTCAGGTCTTCCGCCAGCTCGTAGCGGGCGAACTCGTCGTGGGTCACGATCCGGTGCACCACACCGGCCTGCTCGAGGACGGCGAGGTTGCGATAGACCGAACTCGTGGCCAGCTCGGCGTTGCCGGCGAGGATCTCCGGGATCGTCGGCGGATTGCCGACCGCGTCGAGCGCGTCCACAAGACTGCGGCGCTTGGACGTGTATCGCTGACCGATCCGGCGCAGGCGCGTCGCGATGGCGGAATGCATCTCGTCCCTCACGGCCGCCGAGTATACAAGAATGAGAATCAATGAGAATCGGCTCCCGGGAACCCGCAGGGGACGCGCCGCGTCTAACCCCTCAACGGACCGCCGACTCGCGGGAGGACCCCATGCTGCGCCGTCTGCTCACCCTTGTCCTGTGCACCTTCACCCTGCTGCTGGCCCTGCCGGCCGCGGCGTTCGCCTGCGGGGGGCTCGTCGCCGGCAAGCACGCCGAAGTCCTCACCAAGGCCACATCGCTGGCCGCCTGGGTGGACGGCATCGAGCACTACATCACCGGATTCGAGTTCGCCGGCACCGCCGACTCGTTCGGCTACATCATCCCGCTGCCGGCCCCGCCGACCGAGATCCGCAAGGGCGGCGACTGGACGCTCGAGCGTCTCGAACGCGAAGCGTTCCCGCCGCCGGCGTTTCGGGACGAATCGTCGAGTGTGCAGGCGCTCTCCGCCGGTTCGGTCGAAGTCCTGAAGGCCGTCAAGATCGACTCGCTCGACATCAAGGTCGTGCGCGGCGGCGGGCGCGACGTGGCCGCCTGGGCGCGCGAGCACGGCTTCGACATGACGGCCGACACCGACGACCTGCTCGCGACCTACAAGGCCAACATCTTCGCGCTCGCCAAGTTCGACAAGAACGAAGCGCAGAAGAAGTTCGTGCAAGGCCAAGGCGTCGTCATCGACTTCGAGATCCCGCTGCCCGGCCCGTGGATCCCGCTGCGGATCCTCTCGCTCGGCAAGCACGAAGCCGAGATCGTCAACGCGCACCTGTTCATGCTCACGCCCGAGCGGCCGATGATCTCGCCGCGGCTCGACTCGATCAAGGGCCTGACCGTCGTCCGCGACGAGTGGGCGAGCAACGAGCTGATCGCCGACCTTCGCAGCGACACCGGAACCGAGTGGATTCCCGAGACGATGTGGTTCACCGCGATCGAGCTGCAAGCGCCGTCGCCGACCATCACCTACGACATCGCCGCGCTTGGTGTCGGCGGAATCCAGCCCGTGGACCTAACCGGCGACGCACGCGACGGCTCGTGGGCATGGTGGCTGATCGGTGCCGCGCTCGGCAGCGCCGCGATCGGGATCGCGCGGCGCGCTACGAAAGCAGGGTCTGCGTGAGGGCGCGCATCTCGGGCGCGTCGGAGGCGCCGA
>DASWHR010000032.1:0-8603 GCA_036398095.1 Actinomycetota bacterium
CGGCACCGTTGCCGACGTCGCTGGGTTCGAAGATCTGGTCAGGATCCTGGGCGACGTCGTCCTGGAAAACCGTCGCGGGCTCGAGCCCGTGGCCGGCGGCCGTGTAGTCGCCCGAGTACCCGAACGAGACGTCGAAGCTGACGGTGCCGGACTCGCCCTCACCGGTGACCAGGGCGGGCGCCTCGAACAGCGTGCCCTTGACGGAGATCGGCGACCGCACGGCGTAGCCCCCGCCCGTCCAGGTCAGCGATCCGTGACGCCACTGGCCGATCGGTGCGGACACGTTCTCGAACGTCACCGTGTAGGTCAGCGACTCGCCCGGGTCGAGCTCCAACGAGGCCGGCGACACGATCACGTTGAACCCGTCCGGGGCATCGACCGACACCGTGTAGGTCTGTGTAGTGTCGGCCACGCTCGTGACAGTCCGCTGGATCGTCTTGGCCCCCGGCACCGACGACACCCCGATCGACGGCACGTTGAGGTCCGTGGCGATGGTCGGGACTCCGATGCTCTGCAAGGAGCCGCAGGTGGCTTCGGGGTTCGCGAACGTTTCTCGACCCTTGTCGCATAGGAACCCGAGATACTCGAGGAACCCTGCGTCGTACACGAGGCCGGGGTTGAACGACGAGCCGGCGGCCGCCGGCGAACCGGGGTCGACGTGCCCGGCACCCATGTCGAAGGGGTCGGCGAGACTGACGCGGTCGTTGTCACGGACGTCGGGAGACGCTGTGGTCATGAGCGCCGACTTGGCCGCTGCTGCGGACCAATCCGGGTGCGCTTCCTTGAGCAGCGCGAACAGCCCGGCGACGTGCGGGCTGGACATGGACGTCCCCGCGATCGATTGGAAGAGGTTGCCTCCCGGGTCGGCGTACGGGCTGGCGCCGGCGAGGATCTGCATTCCGGGTGCGGTCACGTCCGGCTTGATGATGTCCTCGGCGACCGGGTCGGGGCCGCGTGACGAGAACGACGTCATGGACGGTGCCGGACCGAAGGTCCCCCGCGTGCCGGTATCGATGATCGTGGCGGTTGCCGCGCGCGGCGGCAGCGACGCGATGTAGCTCTTGATCGCGAGACCCTCGGTGTTGTCGACGTGCACCGACGGAACGTGATGGTTGTCGGTGAACCGGTCACCGGCGTTGTTGTTTTCGTACAGGATCATGCCGACGCCGCCGGCTTGGAGCACGGCGAGGCTCTTGTCGACGCGGGCGATCTCGCCCCGACGGCACAGGACGATTGCCCCGCGGACCTGCCCCGGGATGAGGCTGCCGGGACGGCAGAGGTCGTCACCCTTGTTCCGCTTCTTGTGGGCCGTCGCCGCGTCCACCAGGGGGGACGAGCCGACCCCGGCGGTGAGGGAGGCGCCGGTGAAGGTCAGATCGTTGCCCAGCTGGACGGTGCCCTGGAAGAACCGCGTCTGGGTGCTGGCTCCGACCGACGTCAGCCAAGGCACCGAGGCAGGACCACCGATGGTGCCGGCGCCGGAGCCGCTGTTTCCGGCCGATGCTGCCACGAAGACGCCGGCGTCGGCGGCGAAGAGGAAGGCGATGTCGTCCGCGCCGGTGAGGCTGGCCCCGCCGCCGATCGAGTAGTTGATGACGTCCACGCCGTCGCCAACGGCCTGGTCGATGGCGCTGACCAGGTCCGACGTGAAGCCGCCGAGGTCCCCCAGGCCCTTGTACATGACGATATGGGCGCGCGGCGCGATGCCGGTCACCGTGCCGAGGTTGTGCGGACCGATGGTGGCGGCAACGTCGGCGTTGCCGGCCGCCGTCGACGCCGTGTGGGTGCCGTGCCCGCTGTCGTCGCGGGCTGAGTCGAACTCGAAGTCCTCGGCGCCGATCACGGCGCGGTAGGTGTCGAGCATCTGCCGGGCTCCGACGAGCTTGTTGTTACATTCGAACGGCACGTCGGCCAGGTTGTGCTCGGTGTTGCCGAACTCGCACGTCGGTCGCTCCGAGTCATCGAGCGTGATCGGGGGAACGGGGTACGTGCCGTCGTCGGCGAAGCTCGGGTGCTCGGGCCAGATGCCGGTGTCGATGACGCCGACCACGACCCCGTCGCCCTCGACGCCGAGGTCGTAGGCGCCCCCGGCCGCGGTCAGGCCGAGGAAGTCGCCGCTCGAGTCGGTGGTGGGAAAGTGCATCTCGTCGGCCAGCACCAGTGTTACGTCATCGCGTGCGGCCAGCTTCTCCGCCTGATCGTGGCTCATGACGGCAGAGAACCCGTTGAGTGACGTTGTGTACTCGTTGATGATCCGCACGCCGGCCGAGTCAGCCGCCTGCCGGTGCTGGGCGCGCAACTCGCGGCTGCGAGCGCGGCCGCGGGGGCTGTCGACGTTGTCCTGACCCTCGGTGGCGACCACTGGGTCGCCGTCCATCACGACGACGTAGCTGCCGGTGGCGCTGACCGGGATGTCGTGCTTGCCGCTCGCGGCACGAGCGGTGTTCGTTGCGGCCGAGCTCGGTCCGCTCGCTTCCGCCGGAGTTCCGAGCCCCGCGACGAGAACTGTCGCAACTCCAACGAGCACGTTGAACTGTCGCGCGTGTGAAAAGGCCGACATGCGGTGTGCCCCCTTTCCTTTCCGGGGCCCATCCCTCGGTGCCATGAAGAATGAGGCCGGGACGCGCTCCTCTTCCCCTGCAATCTATCTCACGCATGTGGCCTTTCGGCAAGCCCGCCTGGGCGTGCCGGGCGTACGCCGTCACTCGGGTGCGCTGAGGGTCATACGCGGGAGAGCACGTGGTCGAGTGGAGGCGGGGACACGCTCCAAGTCCAGCGCATCGACGAGCGCGCGCGCGGCGGCCGCCTTCCATCCGCTGTTGGCGCCGATGAAACGGCGGAATTGCTCCTGGATCGCTCGGCCACGCCACTGCGGTTGCTTCTGGAACGTGCGGAAGGCGCCGAGGCCTCCAAGCGAGTGGATCACCGCTTCAACGGCCTCCGCGCCCAACGCGCGGATCAGCTCGTCCTCAAGATCGCGGTCGCATCCGAAGAAGCCCAATCGCTCGATGTCCTTGCGCGAGAGGCCCGTTCCGCGCCCGGCGCCCTGAAGCGCACGTGCGACGTAATGCTCCTCCGCGGCATCGTAGAGACCCGCGACGGGGACGCCATCGCAGCGGCTGAGATACGTCGCGAGGTTCGTGACGCCTCCCATCGCCACCACCCCGACACGTTCAGCATCGAGGTTGCGTCCGCGGCGAACGGCCAGCGCGCGGAGCGCGAGCGCATCGCTCTCGCCCTCGACGAGGATGACGGCACGCGGCTCGAGCATCTCGGCGAACACGATACCGGCTCGGCCGGCTCGACCGGTCGGCTCGTCTTGGCCGGCCGGCTGAAAAGGGAAATAGGGGTAGCCCGTCGAACATACCGGCAGGCCACATACCGGCAGGTTCGGTCGATGAGTCGACCCCAGGGCAGGGAAGGCGGAGGCGAATGTTCAACGGACTCCTCACACGGAAAAGCTCCGCGATACGGTCGGCGGCGATCATGCTGCTGGTCATTGCTTCGCTGGCGGGCGGCGGCGTGCGTGCGTCGACGGCCTCCGTCAACGCGACCGGCAGCGTCGAACAGGTGTACGCGACCGGGCTGCCGGGCGGCGCGGCAGCATCGCTGATCGCGCCCGACGGTTCGACGGTCGAGACGCGAACCGTCACCGCGGAGGGTGGCGTCCTGTTCCGCAAGGTGGCGCCGGGCGACGGGTATCGCGTTCGGCTCGCCGGCGGCGACTCGGATCCGGTGACCGTCCACGACCAGTCGGCGGCCCCGTGGGATCCGAGCATCTACCACCAGTCGGTCCCCTCCAGCGGCTACGGCTACCTGACCACCCGCGACGGCACGAAGCTGGCCTACACGGTTCATCCGCCGACCAGCCCCGCGAGTCAGCCCGGACTGCCGCACGGCACGCAGCTTCCCACCACCGGCACGCCCTTCCTGCCGCCGTATCCGACGCTGATCGAATACTCGGGCTACGCCAACGCCAAGCCCGACGGTCCGCAGAGCGGCATCGCCATCCTCGCCAATTTGATGGGCTTCGCCGTCGTGAACGTCAACATGCGCGGCACCGGCTGTTCGGGCGGCGCGTTCGACTTCTTCGAGCCGCTGCAAAACCTGGACGGCTACGACATCATCGAGATCGTCGCCCGGCAGCCGTGGGTGAAGCACAACAAGGTGGGCATGCTGGGCATCTCATACGGCGGCATCAGCCAGCTGTTTACCGCGCAGCATCAGCCGCCGAGCCTGGCGGCGATCACGCCGATTTCGGTGATCGACGCGACCGCCACGACGCTGTATCCGGGCGGCAACCGCAACACCGGCTTCGCGGTCGAGTGGGCGCTCGACCGTCAGCGCGACGCCAAGCCCGCAAGCGCGACCACCGGCCAGCCGTGGGCGTGGAGCCGGATTGAGGGCGGCGATACGACGTGCGCGGCCAACCAGGTATTGCACGGCGAGGCCGCGGACCTTCTCGCCGCGATCGACGCGAACACGCACTACGTTCCCGAGGTCGCCGACCCACTCGACCCGGTGACGTTCGTGCACAAGATCAACGTTCCGACGTTCCTGGTCTGCCAGTGGCAGGACGAGCAGACCGGCGGACACTGCCCCGAGCTGGTGCAGCACTTCACCGGCACGGACAAGAAATGGTTCACCTTCACCAACGGTCCGCACATCGATTCGCTCGCGCCCGATACCTACAACCGCTGGTTCGACTTCATGATGCTCTACGTCGCGAAGGAAGCGCCGATCGCGAAGCAGGCGCTGGTGCGTGGCGCTGCGCCGGTGGTGTATCAAGAGGCGATGGGCTTGCCCGACGATCAGATTGTCACGCTCCCCGTCGATTCGGTTCAGCTGATGCCGACCTACGAGCTTGCGCTGGCCGAGTTCGAGCGCCAGCCGATGATCCGGGTGCTGTTCGACAACGGCGCCGGCGTCTCGCCCACCGGCGATAGGGTGGCAGGCAATCCGTATCCGGCGTTCGAGCGGGGGTTCGCGTCGTATCCGGCGCCCGGAAGCGCGGCCAAGACCTGGTATTTCGGCGCGGGCGGCTCGCTCGGTGACGGTCTGCCGTCCGCGACCACCGTCGACCGGTACACCTCCGATCCCAACGCGTTGCCTCTCACCAACTACGCGGGCGGCACCGGCGGCGGCGGTCTATGGGGCAACGCGTCGCAGTGGGTCTGGGACTGGCGGCAGAACCCAGTTGGAAAGGCGGTGTCGTACGTGACCGCGCCTTTGGGCACCGACACGACCGTGCTCGGCGGAGGCGCGGTGTATGTGTGGGTCCGATCCGCCGCACCGGACGTCGATCTGCAGGTGACCATCACCGAGGTGCGCCCGGACAACAACGAGACGTTCGTTCAGAACGGCTACATGCGCGGTAGCATCCGCAAGCTCTCGACCGATTCGAACAACATGTTCAAGCGTCCGAGCACGCTGCTCGAGCCGGTGCCCACATTCCTCGCCGCCGACGCCGAGCCGATGCCGAGCGACACCTTCGTCAAGGTCGCGATCCCGCTGTACCACCAAGGCCACGTCTACCGCGCCGGCTCACGGATTCGAGTGACCATCGCGGGGCCGAACGGCCAGCAGCCGGTGTGGTCCTTCGGCGATCCCGTGCCCGGAGGGCTCGTGGACATCTCGTCGTCGCCGGCGCAGCCGTCGATCTTGGTGTTGCCGGTCGTTCCCGGCATGAAGGCCGGAGCGCCGCTGCCGCCGTGTCCGAGCCTTCGCAACCAGCCGTGCCGTCCCTACGTGGCGTTCGTGAACGCGCCGGCGTCGTGACGAATCGGTGTTCGGTGGGGCTAGACCACGATGAGCGTGCCGGTCATCCAGGAGTGGGGTGAGCACCGGAACGCATAGACGCCGGGCGGCGTGTGTTCGAGCCCGACGACATCGGTCATTCCCCCCACGCCGATCAACGGCGTGAAGAACATCGGGCAGGTCGGTCCGCCGGCCGGACACCACGGCGCGCTGCCCGGCGCGCGCACGTCGTCGGCGACGACATCGTGGCCTTGGATGTCGAGGTTGATGAGCTTCGGCGCCGGCGCCCCGGCCGTCCACACGACCACCGGCGTCGCGTACGTCGCGATGAACGAGCCGGGCACGGCGACGATCTCGGTTGCCGCCTGCGACGGCAGCGGCACGACCGCGGTCAAAAGCGCGGACGCGAGGGCGAGAGCGATGGGCGCTCTCCTCATTCGTACAAGACCTTCGCCGGATCCCATGGGCCGTCGCCGAGTCCCGTCTCGAGGACGTTGATCTCGGTTCCAACGATGCGGAGCAGGGCGTAGGCGGTGTTGTCGCCCTCGTCGGACTCTTCGACGACGCCTTGCGGGTCGGCGATCGTCCGGACCACGTACAGCCCATCGCCCGCGGCGCCGAAATCGACGAAGTTGCCCGGACGCTGGTAGCGGTAGGCGTCGCCCCATCCGACGGACATGCCCAAGCGGCTGTTCGTCTCAGGCGCGCAATTGCCCGCCGAGCCGCCCGTTCCCGGCGCCATCTGCACGAAGTCGAACCAGTCGGCGATGCCCTGATCCGCGGGGCTGTAGCCGATCTTCTTGCCGGTGCCGACCGCCTCGCGCGTCCAGGCCGAGCGGTCGAGCACGCGCCACACGTCATGGAAGATGATGTTCTTGTAGTGGAAGTGGCCGTGCGTCTGGTGGAACGCGCCCGTGCCGGCGCTCCGGCGTCGCGGTGGACTGCCGTCCGACTGCTGGACGCACTGGAACATCTCGGTCTGGTTGCCGCTGCGGTCGTTGGTGTAGCGCACGTCGAAGTTGCCTTCACCCGCGTTCGCCAGCCCGAATGAGTATCGTAGGCACCGCTGCGACGGCTGCTCCGGATTGTCGAGCCCGAGTTGCTCGTCCAGCGAACACGAGACCGGCTCCATTCCGAGCACCGACAGCGGCGGGTTGACGTCGTCGGGCGGGAACAGGCCGTTGCCGGGATTCGCCGGCGCGGCGAATCCGAACTCCCACAGACGCGTCACGCGCAGGTTCGGCAGCAGCTCGCCCTGCGTCGCCGGACGCCACGGCTCGGCCTCGAGCTTCGCGCGCATCCTGAACGAGGCGTGCTCGGCGCTGACGGGAACGACGCGGATCGTCCATGTGCCGGTCTGCGGCGCGGGCAGCAGGATCTCCATGCTGTACGAGTTCGAGTTCTGGCGCGACGCGACCGCGCCCGAGGGAGAGACCACGCTGAGGTCGAAGGAGTCGTCGCGAGCAGGGGTGTCGAGCCCGACGCGCAACCGTGCGGTGGGGGAGGAGCCCGTCACTCCCAGCGTGAAGACGAAGCATGGATCGACCGCGGCGCAGCGGTCGGGAAACGGCACCCCGGTGAATGGAAGACTGTAGGTGGGATCGGCGCCGACATGGCCTCCGTCCCAGAAGACGTCGTCGTCAAGTCCCAGGTCACCGACGTGGACGGCCGGCGACGGGGCGGCGGGGGCGGCCAACGGGAGCGCGGCGACGAGCAGCACGGCAGCCAGAAGACGGGCGATTGTTCGCATGATTCCTCCTTGCCCGCTACTTCGACGCGTCGATCCGCTCTCCTGCTCGCGACGGCATGGGGAATGAAAGACGGCCGCCCATGCCGGGGCGGCCGCCGAACATTCCTTCAGTTCGCCTTGCTGATCGCGTCGATCGCCTTGGACAAGCTGCCCGCGAGCGGCCTGCCGCGCGTGGCCCGCATCAACCCGACGATCATCTTTCCTTTGAGCCCGACGCCGGTGCGGCTCCAGGTCACATGGACGCGGCTTCCGGCCGGAGTCGGCTCGATCCGCGCGCTCATGAAGCTTCCGGGTGCGCAGAAGTTGCTCTCGCGCGCGGTCCAGCGAACCGTTCCCGGCAGCGCCCAGTCGTATTCCTCGAGCGCCCACAGCCGCGGCGATCGCTGGCCCTCACGAACGAGCGCCGACGTCGGACCGAGCTGCTCGACGCGGTAGACGGCCGGATCCAGGTCGGGCCACAGCGCCGGCCTCCGGTCGGTGAAATCGGTGAGCGCGGCGAGGATCGCTTCGGCGGATGTGGCCGTGTCGATGCGAAACGACAGCTCGGCCATCACGACCCCCACCGCTCTTCGATCATCACCTCGTAGCGTTCGACGGCGACGATCTCTTCGTCGGCGGCCTCGGCCGATTCGGTTCGCAGTCGCGTGGCGGTTTCCTCGCTTGCGCGCATGGCCTCCTCGCTCTGCCACAGGGTGATGCCGATCGACCGGCCGGTCTGCCGGTCGCCCAGCATGATGACGCCGGTTGAGCCCTCCACGCCGCGCAGCGGCGGCAACACGCTCTCTTGCGCGATTCGAAGGCTCTTTTCGAGTCCTTCCGGCGCTGCGTTGAAGATGCTGACTCGTGCGAACATTTCGCACCACCTCCCTTTCGACGCAGCATGCGCGTTGCGGCCGTGCGGCCGCATCGGTAGACCTACCTATTTCGCCCGGGCCTATTTCGCCCGGCCTCCTTCGCCCGGCCTATTTCGCGCCGGGTCCCATGAGGTCGTGTTCCATGGCGAACAAGGCCGCCGAGGCGCGAGTTGCGGCGCCGATCTTGGTGTAGATGTGCTGGACGTGGTGTTCGGCGGTGCGCGGCGAGATGAACAACCGCG
>DASWHR010000033.1:0-103985 GCA_036398095.1 Actinomycetota bacterium
GCGGTCGAGTGCCCTCGACACTTGGCGGCGGGTCAGGCCCGTTTGCGCGCGCGCGGCTGCGTTCGTGATCGGCCCGGCTCGTGCTAACTCCAGGACCATGCTCTTGGCAACCTCTCGTTCGACGATGGGTGCGCGCGATCGCGACGGCGCGGAATCTGCCATCGGCTCGTCGGACTCGTCGGACTCGGCGGCATCGGACGGGCGCACGGCCGGTGACGGTCGCTGCACCAGGGTCGTGGCCGCCCGGCCCACGCGGCGCATGGCCCTCGCGATCCAGGTGGCGGCCGCACAGCAACAGCGTCATCTGCGGCGTGTGCCCGAGAAACTCCGCTACCTGATTGATCGGCTGCCCTTCGATCAGGAGCTGCGTGGCGTAGGACTGCGCCGACTCATCCCCGATCCGCGAGAGGTACGCGTCGATGGAGTACTGGCAGTTGCGCAGCGTCTGACCCGCCAAGCGCAGCCGATGCCGGCGACGTGACAGCGACCGTCGAAGATGCCTTCGGATCGCCGGCGCTCCGCCGACGGATCCGTACCGCTTCTCCAGCCGCTTGATCTCCCGTCGCGACCGTGCAAGCACCCGTGACCGATTTTGCTCGTTCTTCCCGGAGTAGACAAGCCCGAACACCTGTTCGATACTCGGAGACGCCACGGCAAGCGTGAAAGGAACGGGCAACCGACCGATGCAGGGACAGCTCGAGAGGATCGCCGCGTCACTCGAACAGGTCGTGACGGCGCTGCAGCCTGCCTCACTTTCCGGCCCCACGGCGGTCGCGACGCTTGACCAGTTCGAGCGGCTCGCGCGCCTCGCCGAGGCCGGCCGCCTCGCCGTGCTCGCGCGCATCGAGCAGACCCGCATCTGGCAAGACAAAGGACACCCGTCCGCGGCGCACTGGGCGGCGGAGCGGACCGGCACCACTATCGGACACGCCGTCAACGCGCTCGCAACGGCGAAGGCGCTGACCCACCTGCCCGAGACCCGCCGGGCGCTGCGGGCCGGCACGATCTCGCCGCAGCAGACCCAGGAGATCGCGTCGGCCGCCAAAGCGAATCCCGCCTCCGAGCAGAAGCTGCTCGACACGGCCGCGTCCAAGACGACCGCGGAGCTGCGAGCCGAATGTCAGATGGTTCGCGCCGCCGCAGCCGGCGACTCCCAGCAGGAGCGCATCCACCGCAGCCGCTACCTACGCCACAAGATCGACGAGGAATCCGCCTCGCTTCTGATCCTGCGATCCACCTCCGACCATGTCGCGCCGCTGCTCGCCTACTGCAAGGCCGAGGCCGACCGGCGCGACGCCGCCGCCCGCCGCGACGGGACGATCCTCCCTTACGAAGCACACCTCGCCGACGCGCTGTGCGCGCTCCCCACCAAGATCAATCTCAACGGCGCCGCATCCGCGTCCGGCAAGGAGCCGCGCGCCAAGGACCGAGCCGTCCGAGCCGTCGTCTACGTCCACACCGAGCTCACCGCCTGGGATCGCGGCTACGCCGAGCCCGGTGAACGTTGCGAGATCACCGGCGTCGGACCCACCACGATCGCGGCCGCGCGACGCCTCGCCGCCGAACCCGGCGGCATGCTCAAGCTCGCCATCCACAACCACGGCAACCTCACCGGCGTCGCCACCCTCGGCCGATACATCCCCGCCCGCCTCGACGACGCGCTCAAAGCACGCGATCCCAAATGCATCGTCAAAGGCTGCACCCGCTCCCGCGGCCTCGAACGAGACCACCGCACCCCCTTCGCCCAAGGCGGCGAAACCTCGCTTGCGAACCTGAGCCGTCCCTGCAGCTACCACCACGACCTCAAGACCCACAAAGGCTGGCGCATCGTCGGCGAACCCCCCAACTGCGAGATCATCCCACCCGACGCCCCCGACCCGAAACCCCCGCCATAACCCACGCCCCATAACCCACGCCCGCGATCGCCCCCGCCGCGGGCCATCCCCGCACGCCCCCGCCCGCAAGACCCGCCCCGGCCAAGACGACACACATCCTTGGGCAGCGCGCACGAGGCGCTCCTCCAGGCTGCTCTAAGCGAAGATGAAGTCGTTTCCGGAACCCTTCCGCTACGGCAAGGCACCGACAGCATCAGGTTTGGTCAACAAATGTTGACCAAAGTTGTCCCAAACTGTCCCAAGAACCGCGGGGAGGAAATAGAAAAAGGGCCTGTGACCAGGCCCTTCTTTGTAGCGCCGGCAGGATTTGAACCTGCGACCTCTGGGTTATGAGCCCAGCGAGCTACCGGACTGCTCCACGGCGCGTCGTAGGACCCATGATAGCGCACCCGCAACGCCGGGCAACCCAAAAACCCGAAAACGGCTAGCGTCCGAACAACGACAAGACTGTTTGCGACCAGCCGATGTCGATCGCAGCGACGACGGCCGCCGCGAGCACCAGGACGACGCCGGTCGCGGTGGCGTAGATGCGCACCTCGCGCGCGCCCGGCAGGGCAATCATCCTGGTCTCCGCGGCCGCCTCTTGCAGGTACCGGCCAAGCCCCACGCGCCGGCGGCGATGCACGGGGCGATTCCGTTCGGGCTGGCCGTCGAACCACGCCGTGGCCGTTCGAATCCGTGGGGGGCTTCCGCCCCGGTTCCCTCCGGCGAGAGGCTGCGGGCCGTCCATCTCACGATCTTACCTCGGCCTTCTTACCTCGGCCTTGCAACTTGGTTGCACAGGGGTCCGGGAGGGACCCCGGTCGCTCCCACGAGCGGCCCTACGGCGAAGGGGACGGCGAAGGCGAAGGCGAAGGGGACGGCGAGGCAGCCCCGCTCAAACGAGCGGCCTCGGCCAGCGCTTCCCGTCCGTCGGCCTGCTCGCGGCCGAACCGGCCGAAGTCTCCGGCGCGCAACGCTTCATCGGCAAGGCGGAAATGATCCATTGCCTCGGCGATCAGCGTTGCAACATCCTCGCCGGACGGCCCTTCCGGCTCACCCTCGGGCTGTTCGCCGAACAACGCGGCCAACGCACCCTCGATCGTCTCGCTGATCCGGATCCGCTCCCCCGCCACCACCACAACACGCTTGAACTCGGGGAGCGAAGACTCGGGCGACTCCAGATACAGCGGCCGCACGTACAACACCGCATCCCCGATCGGCACCACGAGCAGGTTTCCCCATCTGATTCGCTGCTCGCGCGGATCCAGCGACGAGATCACGTTGCGCACGCCCTGATCGTTGTTGATCAGCGTCGCAACCTGCTCGGGCCCGAACACCAGAGTCTCCTTCGTGTACTGGAAGGACTCGAGCTTCCCGTAGTTTTCCCCGTCCATCCGCGCCGCCAGCCACGACGTCATGTTCTGACGCCTCGTCGCCGTCGCTCCCGTCTGCGAGAACGGCGCGAACGGAATCATCACCACGAACTCAGCCTTCTCTTCGCCGGGCAGACGCATCAGCACGTAGTAGGGCGGCATCGGCCCCCCGTCGGTCGCGGTTGGGTCCTGCGGAATCCGCCACACGTCGTTCTTGGAATAGAAGTCGATCGGCTCGGTGATGTGATACGTGGCGTAGCGGTCGGCTTGCACGCGGAACAAGTCTTCGGGATAGCGCACATGCTCGCGCACCTCGTCGGGCATCGCCGAGGCCGGCTGGATCAGACCCGGGAAGATCGCGCTCCACGCCCGCGCGATCGGATCGGTGTCGTCCCACAGGTACAGCGTCACCGTTCCGTTGAGCGCATCAACGGTCGCCTTGATCGAGTTGCGGATGTAGTTCGCGGTCCCGCTCAGATGGTTCGTGGTCAGCTCGGCCAGGTTCACGCGCTGAGCGTACGGATAGTTCGAGGTCGTGGTGTAGGCGTCCTGGATCCATACGAACCGGCCCTCGACGATGGCCAGGTACGGATCGTGATCGAGCTGAAGGAACGGCGCGACCTTGGCGACACGCGACGAGACCTGCCGGTTGAACATGATCCGCGAATCCGAGCTGATCGCTCCCGAGATGAGCAGGTTCGGATCGCGGAAGCGCCACGCGAACGCCGCTCGCCGCAAGAACCCCGACAGCTTGATGCCGCCGGTCCCCTGATACGAGGACGACTCGAAGCTGGTCTGCCCCACCGGATAGTCCAGCTCCTCGTTGGTCGATCGCACCACTACGAACCGCTGCTCTTCGCTCTCGCCGTAGTAGATGCGCGGCTCGGTGATCATCGGAGCGCCGGCGGTGCTCTTGGCTCCACCCCCGGGCGGGATGTCGCTGATGATGAACGACGGTTGGCCCTGGCCGGTCGCTTGGTCGACGCGCGACGCGACCATGCCGTAGCCGTGCGTGTAGACCAGATGGTTGTTGACCCAGGTGCGCGCGCCGCCCGGCAACCCCGACGGAGCCATCTCGCGCGCCGAAAGCATCACCTGACGCAACCGCCCGCCGATCTGGTACCGGTCCACGTCCACGTCGAGGAACTCGTAGTAGTTCGTGATCCGCTGCAGTTGCGTGTAGGCACGCTGCAGGACGATCGGATCCCACAGCCGAAGATTCTCCACCGTGGCCTGGTTCTCGCTGAGCATCTTCGGCGTCAACTGCGCGCCCGCCGGCAGCGACTTCACGCTCACGTCCTCGTCCGACAATCCGAAGGCCGATCGGGTCGCGGCGATGTTTCGTTCGATGTAGGGCGCTTCCCGATCCCGCTCTTGCGGGTTGACGCGCAGCCGCTGCACGGTGGCCGGATAGATGCCGCCGGCGATGATCGAGGTGATCACCAAAATGCCGAGCCCCGCAGCCGGCAGCGTCCAGCCGCGGAAGCGGATGTTGACCAAGAACAGGATCGCGCAGACCAGCGCGATGATCACCAGCAACTTGAGCGCAGGCAGTTGCGCGTTCACATCCGTGTACGACGCGCCGGTGACCTGCCCGCCGCGCGGCGAGTACAGCAGATTGAACTGATCCAGGCGGTAGGCCCATGCCTTCGACGCGACGATCAAGCCGAGCAGTACCGACAAGTGCGCTTTCACGTGCGGTGCGACGCGCGGCGACGGTCCGTCGGTGCGGATGCCGCCGAACAGATAGTGCGCGCCGGCGACGATCATCGTGATCAGCAGCAGCGACGAAAAGCCCCACGTGAACAGGAACTGATGGAACGGCAATTTGAAGACGTAGAAGCCCAGATCCTTCGCGAAGACCGGATCGCTCGTCCCGAACGTCTCGGCGTTGCGGAACAGCAGCCAGTTTCGCCACTGGCCGGATGCGCTCGAGCCCGCGAACAGGCCGAACAAGACCGCGCCGCCGATCACGAGCCTGCGCACATACGGCCGCAGCATCAGCCGGTAGCGTTCGATGATCTGGTCCCGCATCGAGAACACGTGCGAGGGCGTCGTGATCTTCTGCGCGATCCAAAGATTGACTAACAACACCACGGCGAAGATCGCACCGAAGGCCGCAGCCAGGCCGATCTTGGTCCAGATCTGGGTCCAGAACACGTCGTTGAAGCCGGCCTCGTCGAACCAGAGCAGGTCGGTGAACATCGTCGCGGCAGAGCCGAGAATGATCAGGGCGACGACGACGCCGGCGGCCACGAAGGCAAGCAGGCGGCGGCTCACGCGCGGCGCGGCGGTTCCGGACGGGACCCTCACGGACGCGAGGCTAACAGACCCGGCCCGTCGATGCCCCCTTCAGGGGAGGTTTCCGCGCCGCGCTACGGCCCAGCTACGGCAGGATCGGCGGCGGCGTGCACAGACCCATCAACTGATCGACGATGTCGCATGTCGGCGAAGGAGAGGGCGACGGTGACGGCGAAGGTGAGCCCGAGTCGCTCGGCGACGGGGACGGTGACGGAGAAGGTGACGGCGAGCCGGTCGGCCGGCCGGTCCCGCTCGGCGACGGCGACGGCGACGGATTGCCGGTCCCACTCGCACGCGGCCGCGGCGTTCCTTCGATGGGCGTGATCTTCTGTGGCGGCTCGGCCGGGTTCAATGCCAGCAGCAGGCGGCGAAGGAGCGGGCCGGGCTCGACCGACAACGCTTGCGCGACGACCCCGAACGTGGCGCCTTGCTCTCGCAGATCCAAGACGTCGCGGAACGCCTCCGGCAGCGCGACGTTGGCGACGTTGGCGTGCTCGATCGCGATCAGCAGCGAAACCAGCGTGTCGAAGGGGCCGGTGCTTGCCAGGCGCGTCGGCAGCAGCGGCGCAAGGAATCCGATCGCACCCGGATCGACGAACGTTCCGACGAACTCGATGGTCGGCCGAGGGATGCCGGCGTTCACGTCGAAGCTTCGCTCGTACGGCGCGAGGGCTTGATCGATCTGGATCGCGTCGGCCAGATAACGGCGATCCCACCGGTCGCCGTCGTCCACAACCAGCACGCGCACATCGGGGATCGCAAGGCCGATCGTCAGTTCGCGCAGCGGGGGCAGGTCGACGGTTCCCGAGGCCTGCTCGACGGTGATCGTCCCGCGGTAGGAAGCGACGCGGCGGCCGTAGTCCAGCCGGAACGCACCCGGTCCGCGCACCGTCAGGCCGCTTCCGTCTCCGACGGAAACCGGCTCGTCGGACTCGCCCAACAGCGATCCGGTTTTGGCGGTCGCGCCGCCGTCCTGTCCGGCGACGATCCAGGTGCCGGGGGCAAGCTCATAACGGGTTGCGTCGGATTCAAGCGTCACGGCCGCGTCCGGGCCGGTGCGAACCTCTTCGTTCGCCGCGACGGTGCGCCCATCGCGCAGGGGCTCCCACTCCAGGCCGGAGCCGGCGCGAACCTCGACGCTGCCGTCCACGTCTGCGGCGCGCAACACGCCCGACGCGCGTGCCGTCCCGCAGGCCGTCCCCGCGAGCGCGAGCAAAACGGCCGCAACGATTGCGCGCCGGAGTTTCACTTCTTCACCGTCTTTCTGGACGTTGTCGAGCCCTTGTTCGAGGTATCGGCAGCCGGAAGCGTGATCGTGAACACCGAGCCCTTGCCGGGCGTGCTTTGAGCGGATACGTCTCCTCCGTGAACGGTCGCGATGCGCTTTACGTAGGCAAGCCCGAGCCCGAGACCGCCGTATTCGCGGGTCTCGGATCCGTCGATCTGATGGAAGTCGCGAAACAGCGATGCAATCTTGTCCTTGGCGATCCCGATGCCCGCGTCGCGCACCACGATCCGGACCCCGGCCGGCTTCTTGGCACGCGATCCGTTCGCGAACGGTTCGGCTTCGATCGTGACGCGCACCCCATCCGGGGAGAACTTGACGGCATTGTCGATCAGCTCGTCGAGGCTCTTGGCGAGCAAGCGCGGGTCGGCGGCGACCGCCGGCACGCCGGGCGCGACCTTGACGGTGAAATGCCCGGTGGAGCGTCCCCTCCAGCGCACGACCGCATCGTCGATGAACGCCTTGACCGGCACCGATTCGGTGTGCGGCGTGAGCCGGCCGGCCTCCATCGCGGCGAAGTCCACCAGGATCTCGACGATCCGCTCCAGCCGCGCAGTGGATTCCAGGATCCCGTCGAGGAACGTCTCGGCCTTGTCTTTGGAGAACTTCTTGCGTTTGAGAATCTCGGTGTAGCCCTTGATCGGCGTGAGCGGGGTTCGCAGCTCGTGCGAGACGTTCGACAGGAACTCGCTCTTCATCCGCTCGGCTTGCATCTCGGCGGACACGTCGCGCAGAACGATCACGCGGCCGGCCGCCCGGCCGGATTCGTCGCGAAGCGGAGCGGCCGTGATCGCGACCGGCACGCGCTCGTCGCCGCGTTCGACGGTCGCGGCAAACGAGCCGGGATTGGTCATCGCGCGCTCGGCGATCGCGACGTCGCCGGCGGCGCCGCGCACGACCGACGCGAACGTCTTACCGACCATCTTGGCGGCCGTCGTGCCGATGAGCTGCTCGGCGGCGCGGTTGACGGTCACGATCACGCCGCCGGCGTCGGTGGCGATCAGCCCGTCGCCCATCGACTGCATGATCGCCTCCATGCGCTCGCGAAGGTCCCCTTCGGTGACGGCCGCGGCGCGCAGTTCTGCCGTCGACCGATCCAGCGAGTCGGCCATCTCGTTGAACGAGCGTCCAAGGTCGCCCAGCTCGTCGGGCGAGGATGCCGGCGCGCGCGCCGACAAATCCCCGCGACGAATCGCTTCGGCCGCGACGCGCAATCCGCGGATCGGCCGCGTGACGTGCCCACCGGCGAGCGCCGCGATCGCCGCCGCGACGAACGCCGCCGCCAGCGCGATCAGAAACAGGATACGGTTCAGCGCTTCGCGCGAGGCGCGCACGTCGCCGGCACTGCTGATCACGCCGAGCACCGCGATCGTCTCGCCGGTGGTTCGCTTCAGCGGCACGAACGAAGCGAACGAGCGCGTCCCCGCGATCGACAGGCTCACGCCGAGCGCGTCGCCGTCCTCTTCGACGTCGCTGCGAATCCGCCCGCCGGGCCCCGCGTCGAGCGCCGCCTGCAGCGCCTCGGCGCCGTCGGCTCCGGTGACGGCAATCGCATCGCCGCCGATGATGAGCGCCACATCGTCGTCTCCGGTTCGGAGGCGCTCCAAATACGGCCCGGTCACGACCCGCGACGTGGCCAGCGCACCCAGCGGCCGCGCGACCGGCCCGATCGGCGCGGCGGCGACGATGGCGAGCGTTCCGGGCTGGATGACCTCCAGGCCGCCGTTGCTTCGGCCGGCCAGCGCGTTTTCGGCAACGACGCCGGACCCGGCGACGCCCAGCCGCAACGCCTGCGGCACCTCGGGCGACGGATTGGCCTGGGTATAGGGCCCGATGTTCGCGAAGTCGCACCGGCGCGGCGGCTTGAGCGCGGAGCCGCCGATCCGTCCACCGGCGTGCACGGTCAGCATGATGTCGAAGTCGGGATACAGGCAGGCCAGGACCGACAGGCCGAGACGATCGTGGACCTTTCCCTGGGACGCCTGCGCCAAGTTGAAGGCAGTCTGCTGATCGGCGCGCACCTGCCGCTCGATCGAACCGGTCAGTGCGCCGGCGGTCACGCCGACGCGCCGCAACTCCTCGCGCTCGACGTTGCGCGCGATCACGACGTCGAATGCGGCCGACAAGACCAGCACCAGCGCCGCGAGCGCGACGACGAAGGCGGACACGAACCGCAAGCGAACGCTTCGGCCGATCGCGACGCCGAGCCACCGAACCAGCAGCAGCGCGCCGGCGAAGCGAAAGGCGTGCGACACCGCGAGCGTCGTGCCGCCGTCCGGCGGGGACAAGGCCAGCGCGACCTCGCCGCCGGCGAACGCCGCGAAGGCGGTCGCGAACGCGAACGACGCCGGGTCTTGGTCGCCGCGATGCGCGATCGCGCCGCGAAGGAACGCCGCCCCGGCGGCGATCGCAGAGATGACGGCCAAATTCGATGCGCCGCCGGACAGAAACAACCCGGCTGCGATGAGTGGCGCGAAGCCGTGAACACCGACGGGCGCATCGTGACGGGGCGCCGCGATCGCGACGCCGCCGAGCGCGACCAGCGCGAAGCCGGCGGCGCGAAGCAGGATGAGCAGCGCAGCGCCGTCCTCGGCCGCGCCGGGGATGCGAGCACCGTGCACCACTTGCGCGACCGCGAGCAGCGCGAAACCGGCTGCTTGAGACAAGGCCCGAGCGCCTCCGCCGGAGCGTGCGCGCCGGACTGCGTCCAGGCATGCTCCGACGGATACCGCAAGGATCAGAAACTCCGCCGCGAAGTGGAAGGGCACAACGAACTGACCTTCCATATCGCGGAGTATATCGGCGCAAATTCGCCCGTAGACAGGTGCTCCGGGGTGACTAATCCAGGATTAGTCGTTTGTGACTAGTCATTTCTGACTACCGGGGAGGCCGGCGCAAGGCCGTCGAGCACGGCGATCGCGTCGGCGATGTCGCGTACGCCGTAGACCTTGATCGAGCGCGCAACCGCCTCCGCTTGTCCGGCCTCGTCGAACGGGACCAGGAACACGTCGGCCCCGACGTACTCGGCGGCACGCACTTTCTGCTCGACGCCGCCGATCCGCCCGACCGTGCCGTCCAGCGCGATCGTGCCCGTGGCGGCAATCCGATGTCCGCGCGTGAGGTCCCCGGGGGTGAGCGCATCGGCCACCGCCAGCGAGAAGACCAAACCGCCGCTCGGCCCGACGATGTCCTGCGAGTCGATCGTGACGTTGACGGGAAGACGAAAGGCTTCGTCGGGCCGGATCCCGATGATCGGCCGCGGCGGCTGCGACGAGTCGGCGATCGTGGTGATCGTCACGCGCATCGTCTTGGAGGCGCGGATGATGCCGAAGTCCAGCTTCGTGCCCGCGGGATGCGAGCGGATCGCTTCGCTCATCGCCGAAACGGTGGACACGGCGACCCCTCCGACCGACACGATCACGTCGCCTTCGCGCAAGACGCCGGCCGCGGGCGTGCCGGAAAACACCTTGATGACCCGCGCGCCGGAGATCGCCGATACGTTCAGCCCGGCCGCCCGCATCGCGACCACCGTGGCCGCGTACTTCGATTGCTCCATGTCGGCCTGATTGACCTCGTCCTGTTGCTCGTCGGACAGCCCCGGTCCGATCAGCACCGAGCGAGGCAACGCCTCGATCGCCGGGTCGATCGAAGCGCGCAGGTAGTCGAACACGTTGATCGTGTCGAGCGTGACCGACACCGTGGTGATCAGGAACGCGCCGTCGGATTCGCGCCGGTCGCCTTCGACGCGGATCAACTGCGACACGTCGGTGGCCGGTCCGGGCGAGAGCGCGTAGTAGTCGGTGTGATACAGCAACCCCCCGGCGACCATCGCCGGGACCAGCAGCGTCGCCGCCAGCATCGCTCGCCACCGGCCCGGAATTCGGGTCGGCACAGCAAGCGGAGGCGTGTATTCGGGGCGCTCGTCCATGGGGATGCCGGAAGCGTACCGGACTCCCGGACTGGATTCGGAGCCCGAACCCATGGAAAAATGGCGGAACGGGAAATTTTCCGTGCCGCCTTCCCATGACCGGCGCACCCGAAGACTTCAGCCGCGCGCTCCTGATCGCCGGAGCCGTGCTGTTTCTGGGCGCCCGCTTCGCGGTGCGGATCGCCATGCCGCCCTCTCGGGGACGCCATCGCCGCAAGCCCGGATCGCCGCGGCCGCCGAGGCCGGCGCGGCCCGCGCGCGAAAGGCGGCCGGCGATCCGGCCCGATCCCGTTCCCGTCGCGGGCGGCGCCACCGGGTTGCTCGAATCGATCCCCTACCTGGAGCCGGTCAGGCGGCACGTCCGGCTTCGAGGCGCCGCGCGCCTGGCGCTCGGAATCGCGGCGGCGGCACTGCTCGCCGCAGGACTGATGTTCCTGTTGGCCAGCCGGCTTCCGGCCTGGCTGGACTCGGCCGGGATTTAGAAAGACGCGCCGCTAGAGACGGGGCGCTGCGGGCGGCCGCGCCCGAACCTTCGAGTGCGCTCCCATCAGCACCAGCACGAGCACGGCGGCGACCCCGACCGGCGCGCCGCGCCGCGATCCGCGAGGCGCGGCCGGTGCGGACGCGCGCGGACCGTTCGTCGGATCGACGGACAGCGTCGGCGAAGGCGATGCGCTCGGCGTCCCGGCTCCCGACAGCCCGCCCTGCGTCGTCGCCGACGGCACCGCCGTCGGACTCGCGCTCGGCCGAGGCGATGCGGTCCTCGGCGCGGAGCCGACCGCTCCGAACGCATCGACGCGACCGTATCCCGTCTCAACGTCGAACCCGGCCGGCCCGAGATCCACCGCCGTGTCGATGATGCGCTGCGCGGCACCCGCCGCCGAATAGCCCCGCGCGATCAGCATCGCCGCAATGCCCGAGACGTGCGCGACTGCCATCGACGTGCCGCAGCCGCCGCCGTAGTCGGACTTCTTCGACTGCGGGTTCCACCAGGTCGACACGATCCAGTTCGGGTCGCCGCACGCCTTGGGATCGGTCGCCGATCCTCCGCCGGGCGCGACGACGTCCAATCCGTCTCCATAGTTGGCGTAGGCGGCACGCTCGTCGCCGCGCGTGGTCGCGCCCACGACCAGCACCCCCGCGACGGTCGCGTCGTATGCGGTTTGCGCCTTCCCACCCTCGTCGTCGTTGCCGGCGGCGACGATCACGACCGCGCCGCCGCGCGCCGCATCGCGGATCGCCCGGTCGACGCGAGTATCGCGCAGCAGCGTTTCCCCGGGGATCGGCAGATGATCGTCTTGCGCGAGGGAAAGATTCACCACGCGAGCGCCGCGCGCGACGGCCCAGTCGATGCCTGCGGCCACGTCCCCCGGATCTCCCTCGCCGTCGGCGCCCAGCACTCGCACCGGCAGGATCTTCGCGTTGGGCGCGACGGAGGCGATCCCGACGCCGTTGCCGGCCGTCGCGCCGATCGTGCCGGCGACGTGGGTGCCGTGCCCCTTGGAATCGGAGGCGTCGTCGTCGTCGTCGACGAAGTCGCGGCCGGCGAGCACACGGCCGGCGAGATCCGGGTGATGCGAATCCACGCCGGTGTCGATGACGGCGACGATGACGCCGCCGCCGCGCGTCGCATCCCACGCCTGCGAAACGCGAAGCGACTTCAGACCCCACTGCTGCGCGTAGCCGGGGTCGTTGGGCTCGCTCGCCGCGAACGCGGCGGGAGCGGCGCACAGCAGCATGGCCGCGCCGGCGGCAACCCGGACGCCGCGGCCGGCGATCACGAGGTCCTCCGCAGCGCGACGCCCGCGCGCTGCATCGCGTCCAGGTCGCTGAGCGCCATGCCGGCTCCGAGCACCGCGACGTCGGCGGCGCGGTCGACCAATCGGACGGGGATGCCGGTCTCGGACTGGATGCGGTCGGCGAAGCCGCGAAGCATGCCGCCGCCGCCGGCAAGCGCGATCCCTCCGTCGAGCACGTCGTGGCTCAATTCGGGTTCGGTGCGCGACAGGACGGCACGCAACCCTTCGACGACCGGCCGGACGGCGTCTTCGAGTGCGGAGCGGATTTCTTCGCTGGTGACGATCACCGTCTTGGGCGCGCCGGTCTCAAGCTCGCGTCCGCGGATCTCGGCCTTCAACTCTTCTTCCATCGGCGAGGCGGATCCGACTTGGATCTTGATTCCTTCGGCCGTGCGCTCGCCGATGACCATCCCGTATTCGCGGCGCAAGAACTTCACGATCAGATCGTCGGCGTCGAAGCCGCCGACGCGAACGTGCTCGGACGAGACCATCCCGCCCATCGAGATGACCGCGATCTCGGTCGCGGCGCCGCCGATGTCGACCACGCACGACCCACGCGGTTCGGCGATCGGCAGGTTCGCTCCCAGTGCGACGGCGAGCGGCGCCTCGATCAGCCACACCTCGCGCGCGCCGGCGGACAAGGCGGCTTCCTCCATCGCGCGTCGCTCGACTTCGGTCGCGCCGGTCGGCACGACCAGCAGCATCCGCGGCCGCGAGACCTTGCCGGCGCCGGCGTTGTCGAGCACATGCTCGATCATGCGCTCGGTGATCGCGAAGTCGCTCGCCGGCCCTCGCCGGAACGGCCACGTCGCCGTGACCGTTTCGGGGCTCGCCGAGGCGGCCGTCCACGACTGCCGTCCGACGGCGACGCAGCGCGCCGTGGATCGCTCCAACGCCACGACGGTCGGCTCGGTCAGCACGATGCCACCCTCCGGAGTCCAAGCGAGGGTGGTGGCGGTACCGAGATCGAGGGCGATGTCGCGGATCACAAGACGAGATCCACGAAGTCGGGGAAGGAATCGCAGCGCACGAGAACCCTTTCGAAAATGGGACGCTCCATGATAACCGGGCGGGGTTCGCCGCGGCGGCAAATGTCCGCTCCGCGGGTCCCGCCTGCTCTGCGCGAGGCAGACCCCGATGATAACGGCCTACAATAGAGAGGTGAGCAGCGACCCTTCCGGCCTTCCGCCGGATCTTCCACCCGACATCCTGGGCAGGATCCCATTGTTTGCCGAGCTGCAGAAGGTGCTGTCCTGGGCCGGCGGACCCGTCAACTGGGATCTGGCTCGCCAGGTCGCGGTCGCTGCCGCCGCGGCGAGCGGTCCGCAGGTCGTGGATCCGTCCGTGGCCGCCGAGCTCAGCCAGGACGCGCGGACCGCGCATCTGTGGATCTCGGAGGCGACGGGCATCGGCGACCCGGGCGCGGTGCCGCCGGCTCGCGCGGTCTCCGCCGCCGACTGGGCCGAGCATGCGTGCATCGCCTACCGCGAGATGATCGATCCGCTCGCCGCGAAGGTCGCAGCCGCGATCGGCGATCAGGCAGGCAGCGCGCTGGGCGAGGCGCTCGGTGACGACGCGAGCGCACTTCCGCCCGGCATGGATGCCGGCGCGATCGGCGCGGCGCTCAAGCAGATGGCGCCGCTGTTCCTGGGCGTGCAGACCGGCGGCGTGCTCGGCGCGGTCGCCAAAGACGTGCTGGGAAGCCGCGACTTGTCGATCCCGCCGGCCGACGGCGCGCCGGTTATCGTCGTGCCCGCCGCGATCGCCGCGCTGGCCGAGGAATATCACCTGGACCCACGTGAGGCGCTGATGTACGTGGTCCTTCACGAGTGCGCGCATCGCAACATCGAAGAGACGCTTCCGACGTTCCGCTCGAGCTTCTTCGCGCTGTTCCACGACTACGTCACTTCGCTGTCGATCGACTTCTCCGGCGCGTTCGAGCGGCTGCAGGGGCTCGACTTCGGCAATCCGGCGGGCGTCGAGGAACAACTCGGCTCGCAAGGCTTTTTCGACCTGCTCGACTCGCCGGCAAGCAGCGCCGCGGCCGGCCGTCTCGAGCATCTGATCGCACTCACCGAGGCGTTCGCCGACCGGATGGTCGACGCGGGAGCCGAAGGCCGGCTGCCGTCGGCGGCGCGACTGGCGGAGGCGGCGGCCCGGCATCGGTCGGGCGCCGAAGGCACCGCCGCCCTGCGGCAGTTCATGGGGGTCGGTGCGTCCGACGAAGCGCACCGCGCCGCGGCCCGCTTCATGCGCGCCGTCCTGAGCGACGCCGGGGACCACAATGGCTGGAACGCACTGAATCGCATGTGGGAGGATTCCGAAACGATGCCGACTCAATCAGAAATCGCAGACCATACGTCCTGGCTCGGGAGGATCCGATGAGCACGCTCTCCATCGGATGCGCCGGCTTTCCCGTCGAACCGGCCGAATACGCAACCCAGCTCGCCTACGTCGAGATCCAAGAGACGTTCCATGAAGGTCCGGCGCTAGAGACCGTCAAGCGCGACCTCGAGCGGGTCGCCGGCGACCTTCGCATCGGCCTGGTCGCTTCGAAGGTGATCACGCACCCGCGACGCGACGCCGTCTACAAACGGCCCGGTCCCGACGTTCCCGACCACGCCTCGATCGGCCACTTCACCCGCTCGCGATGGACCGACGAGGCCTGGGAGCGGATGGACGTGCTCATCCGGGCGTTGCGGGCCGCGGTCGTCGTGCTCCGCACCCCGCCGACGTTCAAGAAAACCGCCGCGAACGCGCTGGCGCTGGAGAACTTCATCGCCCACGCGGAGCGTCCCGGCCTGGAGATCGTCTGGGACCACGACGGCACCTGGCCGGCGGCCGACGCGGCCGCGGTCGCCGAACGTCTCGGCTTGCTGATCGCCTGCGATCTGGCGAGTCCCCTTCCCACCGGCGAGCTGTACGCCCGCTATCCCGGCGGTCCCAAGGGCGCGGCCAGCCCGACCGACGCGGCGGTCGCGAAAGCCGCCAAGCAGGTCACCGGCCGTGAAGGGTTCGTGGTGTTCGCGAACGGTTCGCGCTGGGAAGACGCGCGCCGCTTCGCCAAAGCCGTTTGACGGCCCGATCCTGACCCGCGGCGCCTACCGGCGGGTGCCTTCCACGATCGCGAGTGCGAACGGCCACGACACTTCAGTGGTGTCGTAGGTCGCCGTCAGCGTCAGCCGATACGACCCGGGCTCCATCGCCGGCTGCCACGACATCGACGATCCCGGCGTGAGCCCGATCATCTCGGGCGGACGGCCGGTTCGCACGACCTCGAGTTGTGCTCGCTTGGGTGCGGCCGACAGCGTGAACAGCACCGGCGATTCGGAGGGGCCCTCCAGCGCCGGCGGCGCCGGCGGACGGAGCAGTGCGCATTCGTCTCCGAGGCAGTAGCGCGACGGCGTTGTCCGATGCGAGCCGGACGCGAGGAACATGGCGGCCGGGGGAAGGTTCTTCGGCAACGCGACCGCGGCGGACTCGGGCCGGCCGGCCTGCTGCCGACCGGGCGGCGCGTTCGATGCGGACGCCGGTTCGCCGGTCGCGCCGGCGCCGGTGAAGCGAGCGTCGCCGGACGGCCCGCCCGAGCAGCCGGCCAGGGCAACGACGACGACGGCAACGAGCGCGCGCATGTGTTCCACGATACCGGCGGCGGGCCGCCGCTCACGGCAAGGCGGGTCGCTACTCGTCCAGGCCCTTGGAGATCAGGAAGCCGCGGGCCCGCTCGGCCAGCGGATAGCGGTTGACCAGCCTCCAGAACGACGGGCCGTGGTCGGGGATCCGCAGGTGGGCCAGTTCGTGCACGATCACGTAGTCCCGAACCCAATCGGGACATTCGGCCAGCCGGTGGCTGAGACGGATGGTCCCGTCGCCGGGCGTACAGGAACCGTAGCGCCCGCGCATGTTGGACACATAGCGAATCGAGTTCAGCTTGGGACGGCCGTAGAAGTAGCGCCGGTGGAGCTCCTCAGCGCGGCGCTGCAGATGTCGCTTTTCGTTGAGCCGCTGGAGCTGCTCGGATTCTTCGATGCGATCCACCATCGTCTTGACCCAGCGGCGTGCCTCGGCGCGGGTCAGCGTGGCGGGCAGCATGACGGTGACCTTGTCGCCGTCCTTGACCGCTTCCACGGTCTTGCGGCGTCGGGGGGAACGGACGACTTCGACCTTGAACCTCATCGGGGGGAGCCACCTTCGAGTGCGTTGGTAGGGGGACCGGTACTAGATATGTCGGCGCGGACCTGCGTGCGGTGAAGCCTTCGAAGAATAGAACGAGCGGAGGCGCCGCGCGCTTCAATATCCGCGCCCATCGCCGGCCTGGGGTTTTCCCGGTCTCGTTCCTAAAGTTCCCGGTCTCGTTCCTAAAGATCGTGTTCGGCGATGTGCCGGTGGCCCGCGCCGGCGTGGTCCGACAGGTGGTGGCGGGCCATCTCCTCGTCGCCCCAGGCCGACTGGGCGATCTGGATCAGCGTCCCGTTGGCGTCCCGCGGGTGGATGAACGCCTCTTTCCACTCCTCCCCGCCGGTGTTGGCACCGAAAGGTTCGACGCCGGTGGACCGCAGGTGCGCCAGCGCCCGCTCGATGTCGCCGGTCTTGAGCGTCACGTGGTGCACGCCTTCACCGCGCGCATCGAGGAACCGTTGAACGAACCCGTCGCCGAGCGGCGTGACCAGTTCGATCTTTCCGCCGCCGGGAAACCGGAACTGCGCGAAGCGAAACGCTTGATCGTGCTGATCGCCGGCGAACAGAAACGTCGCGCCGAGCGCATCGCAGTAGATGCGCATCGCGGCGCGAATATCGCGAACGGCGATCGCAACATGATCGAGCTGGGCGTCGAGCACGGCGCGCACTCTCTCACAGAGGGCGGTGTTCGCGCAACGTGAAAAAAAGTTTCACGAAACTTTCGCGGGCGTTCACGTTCTCGCCACACGTTGACCAGCACGCTTCCCTGTGTCGCCACGACCCACCTGGCCTTTTGCCGGTATTGACTGTTCACGCGCCGATGAGTAACTTTCCGCCCCGCAGCGCGCTCCGTTCGGCTGAGTAGAGAACGCCGGTGAAAGGGGAAGGCACCGGCGGCCCCAAAGGTCGATCGGAGCCGCTGCTTTCTTATCGTCCTTCGAATTTCGGCGCGCGCTTTTCTTTCACCGCGGCGAGTCCTTCAAGCAAGTCGGCGGTCGCCATCGTCACCGGTTGCGCAAGCGCTTCGTATTCCAGCATCGTGTCTAGATCGTTGCGCTCCGCGAGTTGGATGGCTCGCTTGACGAGCCGCGTCGCGATCGGCGCGTTGGCGGCGATCTGCTCGGCGAGCGTCCGGACTTCCTTCGCGAGCGCGTCGCCCGGCACGGCCCGGTTCACCAACCCCATCGCCTCCGCCTCGGTTCCGTCCACGATGCGCGAGGTGAACAGCAGATCGGCCGCGCGCGCCGATCCGACCAGCCGCGTCAGCAAGTACGTGCCCGCCATCCCCGGATGCAGCCCCAGCTTGGTGAACGCCGCGGTGAGCTTCGCGCCGGTCGACGCGATCCGGATGTCGCACGCGAGCGCCAGGCACAGCCCGGCGCCGACGGCCGATCCGTTTATCGCCGCGATGGTGGGGATCTCCAGATCCCGCACGGCGAGGAATTTGCCGTAGAAGGAACGCATCCTGGCGCGGATCGCGGGCACCGAGGCGCCCGGGCCGGGCTGGATGAACGACAAGTCGCCGCCGGCGCAGAAGGCTTTGCCGGCGCCGGTGACGATCAGCACGCGCGCGTCCGGGTCGCCGGCGAGCCGCTCGATCTCGGCCGTGAACGCCTCGGTCAGGTCGGCGGTCATGGCGTTGCGGACGTCGGGCTTGTTGAGCGTGAGCGTGACGATCCCGCCGGACCGTTCCACCAGGACGGGCGCATCGGCCATTGCGACTTCTCCTCCTATGCCGGGTTCGTTCCCCCGGGCAACCTACACGGGTGTAACCCGCAGACACCACCTCGCGTCTGACCGGCCAGAAGGAGGTGGCGCACAGTGTATGAATTCGCGATCGTAGCGCTGCTGGGTCTTGCGGTGTACAAGACGGTGGACTTCCTCACGGGCCTGACCAAGATGGACGAGCCCGCCATCCGTACGTTCACCACGCTCGGCCTCGGCGTCGTCGCAACCTGGATTCTCGACTACTCGGTCTTCGCGGCATGGGGTGTCAACATCCGCGAGGCCTGGATGGGCGCGGTCTTCACCGGCCTGATCGTGGGCGGTCTCGCCTACGTCTGGCACGAAGCCCTCGGCGTGCTCGAAGGCTACGGCCGTCGACAGCGCGACGAAGCCATCGAGATCGAGAACCGCATGCCGCGCGCGGCCTAACGGCCCGCGGCACCGCCCACAAGGCGAACGAGAGGGGCCGGATTCCCCCGGCCCCTCTCCTTGTGTTCTCGGGGCGCTAGTCCAAGTACAGAAAGCCGAAGCCTTCGTCGTGGAAGGCGATGCCGGCGCGCTGGAGCGCGTCGCCGTAATCGCCGGTGCAGTCGGGATCGGACTCTTCCATCCCGTGGTCGGCCAGGATGAAGAACGCGGTCTCGTCGTCGCCTTCGTCGATGGACCTCATGATCTCACCGAGGCGCGCGTCGGTGTCGCGCAGCGCGGCATGGCCGATCTCGCTGTAGGGGCCGCCGGCATGGTTGCCGGCATCGTTGAGGATCAGGTTGACCCACATGAAGCGCGGCTTCGGGTTGCCGACTTCGCCGCGCCACACCGCCCCCGCCTGCTGGACGGCCATGAAGTCGGCGGCCGTGGACCACGCATATTCGGGCTTGGACCTCACGAATGCGCGCGTGGCGCCGGGCACGTTCATCGGATCCGGCAGCGCCGTCTGCAATCGCTGCACGACCTCGCCGCCGTCGCGGACCGCATCGAAGGTCGCGTACGTCGCGCCCCGATCGCACGGCTCGTTGATCGAGGCGGTGAAGCCGGCGTCGCTGCGCGCCAGCGCCTCGTAGACGGTCTCGACCTCCGATGAGATCTCGTTTCGCGCCAGATGCCAGGTCGCGGGCGAGTTGGTGTTGACCTGCCGGCCGCTCGCGCGCTCGTAATAGGCGTTGTGCAGCACGCCGTGCACCCCCGGATGCACGCCGGTGAGCGCGGTGGTGTGGTTGGCGAGCGTGACGGTGGGAAACGAGGCGATCAGGCCGTGCTCGAAGACGGTGCCGGCCTCCATCAGCTTCGCGGTATTGGGCAGCTCGCCGGCGCGCGCCATCGCATACAGCACGTTCGCGTTCGTGCCGTCGCACAGGAACGCCACCACCCGCTTCGGTGGATCGCTCGGGTCAAGGATCTGGTCGAGCACGCGGCCGTGCTGGAGCGCGAGCAGCATCCCGTCGGGCCGGGGCGCCGCGCCGGCCAGGAGTGCCAGGGTCGGGGCGATATCGATCATGCGCGCCGCGCGCGGGATCGAGCCGAGCCGTTGGATGCCGCGACCGGCCGCGATAAGCGGCGCGCGGGACTGGATCAGGTCGGGCGAGCCGTGCTCGCCGCGATGGCCGCCTCGGTCCTCCCAGTTGTGCGCCGGCGTATGCACGACGGCGATGTCGGGCGCGTGTGGATTGTCGAACAAGTGCGCGATGTTGTCGTAGGCGAACGGATAGTGGTTCCGGTCGTTGGACGGGCGCACCGCGGCGTGTTCGGCATCGAGCGGGCTGAGCGCGCCGGGATCGCCGCGCTCGAGCGGGTTGCGGCCTTCGACGCGGACGGGACCCTGCGCGGTGAAGGCGACCATGCCGCCGCGCGCGTGCGCTTCCACGATCCCGTCGCGCATGCACAAAGCGAGATCCACGATCGGCTCGCACGCCTCGCCGGTCAGAACCGCAAGGGCGTCGTCGACACGAGCGTTCATAGGTGCGACGACTATACTCGGCCGAAATGCCTGCCCGAACCGTCCTGCACGTGCTGCCCCACACGCATTGGGATCGCGAGTGGTACGAGCCGTTCGAAAGCTACCGCTTCCGGTTGGTGCGCACCTGCGACGCGCTGCTGGACCTGCTCGATCGCGAGCCGCGCTTCCATTTCCACTTCGACGGTCAGACCGCCGCCATCGAGGACTACCTCGCCGTGCGTCCGCACGCCGAGCCGCGCGTCGCCGCGCACGTCGCGGCCGGCCGCCTGCTGGTCGGCCCGTTCCGGATTCTCATGGACGAGTTCTTGTGCTCGCCCGAGACGATCGTGCGCAACCTCCGGCAAGGTCTTGCGACCGCAACCCGGCTGGGCGTGCGGCCCCGGATCGGCTACATCCCCGACTCCTTCGGCCACATCGCCCAGATGCCGCAGATTCTTCGGCTCGCCGGGATGGAAGACGCCCTGGTCTGGCGAGGCGTTCCGGCCGCGGTCGATCGTCCCGCGTTCACGTGGGTTGCGCCCGACGGGACGGCGCTGCGCACGCTCTACATGGCGACGTCGTATTCGAATGCGGCGACGCTGCCGTCCAGCTTCGAAGATCTCATGGTCCGCGCGAAGCGCATCGTGGCCGACATGGAGCCGTTCGGGCCCGACGGCGTCGTGCTCGGCATGAACGGCAGCGATCATCTGGCACCGGCGCCGGATCTGGTGGCGTTGCTCGACGAGGCCAACGCCCGCCAGGACGAGATCGAGTTTCGCATGGGCCCGCTGACCCAGTACGCGGCCGACGCGGTGCGCGACGGGCTTCCCGTCTGGGAGGGCGAGATGCGCTCGAGCGCGCGCGCCAATGTGCTCATGGGCGTGCTGTCGGCGAGGATGCCGCTCAAGCAGGCCGAATTCGCCGCGTCGCGCGCGCTGGAGCGCTACGCGGAGCCTCTCGCCGCGATTGCGGGTTTCGATCCGGGCGGGATGCTCGACGAGGCCTGGCGCGGCATGGTCGAAAACTCGGCGCACGATTCGGTGTGTGGCTGCGGGATCGACGCGGTCGCGCTGGCGGTCGCATCGCGCTACGAGCGGGCCACGCGGATCGGCCTGGGGGTGCGCGACGCGTCGCTCCAGATGCTGGCCGAGCGCATCGCGTGCACGGCGCCGGACGGTCGCACCGACGTCGAAGGCGTGCTGGTGTGGAACCCGTCGCCGCAGGCGCGCAGCGGCGTCTGCGAGGCGGTGATGGCTCTGCCCGGCCACGGCGGCGACGCCGACCTGATCTCTGCTTCCGGGACGCGTCATGTCGTTCAGCGCGTGGACGAAACCGAGCAGGTCGTCGTGGACATGGTGATCAGCGGCGCCGAGTTGGCCCGCATCATCCCGACGATTCACTCCCGGATGATGGGCACGCTGCATGTGAACAAGATGGAGCTGACCGACGGCCGCGTCCGGACCGTTCGCCTGGAGCTGGGTCCGATCCCGCTCGGCCACTTCGACGTCGAAGCCGCCAAGCACCAGGTCGAGACGGCCGCGAAACGCTCGCCGCGCGCGAAGTTTCACGTGATCGGAACCGGCCCGCCGCTGGTGCGGCTGCTCGTGGATGCACCGGAGGTCGGCGGCCTCGGCTGGACGACGCTGTTTCCGGCTGCGTCCGAAGCCGCGCCGCACGCGCGCGTCTCGGCGAGCGGCAACGCGATCGCAAACGAACACGTCCGCATCGAGCTCGCCGCCGACGGCCGTTCGACCATCACCCGCCTTGCCGACGGGATGCGCCTCGAAGGAGTCGGCCTCATCGACGGCGGCGACGCCGGCGACGAATACACCTACTGCCCGCCCCAACGCGACGCGCTGCTGGACGCCCCGGCGTCAAGCGAGTCCGAGATCGTCTCCTCGGGTCCGTTGGAGGCGCGCATCCGATCGCGTCAACGCTGGCGCGTTCCGGCCGAGCTGGATTCGTCGCGCAAGCGGCGCGCGCGCCGCAGCGTCGAGATGCCCGTCACGCTCGAATGGGCTGTGCGCGCCGGCGAGCCCTTCGTCCGGCTGGATGTGCGCATGGACAACACCGCCGCCGATCATCGGCTGCGCCTGCACGTTCCGCTTCCTTTCCGGGTCGACGGCTCGGATGCCGACACCGCGTTTCACGTAACCCGCCGCGGGCTCACCGGCGAAAGCGGCTACGAGCATGCGACGCCGACGTTTCCGTCGCGCCGGTGGGTGGACGCCTCGGACGACGCGCGCGGCGTCGCGGTGATGCACGCGGGAACGCCGGAATATGAAATCGTCGAAGACGCGATCGCGGTCACGCTGCTGCGCTGCGTCGGCTGGCTGTCACGACAGGACCTTTCGACACGCTCCGGCCCGGCCGGCCCGATGCTGGCCGCGCCCGGCGCGCAACTGATCGGGCCGCACGCGTTCTCGCTGGCGATCTATCCGCACAACGGCGACTGGCGCGCCGGCGACGTGCATCGAGTCGCAGAGATCTTCTGCTACCCGTTCGCCTCGATCGCGGTCCGGCCCCGCGAGGGCGATCTGTCCTCGTCCGGGGCGGCGCTCCAGATCGCGCCCGACGCGGTTCGCCTGTCGGCGATCGAGCGACGCGGCGACGCGTGGGAGGCGCGCATCTATAACGCGTCGGATGCCGCCTGCGAGGCTCGGATGAGCGCGGGGGCACCACTGCGCGGCTCCGGCGCCGAAATCGTGGATCTGACCGGCGGCGCGTCCGGGAACGTGACGCTCGCATCGCATGGCGCGCCGATATCGGTTCCGCTGGAACCGTGGCAGATCAAAACCGTCCGTTTTGTGGGCAGCGCCGCGGACGGGAGGCTGTCAGAATCAACCGGGTGAGACTTCCCCGTTCGCTCATCGTGGCGGTCGCGCTGGGCGCGGCCGCTTCTGCATGCAGCGCCGGCCCGCTCACGGAGCAGACCGAGACCGTCATCGTCCACGCCGGTCGCGCGCTTCCGTCCGCGATGCCGTCCACGCTCGACTCGATGAGCGGCGTGCGCTGGACGCGCGTGGCGACGACGGCCATGGTCAACCTCGTTCGGATCGACGGCGGCAAGGCGCTCGATCGACGCTCCGCCGGAACCGTGCTTCCGTTCTCGATCGCGGCCGCCGAGCCACTTCCCGGCGCGCGAGACGACATCTCCCGGTGGCTCGCCGAAGGCAAGGCGGTGCTTCCGACCACGTCGGCGCGGCTTCGCGGTCTGGGACCGGGAGGCGTGATCACGATCGGGCTCGGCGGCAAGCGAGAGGCGATCGAAATCGGCGGCGTCCGCGACGATCCACGCACGGTCGAAGTCGAGGCGCTCGTGCCGCTCGCCGCCGCCCGGCGGCTGGGCGTCACCGAGATCCGCCAGATCATCGCGGCCGTCACCGCGTCTGAGCGCATCCCGTACGAGTCGCAGGCGCGGACGCTCGCCTCGCCGGTGCCGGTGCGCGTGGGATCACACGAGGACATCGCCACGCCCGCCGCCGGAAAGCTGCTGTCGCTGGCCGAAATCAAGGAGCGGTTCGGAGAATTTTCGTTCGTGCCGGGCAGCGGACGCTGGCTGGAACCCGATCCGGTGTGGCAGGCGGCGAATATCGTCGACGTATCGGTGCCGGTGCTCGGATCGATGCGATGCCACCGAAAGGTCATCGCGCCGCTCACCGCTGCGATGCGCGATGTCGAGGCCGCGGGATTGCAAAGCCTGATCGTCGAGAACGCGTTCTGCTACGCGCCGCGCGTGCAGTTCGGCGACAACCGCGTGATCTCACGCCACACCTGGGGCATCGCCGTGGACATCAACCCGACGGACAATGCGTTCGGCGCGCTCCCCACCCAAGATGAGCGCCTGATCGCCATCATGGCCCGCCACGGTTTCGCGTGGGGCGGCGTCTGGCTCACCCCCGACGGCATGCACTTCGAATACACCGGCCTGTAGCAACAACGGCCGATCGTTGTTGTCGTACCCCTCGTTTAGTCTTGTCGCATGCTTTCGATCGGTGTTTCCGACGTTGCCGCGGCGACAATCGCCTTGGCCGAGGCGGTCGAACGCGTGCAGCGAATCGCCGCTCGTTCGGATCGTGCGGCGGATCTTGCGGTTGCGGCGTTGCGTGCCGCGGATCGGCTGACCGCGACCGCGACATCGGTCATCGCGCGCGGCGGCTTCTCTTCGGGAGCGGGACTGCCTGCACCGATCATGCTGCAGATGGACGCGCGCACCACAAGCTGGGATGCGCGCGCCATCACACGAATCGCCGGCATCCTTACCGGCATGCCCGACACAGCCTCCGCATTCGAAGAAGGCGTGCTCTCCTGGTCGCAGATCCGCGCCATCACCGACGCGGCCAAACCCTGCGATGCGGCCGGCCGGGAGCGCATCGACCGGTTCATCGGCCGGCGCGCACCATCACAAACCGACGCTGATCCCGACCAGATCGTCGGCCAGGTCGAAGACGAAGTCGCCACCATCCGCAAGGACCTCACCGAACGCCGCGAGGGGCGCGCTGTCGAGCAAAGTTTCATCGCATTCCAACCACGTCTGGACGGGCGAACCTTCTTCTACGGCGAAGGCGACCACGCCTCGGTCGCCGGCCTCGTCGACAGCCTCGATGCCGCAGCCGGCCCACCCAAACCCGACGGACCACCCCGCGCCCGGCAACGCTACGACGCACTCATCGCCCTCACCACCCAAAGGCCGCGCGGCAAGGCAGCATCAAGAACGCGGCCGCGGATCATCGCAGCCCTTGACCTCGCAGAACTCACGCGCAACGAACAAGACGCCGCCGCACGCATCCTGTGGGCCCTGACCGGCCGGCCACCACGCCTGTCACCCATCGGCACCCAAACCCTGCTCTGCGACGCCGACGTGCTCCCCATCATTTTCAAAGGCGGCCAACCCATCGCCATCGGCGACGCCGCCTCACCCATCCCGCGTCGCATCCGCCGCGCCGTCGAATCCCGCGACCAAGGCTGCCGATTCCCCGGCTGCCACGCCCCCCTTGACTGGACAGACTTGCACCACATCATCCACCGCATAAACGGCGGCCGATCGGCACCCGAAAACCTCATCAGCCTGTGCCGCCGCTGCCACCGCCGCATCCACAACCACGGCTGGAAAATCACCATCAACGCAGGCGGCAACATCACCTTCACCCGCCGCAGCCGCCGCTACGAAAGCCCACCACGACCACCCCCCGCGCGCTAGCCAAACCACCACCCGACGAATCGGGTCGATTTCGCCTGCCCCGTGCAACAGAGCGGCGGCCGTATCCGTCGTACATAGTGATGGTGATGACCCGAGCTTCGGAAGAGGGCCTGGTTCGCGCAGCCGGCGGCCGCCTGGAAACGCTCTACGAGTTGCACGGCCACGACCTCAAGCGACTCGCCTATCTGATGACGGGAAACATGGCGCTGGCCGAGGACCTGACGCAGGATGCCTTCATTCGCGCCGCCGGCCGACTGGGACATCTGCGGGACCCCGACCGGTTTCCCGCCTACCTGCGCAAGACACTCGTCAACATGGTCCGCGACCACTTCCGTCGCAAGACACCAACCCCGGCGCAACACGGCAGCGGCGGATCGCGCGATCTTGATGCCGAACACGATCTGCGCATCGCGCTCACGGCGCTCCCCTACCGCCAGCGCGCCGCGATCGTGTTTCGCTACTACGCGGATCTTCCCGACGAAGAAACGGCCGACATCCTGGGTTGCCGCCGCGCCACCGTCCGGTCCCTGATTGCGCGGGGCCTGAGCGAACTGAAGATCCGCATGGAGGTGTCGGGTAATGAATGAGTCCGAGCTGCGCGAACGCATGCACGAGTGGGCGGCGCGGGTGCCGCCACCCGGCCCGGATCCCGCTCGGATCGCGGGGCGCGGGGCTCGGCGCGCCGCGCGCACGATCGTTGCCGGTATCGCGGCCGTCGCGCTGATCGCGGCCGGCGTCTTCGCCGCGGCACGAACGATCCAACCGGACCGACCGGCTCGCCTGGTCACACCGCCCACGACAACCGGCGCGTGCGATGGTCCGGGCCTGCATCTCGCCCAGGTGTACGGCACCGTGAACCGGATCGCCGGTCGCTATCCGACGAACGTTCGAAACTTGATCCGATGGCTCTACGAGCGGTCGGGCCCCGATGAACCCAGGCCGACGTACGGACAGTGGCACCAGCGCGACGGCGACGATGCGATCACGGTGTGTGTGTACGAAGGGCTCTTCGACGTTCCCAAAGGTCCGCCCGGGGGGACACCACCGCCTCGCACGGCGCTGTCGATCTTCGTTCCCGATCGCGAGCAGCCGCGACTCGACAGCGTCGGCCCAGGACCGTTCGATTGGGCGTATACGCCCGCGCCGCCCGGCTGCCACGAAGGTGAGCCGGGATGTGACGAGCTGGGATTGTGCAAGTGGGAGACCGAGGCAGCGTTGCCCTGTGGCAACGGCGTCGAGCAGGGGCGTGCGTACCGCTATCGATTGTGGGGCCACTGCGGCATCCGGCAGGCGTGGTTCGACGGACGGCTGTGGCAGACCGACCCGCCCGTCGATGCACCCTCCGACATGGTCGAAGGAACCATGACGCTCATCGCTGCGGACGAAGCGCGCTTCCAGGTGCCGGGTCTCGACCCGATCACATTCCGCGCCCAGCCGCCTCCGACGCCTGCACTCTGCGACTAACCGCGTTTGCGGGCGCGCTCTTCCCGGCGGCTTCGCATCAAGGCCAGCAGCCGCTGTCCGTCGGCGGACGCGGCGAGGGTATCGATCGCATGGCGGATGCGCTTCGCCGCGGACGCGACCGATTCGGCATCCCCTGCGACGCGGATCAGCACTCGTTCGGTCCCGGGGTACGAGCCGATCTTGACCGCGATCGACGCTTCGACGTCGGCGAGCACGACGGCCAGCGCGGACTCGGGGAACTCGTGCTCGATTTCCTCCCGCACGGGAATCGTTCCTTTGCCTTCCAGATACTGCGGCTCGACGCATTCGGTGAAAACGGCCTGCATCTCGCGCGGGGGGCCGGGCAGGATGAACAGGCGCGTCGATCGGCTCGTCACGGTCACGGCCGGGATAACGCCGGACGCGCATTCCAGCGCTTGGCTGCCGGCCGGAGCGAGCGCCATCTTCCGCAGCCCCTCCAGCCCGAGCGGGTCCCCGTCGAATGCTTCGGCGCGCACGTGACCGGCGATCTCGGCGATTCTCGCGGCGATCGGCGCGCAGGGCTCCAAGGGCACGTCCAGTGCCGAGGCGACACCTTCCATCGTTCGATCATCGTGGGTCGGCCCCAGCCCGCCGCACACGAACACGATGTCCACCGCCGGGTCGGCCGTCTCGCGGGCGACGCTCGCGGCGATCTCGCGAGGCTCGTCGGGCACGATGGCGATGCGACGGAGCGTGTGGCCGTGCACGGCCAACCGGATCGCGATGAAATGCGCGTTCGCTTCGCGGACGTGACCCGACAGGATCTCGTCTCCGACGATGACGATCGAGGCGTCCATGAACGGGTCAAAGCATACGGCGCGCGGGACGAGGCCGAGGCAGCGTCAGCCGGTCAGGCCGAGGCGGACGATGGCGTCGGCGGTGAGCCGCTCGCCGGCCGACTCGAACCACCAGTCGCCGCAATCGGTACAGGCCATCGCTTCGATCACGGGGATCTTGCGCGTCAGAACGACCCGATCGCGCTCGATGAGGACGGACCCGCAGGCGCGGCAGGCGCGGGCGGGATCTGGCTGGGTCGATTTCGGCATGCAGGCTCCGATCCCAATGTCGGATCGAGCGGGCCCGGGCTTGACCGCAAAGCGGGCGGTCGACTCGGTAGCATGAGGGATCATGATCGTGCGATGCGGACGGTGCCGCGCCGAATTGGAGATCGCCGCACCCGGCGAGTTCCTCTGCCCGGCGTGCGGCACGCGCAACGCCGTTCGCGGCGCGCCGGGCGACGCCGCCCCGCCGGCGTCGCCGTTCGGCGCAGCGGGGGGCCTGACCATCCCGGGCGCGGGAACGCTCCCCCCGCCGCCCGCGGCTCCGGATCCGAACATCGAATGGGATGTGTGCCCGGCGTGTCGCTGGCGCTTCGCGCACGGACCGGCCGACACGCTCACGTGTCCGAGCTGTCTCGCCTCGCTCAGCGCGGGGCCCGGCGGCTTGCAGGTCCAGGCCTAATCCGGGTCGGGACCGGCAACCCGAGCGTCTTGAACAGGCTGCCGCGGTCCTGCTCGGTCAACGCATCCTGATATCCCGTCAGGTAGGCGAGACGAAGGAGGGCCCCGACCACGTCGAGCGGAACCGATTCGCCTTGATCGCACCAAATCGCGGCCCACAGGTCGGCAATCCGAGGGTCCAGAAGCGTTGCCGCCTCCGTTGCGCGAGCCCGCTCTTTGTCCCGTTTTCCCTGGTCATCCGGCATACCCGCCACGGTAAACGGCCCCAACGACAAAAACGCAACGGTCTCCTGGGAAGGTATGGAAGGTCCGCATGTCGAACCATTCGGAAGAGGCAGATCCGGGGCCGTACCCGGACAATGCTCCGAAACGCTGGACAGAACGGCCGAAAAAACCTACGGTTGACCCGCAATCGAGTGACTTTCTAGGGAGGACGGGATGGGCAGGATCCTTCGGTTCCGTCGCCGAGGACAGATCCCGCAGTTCGAGGAGTCGCTCGCGCGCCTCACCGAGGAACTGACCCTCACCCAGTCCTATGCGGACGCGATGATCCGCGGCGGCCAATTCAAGGCCGCGGTCGGCGTCATCGACGAGCAGCGCGAACGCCTGGCGTCCGCGCAAGAAGACATGCTCGCCGCCCTCCGGCCGCGCTACCAGCGTGGACGAGCCGCCGTCGCCGGTCTTGCGGCCGCCATGCTCGTCGGATCCGCTTCGTTCGCGGCACTGTCCTCGCGCAACGCCCCGGCCGATGCATCCACGCCGGTCGTGCTCGAGCGAGTCGAAGCCCAGCTCGAAGAGGCCGCCACCGTCGAAGACGCGACCCGCGCCAGCACGATCGTCGCCGAAGCGCTCGCCGACCTGATTTCGATCGGGCCCGAGCTGTCCAACGATCCCGAGATCCAGCAGCAGGTCGAGTCGATGCTCCGCAAGCAGATCGACCGGCTCAACGAGCATCGCTCCGGGCAGCGCATGATCGATCAGATCAACGAGGTCGTCGAGAAGGTCAAGTCCGAAGTGAAGGAACAGAAACCCGCGCCGCCGCCGCCGGCTCCCGAACCGAAGCCCGACGCGCCCGGGGCGTAGCGGAGTTACATCTCGTCCGGCGCGCCGGACGCCAAGCGCCGCCGCGCCACGTCCCCGTCGATCACGCCCTGCTGGACCAAGCGTTCCAGCGCGACGTCCATCGTGACCATCCCGTACTTCATTCCGGTCTGCATGATCGACTGGACCTGATGGGTCTTCGCCTCGCGGATGATGTTGCGAATCGAGGGGAGAACGACCAAGATCTCGTGTGCCGCGACGCGGCCCAAGCCGTCCTTGGTCGGCAGCAGCGCCTGCGAGATCACCCCTTCGAGCGACTCTGAGAGCATGACGCGGATCTGTTCTTGGCGATCCGCCGGGAACGCGTCCACGATCCGGTCGATCGTCTTGGGCGCGCTCATCGTGTGAAGCGTTCCGAAGACCAAATGGCCCGTCTCGGCTGCGGTGATCGCCAGCGAGATCGTCTCCAGGTCGCGCATCTCGCCGACGAGGATCACGTCGGGGTCTTCCCGCAACGAGGCGCGCAACGCGTTTGCGAACGAGTTCGTGTGCGATCCGACCTCTCGTTGCGTGACGACGCACCGCTTCGGATGGTGAACGAACTCGATCGGGTCTTCGATCGTGAGGATGTGACCGCTTCGCTCGCTGTTGATCAGGTCCACCATCGCGGCGAGCGTCGTGGACTTGCCGGAACCGGTCGGGCCGGTGACCACGACCAAGCCTTTTTCGCGCCGGCACAGGTCGATGATGGCCTGCGGGAGCCCGAGGTCCTCGACGCTCTTGATCTTGGTTGGAATCACCCGGAAGACGCCGCCGTACCCGCGCCGCTCCTGGAAGACGTTGGCACGGAAGCGGCTGTCGTCGGTCTCGATCGCGAAGTCCACCTCGCGCTCCTCCGCGAGCCGCTCGCGCTGCTGCAGCGAGCACACCTGATCGACCATCTTCTGGGTGTCGTTTTCGTCGAGCGCGATCTCGCCGACGGCGAGCAACTCGCCGTGAAGGCGGACCATCGGCGGGATGCCGACCCGAATGTGAAGGTCGGATGCGCCGGTCGCGACGGTATGGGCGAGCAAAGCGTGAGAGTCCATGAAGGAAGCCTCGGACGCAGGGCCGACAGACTTGAGGCTGAACCGGGGCGAAGCGGACCCCGAAAACGCTTTGTTACCGGCGGGAAAGTTACCGGCCGGTTCTATTCACGCCCGCGATCTTCAGGCTATGGTGGGCTTGAGTCGCGCCGTCGCGCGCGGCAGAAGGGTGAGAGCACATGCGTCTTGAGCACGTCATGACCCGGGAGGCCGTTCTGGTCCATCCCGCGGACCCCGTCGTAGTGACTGCCAAGCTCATGCGGGAGCGCAACGCCTCGTCGGTCTTGGTCGTAGACGACGCCGGAGCGCTGGTCGGGATCCTCACCGAACGGGATCTCGCGCACAAGATCGTCGCGGAGGGACGCGACTGCGGCGCCCTGTGCGTCGGCGACCTGATGACGGCCAACCCGATCACGGCCGATCCGCTGGATCGCGTGTGGGAGGGGGCCCGCAAGATGTCGGAGAACCGGATCCGCCATCTTCCGGTCACGCAGCACGGCCGACCGATCGGCGTCGTCGCGCACGAGGACATCAGCGGAATGGAAACCGAGCCGCGTCTGACCTGGGACGTGATCCGCGGACTCGAGTCGTCGTCGCAGGAACGCACGCTCGACATCGACGAGCTGCCCGAGTCGAGCGATCTCGGCGAGATCATCCCCGCCTGGTACTAGCGCCTCGCTTCCTTTCGACAGAGCCGGGCTTCGATGCCCGGCTCTGTCGTTTCGCGGGTAGTCTTGATCGGCGATGAGAAAACCCATCTACGCCTTCGCCCTGCTCGCGTTGCTGCTTTTCGCCGGCCCCGCGCCGGCGAATGCGGCCGTCGTCGAGCGTTTGCGCTTCGACAACGGCGGGATCGCCTCGGTCGAGATCGTCTACCCCAACGATCCGGCGCAGACGTGCCCGACGAAGATCAAAAAGCCGCTGCGCGCGCGTTATCGCGGGGACCTTGAGATCGTGCAAACCGACGACGGCCGGCTGGCGATCGTCGATGAGATCACGTTCCCCGAATACCTGTACGGGCTCGGTGAGGTGCCGCGATCCTGGCCCGTTGAAACGCTTCGCGCGCAGGTGATCGCGGCGCGGTCGTATGCGCTGTATCAAATCGCGCATCCGCGTTCCGGCGCGGCCGAGATCGGATACGACATCTGCTCGACCGACCGATGTCAGGTCTACCGCGGCGTCGCCGTCGAGCAGGGAGCCTTCGGCGAACGGTGGGTCGCCGCCGTGAACGACACGGCCGGGATGGCGCTGCACCACGACGGCACGCCGATTCAAGCGTTCTACTTCTCGACTTCGTCGGGGACGACGCGCGGCAACAACGAGGTCTTCGGCGGACCGCCGCAGCCCTATTTCAAGCCGGTTCCGGGCAAAGACGAGGCTTCGCCGATGGCGCGCTGGACGGTGCGGATTCCGCTCGGCGATCTGGCGACGATTCTTCGCCGCGACGACCTTTGGGGATCCGAGCCGATCGTCTCGGTGCGACGCGAGGGAGCGCGAATGGTGATCGCCGGCGGCGGCCGGACGGAGCGGCCGACCGCCACCTCGTTTCGCTCGACGCTCAACAGCGAAGCGTCCTGCGCCTTCCCCGACGCGTATCCGCCGCGGCGCGCCGACGGATCGAAGCTGCCGCAGACGGTGCCGTCGATCCGTTTCGAGGTGTCGGTGTCGGACGGCGCCGCCGTCCTCACCGGACGGGGCTGGGGACACGATGTCGGCATGTCGCAGTACGGCGCGAAGGCGCTGGCCGACGCCGGCCAGAACGCGTCCGACATCCTCGCCTACTACTACGGCGGTCTTCGGCCGCAGACCGTGACCGAGCCCGGTGCGATCCGCGTCATGGTCGCCGAAGGCGCGATCAAGATCCGGATCACGCCGGAGGACGGCGGCACGCTGCGCACCGGAAACGGCGGTGTCATCGGCCAAGGCGAGACCTACGAGATCGCGCCGGGCAACGGCGGCGCGAGCGTCGCGCGCGCGCAAGCCGGCGCCGTCACCCCGACGCTGTCGGTCGAAGCGACCGGCGCCGGGGCGTTGCAAGGATTTTCGTCCTTCACGATTCCGGTCACGCTCTCGGGTCCGGCGCGCGTCACCTCGATCGTGATGCGCGGCGAAACCGAGCTGCGGCGCGATCCGGAGATGTCCTATGAACGCGGCGAGCATCCGATCACCGTCGCGATGATCGACGCCGGCGGCAAGGAATTGCCCGACGGTGAATACCAGGTCGTGCTCGAGGCATTCGACGGCATCGATCGCGTGCGCCTCGCGGCCCCCGTCGCGATCACGCGGCCGCCCCCGCCGCCCGAGCCGGCCTCACCGCTTCGCTCGTGGTCGCCGGGCCTGCCGGCCGCCGCCGGCGCGCTGCTGCTGATCGTCGTCGCGGCATTCGTCGTCGCGCGCCGCCGGCGTCCCCGCTCTTGACCTGCGTGATTGCCGGTTTGCGGCGATCGGATCCGAGCGTCGCAATGAAAACCTTTCGGTTGCTATGAAACGCTGCGCCCGTCCGGCCGTTTTAGCGGGATGAATGACGACGGCCCCGTGCGGCGGGACATCCCCGGCCGAGCGAGGCGAAACCCCACAGCCAGGGGAGGGAGATCATGAGAAAGTCCATACCTGTCTTCACTATTGCCTTCATCGCGTTGATGGTCGCGTTGCCGGTGCAGTCGGCCGGCTCGTCGCCGCTGGTTCACGCCAGCGCGGCCCGCGCCTTCGGTGTCCGCGTCCATGTCGCCACACCGCTCGGGGATCCATCGCTGACGATCGAGCCGACTCCGTTCGCCTCGGCCGCGGATCCTTCTGTGGATGCCGTCACCGAAAGCGTCCTCGGGCCGCTCCGCGCACCCGAGGACGGCACGCTCGTCGGCGACGCTCGCGCGCTCGTGGCAGAGGCCGCGCGAACGTTGACGCCGAAGCCGGCATCGCACGCGGAGGCGGTCGTGACGAGCGCGTCACTGTTCGAAACCGCCGGAGTACCGCTCATCGCCGCGGATCTGGTCCATGCGTCGAGCGACACCACCTGCACCTCGCCGTCCAGCGCGGTCACCAGCGCGGCCGGCTCGCGGTTGGTCGGTCTCTCGATCGCCGGCGAGATCATCGACGAAACACCCGAACCCAACACCGAGATTCCGCTCGTCTACGACAACGGGACTCCGGCCGACGCATCCGACGATGTGTCGGTGCGCGTGATCTTGAACGAACAAGTTCCGGCCGCGCACGGCTACGGACTGATCGTCACGATGATCCACGCGATCGTGTCCACGCCGGCCGACGCGGGACGCATCTTCGCCGACATCCGCATCGCCGAGGCGTTCTCGACCGCATACTGCGGCGAAGCCGGACCCCGACCCGTGCGCGTCATCGACTTCGACAAGGTCGTCACGCACACCGACTCGGATCCCCAAGGCGCGCTGGACGACGGCATCGCGACCGCGCATCGCGGCGAGACGGTGACCTGGACGGTGGACGTCACCAACACCTCCCAGACCGGCTGCATGCTCTCGACGGTGACCGATTCGCTGCCGCCGCACTTCGGCTTCGTTCGAACGGCGGGCGCATTCGACGACATCGAGCCGGCGCTCAGCGACCAGGATGTGGTCTGGGAGCCGCAGGATCAGTTGCAATTGAATCCCGGTCAGACGATCACGCAGACGATCACGACCCGCGTTGCGGCCGACGCGCCCTACGGGACCTACACGAACCTGTTCGGCGTGTTCGAGTCCTCGTGCAGCGAAGCGTCGAGCGGCCTGATGGGTCCGGTCACGATCGTGCCGAAACCCGCGACGACGGTGCTGTCGAAACCCAAGACCACACCGCCGGCACCGGGGCCGCTGGCCGCCACCGGCGTGCCGGTCGCGCCGCTGGCCGCGGCGTCCGTCGCGCTGGTGATGGCCGCACACGTGGCGCGCGCACTGCGCCGGACGCGAATCGACTAGCGCTTCTCCGGCACTCCCTGGTGATGACGGGCCGCCTCCCCGGCCCGTCATCACCCTGTCTAGCCGCGATCACTCTGTCTGTCTAGCCGAAGGTGAAGGCGTAGAAGACGGCGCCGGGGCTCGCTGCGCGAAGGACCAGCTCGTGGGTTTCGACATCGTCGAGCGAGACGAGCTGGAACAAGTCCTTGCGATCCAAGGCCACCCGGCCGCTGTGCACCTCGCTGCCGGCGCGCGCGGCATCGATCGGCTTTCCGTCGAGCAACACGTCGACGGCACCTTGAGCGGCGCTGCCGGGGCCCGCGACGACATAGACGTCGCGGGCGGTGAACGGCAACACGATCCGCGCGCCGGACGCGGCGACCTCGACGAACTCCTCGGTCGCTCGCCAGCGGCCGTCCAAGAAGAACGCCGCCGAGCCACGTCCCGGCGCGGGCATGTCAACCGGAACCCGATAGTCGTGCGGCTCGTCGCGCACGAAGCCGGACTCGCTGCCGAGGAACTTCTGCTGCTCGCCGCGAAGCCAGCCGAGGTAGATCTCGGGCGTGATCCCGACGCTCGGACCCTTCACGGACACGTCCGACGGAGGCGGCACGGTTGCGCCGGCCTCTTCCAGGAGCGCGCGAATGGCGCGTTCGATCTCTTCCCCGCCCCCTTCCCCGACACGGTCGTAGCGGATGCGTCCTTTGGCGTCGATCAGATACACGTGGGGCCAGAACCGGTTGCGGAACGCCTCCCAGGTCTTGTGGTCGTTGTCCATCGCGACCGGCCACACGACGCTGTGCGAACGCATCGCTCGCTCGACGTTGGCCGGGACTTTCTCGAAGTCGAACTCGGGCGAGTGGATTCCGATCACCTGCAATCCGGCGTCTTTGTAGGTGTCGTGAAGCGCGCGAATCTCGGGGAAGGTACGGACACAATTCACGCACGAGAACGTCCAGAAGTCGATCAACACGACCTTGCCGCGCAAGGCGCGCACCGTGGTCGGTTCGGCGTTGAACCATCGGGAGAGTCCGGCGAACTCGGGGGCGGCGTCGTCGCGAAACAGCAGCTGGTCGCCGGCGCGCCCGGGCTGGTTCGAGCCGCTCGCGGTGATCCGGAACGCGGCGATGCCGACCGCGACGAGCAGCGCGACGACGGCGGCAACGATGCGAGGATCCCGGCGCATGGTCGCATCAGCCTACGCGCCCGGCGGGCGGGGGCGGAGGCGTCCATGGATGAAGCCGGCCCGCGAAGGACCGGCTTCATGCCCCGACAGGGGGCCTTGGTGTGGAGGCGGGGCGGGGACCCGCCGGCCGCCTCCACTGATCGCGCACGCCGCTTAGGCGACTTCGGCCCCGAAGTCCTCGGCGTCGCCACCGGCGGCGACCTCGGCGGGTTGCTTCGGCGGGCGGCCGCGCCGGGGCTTGCGCGCGATCGGAGTTCCACGGTCGAACAGCTCGCCGCCCCAGACTCCCCAGGGCTCACGCCGTTCCACAGCACCCTCGTGGCAGGGAAGGCGCAGCGGGCAGTCGCCGCAGACTTGCTTCGCCAGCGCGATCTCGGCCTCGTCTTCGCTGAAGAAGAGGTGAAGAAGGCTGGCGTCTCCCGTGGCGCATCGCGCCTCGGTCCATCGAACGGTCGTATCCACTGTCCCTCCCTTCATCTGGGTCTCGGCCTTCCGGGAAGCTCCTGCTTAGCTTCCCGGCCTTCCAAGTCCCGGGTGTTGCCCTTTTATTGCGGGGCCCCGAGGTTTTCCTTGGGTTCGAACCCCTGAAATGCGGCCGGGCCGCCCTTGTGGGCGGCCCGGGTGTCTCGGTGTGAGAGATTCTCCTGTTAGGAGGCTCCCCTTTCCGATCGCCCGGGCTTCGCCGGCTTCCACGTCGAGACGCAAGTAGCGAGCACGGCGTGATTCTGGGCGCGCGTGTGCGCATCCATCGCCGTGTTGCCACCGAAGAAGCGAATCATCGTGAAAACCAGTCCTTTCGCTACGGGCCCAGTGCCCGAAGTCCGGACAGTGTGCCAGGTCTGCTGTCTTCATGCAACGGAATTAAAGCCCCAACCAGTGACATTTTCCGTCGCTCCTGCTCAGCGACCATTTTCTCGGTTTTCTCGGACGGGACTTCGGACGGGAAGGGGCGCAGGATTGCTCGGTGACTGGAAGGTGGTTGATACCATGGGATTCATGGCCCAAGGCGGCACGCTCACCTATCGCGACCTGCTGGAATTCCCCGACGACGGCAAGCGCCGCGAGATCATCGACGGGGAGCTGTTCGTGAGCGCCGCGCCCTATCTTCGGCATCAGCGCCTGGTCGGCCGGCTGTTCATGTCCTTCGCCTCTCATCTCGAGGCCCACGGGGGCGGAGCCGTGTACTTCGCTCCGGCCGACGTCGTGCTCTCCGACATCAACGTCGTCGAACCCGACCTGCTTTTCGTCGCCGACGACCAGCGAGACATCGAGACTGAGGCCAACATCCAAGGGGTACCCGCCTTGGTCGTCGAGGTCGTCTCGAACCCGCGGATGGACCGGATTCGCAAGCGCGACCTGTACGCGCGATTCGGGGTCCCCGAGTATTGGATCGTCGATCCCGACGCCGACCGCATCGAGGTCTACCGCCACGACGCAGCCGGCTACCCCAAGCCCCAGATCTCCGAGCCGGGCGAGATGTTGACCTACGAGCGACTCCCCGGCCTAAGCATCGACCTAGCGGCCTTGTTCGCCTAGAACAACACCACGTCGAAGGTTGTCGAGCGCGCGACGGGGGGGTTGAAGCCGCGGAGCGTGGCGAGGGCGTCGTAGGTTCCGGGTTCGAGCGTGTCGAGCGTTGACAGGATGGGCGCGAGGGCGCAGCCGGGCACGTTCAGGATCCGCGGATACGTGCTCGGATTCGAAAGGATCACCTGGCCGGAGCAGTTCAGGGTCGACTGGCCGATCCCGGGGATTCCCACGAACAGGCCCTGCAAGCCTCCGACCCGAATCTGGAATGCTCCGTGGCCGTGCGGCTGCGCTCCGAACGGGTCGGATCCGCACCGGTCTGCCGGTCCCGGATCGGTGTCCACGCACGAGGTCGTCTGATAGGTGCTCTGCACACCCGAGGGCTTGGTGATCACGACATCGACGATCACGTCTTCGACGGGCAGACGCGTCAAGCCGGCGGCGCTGGAGTTGTCGCGCAGACGGCCGCGCAAGTTGACCGCCGTGGTGACCTCAATCGGGTCGCGGTCGGGAGAGAATTCGGTGATCGCGACCGGGTTCGGCTTCAGGCGCAGCACCCCGTCGGATTGAACCGCACCGGTCACGGTATCGCGCGCGGTCACGATGATCTGATACCAGGTGTGGCCAAGGTCCACGCTGAACGTGTTGCCGATCGTCTGCGTGACGAAGATCTCTTTGGGCACGTAGAACGAGAAGAATCCCGAGCCGCACGGGCAGGTGTTCGACACGATCGCCGAGGTCGCGGTCGTCTCGCGGTTGAGGGTGAGCGGACGGCGCGGATACGACGGATCGTTCGAACCTTGCGGCGGGATGAAGTCGGCGGTCACCGCGACCGGGTTCAAGCCGCCGTTCAGCAGATCCGCGTGTGCGATGTCGATCCGGAGCTGCTGGCCCTGATACACGGTCGGCGTCTTGGCGACCTGGACGCCCTCGACGATCGCGCATGCGCCGAATCCGTAGTCGAGTGTGCACTGCGGATTGTTCGTCAGCGGCGTGACGTCGAGGATGCCCGGACCGACCTGACCGATGTCGCCGCCCACGACGTGGACGACCTGACCGTAGGGCTGTTCGTTGGCAGCCGGAAAACTCGTCTTGCAGTTGAGCGAGCGGAACGCGAAGTTGCAGTTCGGCGAGCCGACCAGGATCGTGTCGCCGAGCGCGAATCCGGTGACGTCGTTGAGCAGCAGTCTGGTGTCACTGCCGTGGTAGTGGGTGTGGCCGTCGCCGGCAAACGGGTTGTTGCCGAGGAACCGCGGGCCGGGCGTGTTGAACGGCGCCACCGCGACGGCATCGCCGATCGTGCGGTTCGGATTGGTGCGCGAATCGGTCGGCACGCCCGTCTGCAGCACGCTCGCGCCGGTGCCGTCTTGGAAGATGCTGCGAGCGCGGATCAGCCCCTGGGTCCCGAGCGAGGACAAGTTGTTGAGTTGCAGCGCTCCGATCGCGCGAGCCGGGACGACGTCGCCGAGGATGGCGAGGGCGACGGCAGCCAGCGCGAGGGCGGTTCGGACGGCACGAAAGCGGTTCCTCATGATGGCGCTCTCCCCTGGGTGCTTGCTCGGACGATCGATTGATTCTCGTTTTCTTCTCTGCCTTTTTCTATGTAGTTTTCCGCTTTCGGCCCTCGAATCCTTCTTTTCGGGGAAAACGGAACATGGACGAAACGGAAGTGATCCGTGGGGTGGGTGGGCCGGCTAGGCGCCGGCGGCGGGGAGGGTGAACACGAAGCGGGCGCCGGCGCCGGTGTTTTCGGCCCAGATGCGGCCGCCGTGCGCTTCGACCAAGCCGCGTGCGATCGCAAGACCCAGGCCGGCCCCGCCGGTCGCGGCGGTACGGGACGGGTCGGCGCGCCAGAACGATTCGAAGACGCGCTCTTCGGCCCCTTGGGGCAGGCCTTCGCCGCTGTCTTCGACGGCGATGCGCACCCCGGCGGCGTCGCGGTCCACGCGCACGCCGATCGTGCCGTCGGCCGGCGTGTGACGCAGCGCGTTGGTGATCAGATTCTGAAGGATCCGGGCGACCTTGTCGGGGTCGCAGCGCGCGATCGCCGGCATACCGTCGACGTGGAGCGTGACGCGTTTTCGTTCCGCATCGGCCTCCAGCGCTCGCACCGTTTCGGTGGCAAGCTCGGCGACCGGGACTTCGGTGAGCGCCAGCGCGAGCGTTCCGGTCTCGATCCGCGACAGCTCGAACAGATCGTCGACGAGCGCCGACAGGGTCCGCACCTGCATGCGCATCGCCGGCAGATACTGATCGGTGCTCGCCAGGCCGTCTTCGAGCGCCTCGATCATCGCCTGGAGCGAGGCGAGCGGCGCGCGCAGATCGTGGCTGGCCCAGGCGACCAGGTTGCGGCGCGTCTCGAACAGGCGGTGAAGCTCGGCGGCCATGCGGTTGAACTCGGCGGCCAGTTCGACGAACTCCGCGGCGCCCTCTTCGGGGATGCGCACGGTCAGGTTGCCTTCGGCGAGCGCGCCGGCGGCTTCGCGGAAGCGTTCGATCGGCCGGGTGATCCGGGCGGCCATGACGCCGGCCGCGGCCGCTCCGGTGACGGCCGAGATGCCGGCGACGACGGCAAGCGCGGCAAGGTCATGTCCTTTGAACATCACCAGCCCGGCGGCGGTGACGCCGCCCGCGGTCATCGCCGCGGTCGCGGGTCCGAGCGCCATGAGCTGGCTGCGAATCCCGCGCGCGCGCACCGCGACCAGCGCGATCAGGATGGCGCCGGCGGCCGCGCCGAGCACCGCAAGGATCGAAGCGCGGATCACGGCACGAACCGGTACCCGACGCCCCAGACGGTTTCGACGTGCGCCGGATGCGACGGATCGCGCTCGACCTTCTCGCGCAGACGACGCACGTGCACGGTGACCGTTCCGGTGTCGGTTGCGGCCTGATATCCCCAGACGCGATCCATGATCTGGTCCCGCGTGAACACGTTTCGGGGATGGCTCGCCAAGAAGTAGAGCAGATCGAATTCGCGCGCCGTGAGCGGCAACGGCTCGCCGTCGCGCAGCGCCTCTCGCGTCGACGGATCGATTTCGAGATCCCCGGCGGTGATGCGGCGCTTCGCCCGGCCGTCGTCGCCGCCGCCGCGACGCAGCACGGCTTTGACCCGTGCGACCAGCTCGCGCGGCGAAAAGGGTTTGGTGACGTAGTCGTCGGCGCCCAGCTCGAGGCCCACGATCCGGTCGGCCTCCTCGCCGCGCGCGGTGAGCATGATGATCGGCACCTGCGAGCGTTCGCGGATCCATCGGCATACGTCCAGGCCGTCCACCTGCGGCAGCATCACGTCCAGGATGACCAGGCCGGGCGATTCGTTCGCGAACATGCGCTGGCCTTCCATCCCGTCGGCCGCGACGAGCGTGCGGTAGCCGGCCTTGACGAGATAGCGCGTCACGACGTCGCGAACGATCGGCTCGTCCTCGACGACCAGGATCGAAGTCACGCCATCCATCGTAGCCGTCCGGCTGCCCGAATCGTCGAGTCCGGCAAGGGATCGCATCGAGTTCATAGTCGCAGGCTACGGCCGCGGCGTTACGGCAGTCTTGCTCAATGCTTACGAAATCGTGAACGATATGGTGGTGCAGCCGACGCCGGACCGAAACAGGGGGACGATCATGACCTTTCCGGGACTGATGATGCAGCAGCCGCTCACGCTTCGGCTGTGCTTGGAACGAGCCGAAACACTGTTTCCGGATCGGGGCGCAACAACCAAGACGCCCGGCGGCATGGTCCGCACGACCTACGGCCAGATCGGCGAGCGCTGCCGGCGACTCGCGAACGCGTTGACGACGCTCGGGATCGAACCGGGCGACCGGGTGGGATCGTTCGCGTGGAACTCGACGCGGCATCTGGAGCTGTATCTGGGCGTGCCGTGCATGGGCGCGGTGCTGCACACGCTCAACATCCGGCTCCATCCCGAGCAGGTCGCCTGGATCGCCAATCACGCCGAGGACAAGATCGTGTTCGTCGACGAGTCGCTGCTGCCCGTCTTCGCCCAGGTCGCGCCGCATCTGACGACGGTCAAGCACATCGTCGTCATGGCCGACGGCCCCCTGCCGCCGGCGGCGCCGGACGGCGCGCTGTCCTACGAAGACCTGCTGGCCGCCGCATCGCCGTCCTACGCGTGGCCGGATCTGGACGAAAACGCCGCGTGCGCGATGGCCTATACGTCCGGCACGACCGGAAACCCGAAGGGCGTCGTGTATTCGCATCGGGCGATGACGCTGCACGCATTCATGTCGTGCATGGTCGACAGCAACGGCATCGGCGAGGCGGACGTGTGCCTGCCGATCGTGCCGATGTTCCACGCCAACGCGTGGGGCATCCCGTGGGCGGCGGCGCTCGCCGGCGCGAACATCGTGTTTCCCGCGCAATACATGACGCCGCCCGACATCCTGTCGCTGATCGAGTCGGAACGCGTCACGTTCACCGCCGGCGTGCCGACGATCTGGATCGGCGCGCTGCCGGAGGTGCAGAAAGGCACGTGCGACCTGTCGTCGCTGCAACGCGTCGTGATCGGCGGCGCGGCGGTTCCGCTGTCTTTGATCAAGGCCTACGACGATCTTGGCATCCGGATCCTTCAGGGATGGGGCATGACCGAAACCGGCCCGCTCGCGTCGCTATCCCGGCCGCTGTCGACCATGGACGCGACCATGTCCCGCGAGGAGCTGCAGACGGTGCGCGCGAAGCAGGGTCTTCCCGTGGCCGGCGTCGAGCTTCGCATCATGGGCGAGGACGGCGTCGCGCCCTGGGACGGAAAGACGTTCGGCGAAGTACAGGTGCGCGGCAACTGGGTCGCGCGAACCTACTACAACGACGAACGCTCGCCGGAATCCTGGACCGAGGACGGATGGTTGCGCACCGGCGACGTCGCGATCGTCGACGCGACCGGCTTCGTCCAATTGGTGGACCGCACGAAGGATCTGGTCAAGTCGGGCGGCGAGTGGATCTCGTCGGTCGATCTGGAGAACGCGATCATGGGTCATCCGAAGGTCGCCGAGGCCGCGGTGATCGCGATTCCCGACGAGAAATGGTCGGAGCGTCCGATGGCCTGCGTCGTGCCGAAGCCGGGCGAAACGCTCACGTCCGACGAGCTGATCGCGCATCTGTCCGGGATCCTGCCGAAATGGTGGCTTCCCGAAACGATCGCATTCATCGACGAGGTTCCCAAAACGAGCGTCGGCAAGTTCGACAAGAAAGTGCTGCGCGCCCGCTACGCCGACGGCACGCTCGCACCGTAGGGAACAACGCCGGACACGCGCGCGTCCAAGGAACATGAAAACAATCGTCGCTGTGCTCGCCGCTGCCGCCTTGACGCTTTCGGGCGGCAACGCCTTCGCCCAAGAATCCCCCACGCCGCCGGACGGCGGTGGCTCGTCCGGAAGTAGCGGCGGCAGCACCGGGATCGCAGCGGCCGGACTCGTTCAGCAAGATCAGCGGATCTTGACCGACGGACAAGAAGCGCGCGTGTTGATCCCCGGCAAGACATCGACGATCGAGTTGACCTTCGTCAATCAAGGCGATCAGCCCGTGCGCGGCGCCGTAGCAACGGTCTTCGAGACCCAGGGCGCGACGGTGACACCAGCCGAAGCGCGGATCGGCGACGTCGCCCCCGGCGCGTCCGGCATCGCACGCTTCGACGTCACCGTCGCCGCGACGGACTGCACCGAGTTCTTCGGCTTCGGCGGCGAGATCCGAGCGGACGGGAACGAGACGGGCTTCTTCAAAGCGGGCTTCCCCGTTGCGTGCCCGGGTGCCCGGCTCACGATCGAGTCGGTCACGATCGGCGGCGGTGACGGCGATCAGGCACCCGAGCCGGGCGAGACCGTGACGCTGACCGTCGTGCTTCGCAACGACGGCGCCGACCCGGCGACGAACGTAACCGGCACAATGAGCGTCACCGGCGAGGACGTCGAGGTCGTGGTCGCTGCGGCGCGCTGGCCCGACATCGCGCCCGGCGAATCCGCGACCTCGATCGCGCCGTTCACCATGCGCGTCGCGCCCGATGCGAAACCACAAGAAGGATGCACCGGAACCGTCGAGCCCGGCGTGATCGAGCCCGGCGTGATCGAGCCGGACGGAACCGAGCCGGGCGGGACCGGCGGCGACACCCCGACGTCACCCGAGCAGCCGGCCCGGGACCTGCCCGCGCCCGACACCGGGGTGACGTCCGAACCGGTCGCAACCGGAACCGCGGAGCCCGCGCCCCCGCCGGGGTCCGAACCCGCGCCGATGCCCGAGCCCGCGCCGATGCCGCCCGCCTCCGAAGATCCCGGCGTCGCGTTCGACGCGCTGTTCGAGATCACGTCCGGCAACCAGACCTTCGGCTTGGAATACTCGAACCGGATCGTGTGCGCATTCGAGGACGGCGGCCAAGCGGTGGACGCGCCGGCCGCGCCGGGCGACACCGAACGAACCGGATCCGCGACCGATCAGGGCGGGCCGGCCGCACCGCTGCTCGTCTCGATCGCGTCGATCATCGCCGCGCTGGCGATCCGGCGCGTTGTGCGAACGCTCTAAACCCAGGCTTGCGCGGGGCGGCGGCGATGCCAATCCGTGCGCGACTGAAACACTGCCGCGACGGCTAACAGACGCGCCTCGCTGCCGCGCGGACCGGCGAGCTGCAGGCCGAACGGCATCAGGTTTTCGTCGAAGCCGCAGGGAATCGAGATCGCGGGAATCTCGGCGACGTTGATCTGCCGGGTCTTCGACGACAGCAGCCCGCCGTGCACCGGTACATCGTCGCCGCCGATGCGCGCGGTCGTCGCGAAGTGCAGCGGGGCGCCGACCGGCGTGGTCGGAAGCGCGATCACGTCTACCGACTCGAACGCGGCATCCCACCGGCGAGCGTGCTCGCTCATCGCGTCGCGCGCATCGCGTTCGTCACGCGGCTCGATGGTCCGCGCGGCGGCCGCAAGAAATTGCAGCTCCTCCGACAGCAGCGAGGTGTCCATGCCGGGGTGGGCGCGCAAGAACTCGGGCAGCACGATGTCGGCCCAGGTGTCTCGGACGCGCTCCGCGTCGGGCAGGGCGATGTCGACGATGCGCGCGCCGGCCGACTCGAGCACCCCGGCGGCCGCGCGCACGCCGCGTTCGACCAGCGGGTCGATGGTGTCGAACGAACGGTTCTGCGCCATCCCGACGGTGACGCCGCTTAGATCGTCGAGCCAGACGACCGACAGCCCGGACAGGACCTGCATGGCCAGCGCGAGGTCTTCGGCATCGCCGGCGATGGGGCCGACAGTGTCCAGCGTCGGCGACAGAGGCACCGCACCTTCCACCGACAGCAGACCGTTCGTCGTCTTCAGCCCGCTGACCCCGCACAGCGACGACGGAATGCGCACCGATCCGCCCGTGTCGGTTCCCAGCGCGAGCGGTACCAGTCCGGCCGCGACGGCGGCGGCGCTGCCGCTGGAGGACCCGCCCGTCATCCGGGAAGGATTCCAGGGATTGTCGGCCGGGCCGATCGAGGACACGTCGCCGGTCGCGCCGAACGCCAGCTCGTGCATGTTGGTCTTGCCGACGATGATCGCGCCCGCCCGACGCAACGCCGCCACGACCGGCGCGTCGGTCGCGGCGATGCGGCCGGCATAGATACCCGAACACGCGGTCGTGGGCCGGCCGGCGACATCGAACAGATCCTTGACCGCGACCGGAACGCCGTGCAAGGGCCCGCGAGCCGGTCCGGCGTCGGCTTCGATCGCCGCTGCGATCGCCTCTTCCCGCATGATGACGGTGAACAGGTTGATCGCATGGTTCGCGTGGTCCATCGTCTCGACGGTGCGGCCGACTTCGGCCAAGCTGGTGGTTTCGCCGGATGCGATTCGTTCGGCGAGGTCGCGCAACTCCCCCATCAGCCCGCGCGCATCGCGTCCAGAAACGCCTCGGCTACGCCGCGATCGCCCTCGATGCGGATCGCGCCGGTCTTTTCGTGATCGCGCCACGCGTCACGGTTCGCGGCCGACATCAGCAACGCCGGCGCAGTCGCGGTCACGGTCGCGTCCACGTTTCCACCGTCGAAACGGAATTCCTTCGTGGCCAGATCCACGAACAGCGGCGACACGTCGACGCCGTCGAAGCGAATCGCGGCCGTTCCCTTGGTGTCGTCCGGCATCCGAACCGGCGTCTGCTGCGCCATCACGACCTGCAACGCGCGCGCGGCCGCCGCGAGCGAGGCAAGATCGTGCGACGGGTCCATCGAAAGCGCCCGGCGGATGTCTTGCTCGTGGATCCACTCGTCGAAGACGCGGATCTGTCCGAGGAACAGCAGCGGCACCTTCCCGAACGGCATCGGGATCTTGCGTCGAAGCACGATACCGGGCGCGGCCTTGAACGCCGCGACGCTTCGTCGGCCCCATTTGCGCAGGCCCGCAAGGATCTCGGCCGTCGGCCGGTCCGACCAGCGGTGCACCTGTGTCTCGTTCCAGGCTTCGACGGCATCGAGTCCGCCGTCGGCCTGCGGGCGGACGCCCATCCGGAGCATGCGGCCGGTGAGCGCCCCCTGGTCGCTTGCGACGAGGTGGCCGGCGACCTCGCGCACGCGCCATCCGGGCAGCGCGATCGTGTCCCATTCCTGGGGCGACAGCGGTTCGAGCAACGCGACGGTCCGCGCCCGCTGGCGCGCAACGTCGGCAAGCACCTCGTTCTTGGTCGGTTCCATCGTCTCCCCCGATCGGCGGCCGGCTCCCGGGCCCGACAAGCCTATCGGCAGGATCGCCCGTCGCGTCGTCCATGCACGCCCTCCTTGCACCCGGGGCCGCGGATCCTTAGTGTCGGCACTCCAATGAAAGCCGCCTACACGCTCGTTGACGTCTTCACCGACCGGCCGCTCGCCGGAAACGCGCTGGCGGTCTTTCCCGACGGCCACGACATCCCGGAAGAGCTCTATCCGGCGATCGCACGCGAGCTGAACCTGTCCGAGACGGTGTTCGTCATCTCGATCGAGCCCGACCGATACGAATCCCGCATCTTTACCCCCGGCTCCGAGTTGCCGTTCGCGGGACATCCGACGCTCGGCACCGCATGGGTGCTGCATCATCTGGGCCGGATCGAAGGGCCGCGAGCCGTTCAGCGGACCGCGGCCGGCGACACGCCGGTCTCGCTCGCCTTCGACACGGTCTGGTTCGAGCGGACCGGCACGGTCGGCACCGACATCGACGATGTGTCCTTCATCGCGCCGGCGCTGGGGCTGGCCGAATCCGATGTCGGATTCAACGCGGGCCTGCTGGGGTTCGAGCGCCGGTGGCTGGCGCCCGCGTTCGCGAACGCCGGCGTCGATCAGCTCATGGTTCCCGTCGCCGATCGAGAGACGCTGACGCGGATGAAGCCTCGGCCGGAGGTCGTGGACTTGTCGGGCGACGGCGTCTACTGCTTCACTGCGATCGCACCGACCAAGCTGAAGGCGCGCTTCTTCGCGGCCGGGATCGGGATCGCGGAGGATCCGGCGACCGGATCGGCGGCGGCCAACGTCGGCCTCTACCTTGCCGACCGGCTCGGCGACTTCTCATTCGACATCAAACAGGGAAAGGAAACGGGGCGGCCGAGCACCTTGAACGTGGACACCTCGCGCGGGCGGGTTCGCGTGGGCGGCCAGGTCGTGATGACCGGAGAAGGGGCGCTGCTGCTCTAGTCGAGCACGTGCGCGTCGCGCAGGAAGGCGAGCACGATCTGCACCATGCGCATCGTCTCTTCGTCGCGCGCGCGAGCGTCGATGGGCTCGGTCATGCGGGCGCTCGGGATCATCGCCGCGACGGCGCGGCCGGCTTCGGTCGAGTGGATCGGATCGTTGCCGGGGATGACCAGGGCCGGCGCGACGATCGCCGCCGGATCGTCGCCGGCCGACATCGGCGGCGACGGCGGAATCCCCTCCAGCGCCGCGGCGATCGACAGCGGATCGTGGCGGCCCCAGTCCTCGCGCAGCCGCTCCAACCGTTTCGGGTCGCGCTCGACGGCGTCGCGCGCCTCGGGGATCGTCATCAGAAACTCGATCGCTTGGTCCAGGCCGCCGCTGCGGATCGCCGCCGCGCCCAGGCGGAACAGCACCTGCAGATGCTCGGGCGCCGGGCCGCCGTCGGAGCCCGGCCGGACCATAATCAGCGCGTCGGCCCGCGCGGGCTCTTCCATCGCGACACGCGCCGCGGTCGCCGCCCCCATCGACGCGCCGACCAGAATCGCCCGGCTCCATCCGACGTGGTCGAGCAGCTCGCGAAGGTCGCGCGACAGCAGCGGATAGGCAAAGCCGGACTCGTGGCGGACCGGGGCGCTTCGGCCGTGTCCTCGCGCATCGAAGGCGAGGACCGTGAAATGAGCGGCGAACGCGTCGATGACATCGCGATCGCCCTCGCGGCACGAGGCCAGGCCGTGGCACCACACCAGCGGCGGGCCGGAGCCGGCGATCTCGTAGGCGAGCGTCGTCGAGGGAAGCGTGGCGAGTCGTTCCATGGCAGCGGGGACACGATACCGCCGCGCGGCGCGGCGGGCTACGCGGCGCCTTCGACGGCGCCGAGGCCGTCGCGGAAGACGGCGAGTGCCTCATCGGTGCGTCCCTGCGCGATGAGCAGATCCCCGAGCGAGCGGAAGCAGCGCGCGGCATCCATCTGAGCTCCGGCAGAGGTGAAGAGCTCGGTGGCGGCGCGAAGCTCCCGCTCGGCGGCCTCGGGATCCTGCGAGCGAATCGACTCACCGAGGACGCGACGGGCGCGAGCCTGCTCCAACGGCTCGACGCCCTCGGCGAGTGCGATGACCTGCCCGGCGAGACGCGCGGCCTCGTCGGTGTCGCCGTCCCGGCGATGCAGCTCGGCCTGGGACAGCAGAATCGTGGAAAGGACAGACGGCGGCGCCGACGGGCCGATCAGCTCCATGGCGCGGTCGAGCGCGACTCGCGCCGTCGGCTCGTCGCCGGCGGCGAGCGCAGTCTCCCCGAGCGTCGCTTGGAGACGTCCGAGCTCGTGCGTGAGACCGAGCTCGGCAAAAAGAGTGCCCGCGCGCCGGATGAGGGAGAGCGCGCGGGCAGGGTCGGCCACCGCCATGGGGGGTGCGGCAGCCCAGAGGGCACTTGCGAGCGTGCGAGTGTCGCCGGCTTTGCGGGCCCACTCGATCGCTTCGAGTCCGGTGCGACGCGCGCGCGCGTAGTCGCCGCGCTCGCTGCAGGTCGCCGAAAGATGCAAAAACAACCGCGCGGTCAGCGCGGGATACAGATCCGATTCGGATGCCAGAGCGTCGATCGCGCGGGTGAGCAGGTCGGCCGAGTAGCCAAGATCCCCCATCCGCCGGTGCAGACGCGCAAGGCGCACGGTCATGTCCCCGCGGTCTTCGACACCCATCCCGGCGCCCGCGACGGCGGCCTGGTCGTAGAACGCCAGCGCGACCTCGACATCACCGATGCGCTCTTCGAGTTCGCCGAGATAGCGCTTCGCGAGCGAGACGAAGTCGGAAAGTTCGTGGCGCTGCGCGAGAGCGAGCATCGCCGATGCCGCGGCGCGCGCCTGGTCCCAGCGGGCCTCGTCGATCCCGACCAGCGCTTCGACCTTGAGGCGCTCCAGTTCGAGCAGGGTGGCCGCGTCCACCGGAGAGAGCAGGACGTCGGGGGAGATGCCGAGGCGACGGGCGAAGGCGCCCAGCGCCTCAGGCGACGGGGTCCGCTCCCCCGACTCGATCCTGCTCACGTACGCGACGCTGTAGTCGGGCGACGCCAGTTGGGCCTGCGTCAGACCCTTCCGCCGGCGCGCGGACCGAAGCCTGGGCCCAAGGGGTCCGGGAGCCCCGGCTCGTTCCTCGGTTTCCGGTCGCACGGTCATGTTGACTCAAGAATTTGACAGATCTTCGCCGGCTTGTCAATCTATGGGCAGGGGCGTTCTTCGGCCGGGGGCTTCCGTCGGCGGACAACCTGTCGTATCATCGACTGACTCGTCCGTGGGGGAATTCAATGCGCAGACTCGCCCGGTCCACCCGTCCCATGATCGGCCCCATGATTCGCCGGCTGCTTCCGGCCCTTGCTCTCATCGCCGCCGCGCTGTTGGCAACGCGCGGGGCCGGCAACACCCAGTGGCCCTACTGATCCGTTTGCGGCGCGATCACTAGACCGCCAGGTCGCGGAGCGTGCCGCCGCGAAGGCGCAGGGCGACGGCCGCGATCAGCAGCGGCGCGGCAGCGGCACCCAGCGTGATTCGTATGCCGGCGTGCGTCGCGGCAATTCCTCCGAGCAGCGACCCGACCGGGTACAGCCCCGCCCACGCCATCATGTACAAGCTCATCACGCGACCGCGCTTGTTGGGAGGGATGGCAACCTGCAGCGTGGTGTTGGTGGTGGACACCGTCGAGGTGTAGCCCCAGCCGATGGCGATCAGCGCCAGCGACGAGATCGCGACGTTCGTCGACACCGCCAAACAGACGGTCGCGGCGCCCAGAAGACCCACGCCCGCGACGACCGAGCGCCACACACCGACGCGGCGCACGATCCGCCCGGTTAGCAGCGCGCCCGCAACGGCGCCCGCCGAGAACGCGGCGAACAGGCCGCCGTAGCCGGTCGCGCCCAGCCCGAGCACGTTCTTCGCGATCACCGGCAGCAGCGCCAGCACGGGCGCAGCGAACAGGCTGAGCACCGAAACCAGAATGATGACCGACTTGATCACCGGGTAATCGCGCATCGCTCGAAATCCGCCGAACAGCGCGCGCGCCCCGCGCGACGCCGGCGGCGCGTGGCGAATCGGGCGGATCATCATCAGCGCGGCAATCACGAACAGGAACGAGGCGGCATTCGCGGCGAACGCCCACCCGGCGCCGACGGTCGCCAGCATGAAGCCGCCCAGGATCGGGCCGATCACTCGCGCGGCCGAAAACTGCGCCGTGTTCAGCGCGACTGCATCGAGCAGTGCGGATTGCGGAACCAGATCGGCGATGATCGCCTGGAAGGCGGGCGCGTTGAACGCCAGCGCGAAGCCACCGACGGCGAGGATCGGAAGCAGAGTGGCCACGCTCGCCTGCCCGCTGAAGGTGATCGCGGCAAGCGCGGCGGCGACGGCCATCATCGCGGCTTGCGTCCACAGCAGGATTCGACGGCGCTCGAATCGATCGGCGGCGAGTCCCCCGACCAGACCCAGCAGCATCATCGGAAAGAACTGCGTGAAGGTGACCATCGACACCCAGAACGGCGAGTCGGTGATCTCCAACACGAGCCAGGCGAGCGCCACGTTCTGCAGCCAGGTGCCGGCGTTGGACGCGAACGCGCCGCTCCAGAACAGCGCGAAGTCTCGATGACGCAGCGGGGTCAGCGGACCGCGGCGGAAGGCGCGCGGGACGGCGGGATGCGGGCCGGTTTCGACGGCGGCGGCCGGAGCGGGTGCGGGGGCAGAGGGAATCGGGTCGGGCTCGAGAACGACGCCCTGATCGACATCGGGGCCGACGTCGATCACCGGAGCGGTCGTCCGGTCGTCGTGTGGCGCCGACTCCACTGCGGGGCTCGTCCCTCCTCGATTGTTTCCGTTGGAAACCGTACCATTGACAACGCCGGGCCTCAACCGCGTTGTTCCCGGCAAGTGGAGAGGAATTCGGGTGGCGCAATCGGACGTGTTGCTGGAAGAGCTCACGCTGCTGTCGCGCGACTTTTTTCGCCTGATCGCCGATTGCTTGACCCAGCACGCGGATCTCGCCGAGATCTCCCCGACCCAGTTCCGCGCGCTGGCGTTCCTGGTGCAGCGCGGGCCCCACAACGCCAGCGACCTGGCCGAGACGCTCGCCGTCGGGCGCCCGGCGGCGACGAAGCTGGTGGACCGGCTCGTGCGCAGCGGCATGATCCGGCGGGAACCGCATCCGACCGACCGGCGCCAAGTCATCCTGGAGGCGACCGGAGAAGGCTTCGAGGTGGTGCAGGCCGTCCAGCGGTGCCGGACCCGGCGGCTGGCCGCCGTGCTCGGCGCGCTCGAGCCTGCGTCTCGCAAGGCTTTGGCGAAGGCGCTCCCCGCGCTCACCGACGCGCTGGCGGCGGCGGCCGAGGATGCAGCACCCGCTCTGGTTTCGCCGGCAAAGCCCCCCGTCAAGGCAAGCAAGCGGCGGGGCTGAAGGAAAGCTTTAGGAATTGCGCCGGGGAATTGTCGGATTTGCCCGCCGAGCAAGCCTTTTCCCGATCCCTGGACGGTACTAGAATCCGAGCGTCGCTCCGGATCCGCTCCGGAGGATGAGTCGCGCCGGTGCTGGTTCGTCTGACTGACGGGGGTTAGACAGCCAAGCCGGCGCGATTCTTCTTTTCCGCCGGGTCGGCGCCGGGTCGGGCGGGTCGCGTCAGCGGCCGGCGGCGCTTTCGAGCAGCTCGCGGTTGACGCGGCCGGCGAGTTCGGCGAACGGCCGGAACGTGAGCCCGACGACTGATGCGCTGCCGAGCGCCGCCTGCGAGAGCGCGAAGTCGGCGGCCTGGACCGAACTCGACGCGGGCTCCTGTCCACCGAGCAGCGATTCGATCATGTGCCGGGTCAGCTCGGCGAACGGGGCGGCCGGAGCCGCTTTCGGTGCGGGCGGCGCGGGGGCCGGCGCGGGCTTGGGTGCCGCCTTCGGCTTCGACACCTTCGGCTTCGCCGCCTTCTTGAGTGACGCTCCGGACCCGGACGAGCCCGACCCGGAGTTCGAACCCGAATTCGATGCCGACATCGGCTTGCGGAAAACTTGGGTCACCCACAGCGTCCCGTCGCGCCAGACGGTGCCGACACCGACCTGTGTGTAGACCGGGTCGAGGATGTTGGCGCGGTGGCTGCTGGAGTTCATGAACGCTTGGTGGAGGTCGTCCACGCCGGGACCGTAGCCGACGTTTTCGCCCAGCACCTCCCAGTTGTCCACCTCGTCGCGCAGGTTCGGATTGTGATACAGGTGATCTTCGTTCGCCATCCGCTGCGCGTGGCGACGCGCGACGCCCGCAAGCTCCTCGCTCCACGACAGGCTGCGAAGGCCGCGCTGCGAACGCTCCGCGTTGATGCGACTCGTGAATCCGTTCTCCTCGCCGGAAGCGGCCTGGACGGCCTGAATTCCGGCGATGGAAACGGCGGTCGCGAGAATCAAGGCAATGCTGTAGCGAAGCAGACGTCGCATGGTGGGAGTCCTCGGGGTCGGGAGAGGGATCTTCGGTTGGGGTCCGGTGGTGCGAGCCGTGGTGCGAGCCGCGTTCGTGGTGCGCTTTCGGGCAGGTAAACGCGCCGATCCCCCGCCCGTTCGAGCGGTTGCCGGAAGCAGGTGATCACCCGGCTATGCCCGGTTCATGCCGCCTGTCGCGTTGCGCGCCGGATGCCGCCCGGATGCGTCCCCCGGCGTCCCTTTTGAGCGCGGCCGTGCGTCCGGCGCGACGCATCAAGGCCCTGGAGTACCATCGCCGGCATGGGCGTCGGCATGGGGAGTGTTCGGACCGCTTTTCGCCGCTTCGAGCGAGCGATCCTTCGCCTGCTGATGCGAGCCGGCGCGAAGATCGCCGATCGCCGAGTCGCCAAAGAAGTCGCGCAGCGGCGCGACAAGAGCGGCGAGGGGTAGCTATTTGCGGCGGAGCAGGTCCGCCAGCAGCATTCCCAGCAGCATCGCACCGGTCGATACGCCGGTGATGCCGAGCCAGCTCGGAATCCGCTCGCTGGTGCCGGCGATCGCCGCCGCGGTGATCGTGGCGGTCGCTCCCAGCGACAACGCCAGGCGGCGCCCCGCGCGGCGGATGGTTTCCTCGAAGCCTTCCGTGCCGCGAAACTGGACTTGGAGCCGCCCGCCCTTCGCGCTCGACGCGAGCGATTCGATCGAGCGCAGGATTCGCCCGGCGCGGGCACCGACTTTCGAGGCTTCGTAGAGCATCTTTCCCGGCGCGAGCGTCGCGCCGACGCGGCCGGCGATGTGGCGCATCATGTAGCGGCCGGCGACCGAGAACGGATCCAAATCTGGCGTGAGTTCGGCGGTCGCGAGCTGCATCTGGGCGAGTGCCTTGGCCGTGAGCGCAAGCGATGCGGGAAGCCGGACGCCGTGCTGCATCGAGATGGCCGTCATCTCTTGCAGGAGCGGTCCGAGCTGGATGTCCCGCAACGACTTGCCGCTGAACGAGCGCATGACGCGGTCCACATCGGCCGTGAAGGCGTCCACGTCCACGTCGTCGTGCTCGGCGAGCGACAGGACCGAATCGGCCAGGAAGCGTGCGTCTTCCTGCCACAGCGACAGCACGACGAGCATCATGGCGTCACGGACGGGCGGGTCCAGCTCGCCGACCATGCCGAGGTCGAACAGGTAGATCTTGTTGTCGTTGCCCCAGCGCATGTTGCCGGGATGCGGGTCGGCGTGGAAGAAGCCTTCCGACAGAACCTGGTGATAGTAGGACTCGAGCAGTTGTTTGGCGGCCTCGGCGCGCTCGGGAACCTCGGGCGCGTTCCGGAGCGGCACACCGTCGACGAAGCGCAGCACGAGCAGCGTCCGGGACGTGAACAGATCGTAGACCTCGGGGACTCCCAAGCGATCGAAGCCGGCGAGCACCTCGCGCATGCGCTCGATGTTGGCGGCTTCGCGAGTGAAGTCGAGTTCGCGCTCGAGCGAAGTCGCGAGGTGATCGACGATCGCGGGAACATCCACGATGCGCCGGATCGACGCGAGATCGGCGGTCTGTTCGGCGAATAATCTCAGCAATTCCAGGTCCTGCATGATCTCGCGTTCCGCGTTGGGGCGCTGAACTTTGACGACGACCTTCTCGCCGTCCTCGAGCACGGCGCGATGCACTTGCGCGATCGTGCCGGCGGCGAGCGGAGTGGGATCGATCGATTCGAAGGCGTCCTCCCACGGCACACCCAGCGACGTTTCGATCGCGCCGACCACCTGCTCTTCGGTGAGCGGCGTGACTTTTTCTTGCAGCGATTCCAGTTCGGCGATGAACTCCGCCGGCAGCAGATCGGGCCGCGTGGACAGAATCTGGCCGAGCTTGGAGAACGTCGGCCCGAGTTCTTGCAACGCATCGCGGAACGCGACCGCGCTCGCACGGAGCTTGTCGTGATCGTGGGTGGCCAGCCCGCCGGTGAAGACGTCGCGGACGCCGTGCCGCGCGAGGACGGCGCCGATGCGAGCGACGCGGCGCGTCAGCGACCCGCGATCCGGTTCGGTGGCGCGCGCCGGCGCCTTTCTGGGCTTGCGCGGCTTCGGGGCCTTCGGCGTCTTGCGCGCCTTCGGAGTCTTGGGTGCCTTCGGAGTCTTGGCGGGGGCTTCGTCGAAGTCGTTCATCGGTCGCGCCTACCGGTTGCGGTGGCGCTTGCGCTCCTTCTGGTCGCGCGTGTCCACGATGATGACGGTGCATTGCGCTTGGTGCGACACACGGTTCGGGACGTTGCCGAGCAGAAATTGCTTGCGGTCGCTCATCCCGTAGTTGCCGAGGATGATCGCGTCGCATCCGGCCTCGTCGGCATAGCGGCAGATCGCCTCGGCCGGAGCGGCGTCCTCGACGACGGCGACCGTGGCGTTGACGGATCCGGCTTGCTTGTCGAGGTCGGTTCGGGGCACGGGGGTATCGCCGACGCGGATGTGGAGCACGGTGATCTCGGCGCCGTAGCGGCCGGCGAGATCCCCGGCGAAGGCCACAGCGCGGCCGGCTCGCTCGCTGCCGTCGCTGGTCACTACGATTCGCCGAAGCATGGAGCGCCATTCAACCCGCTGCGACCGCCCGCGGCAAACCCCGCGGCGATCGAGGTCCTATGCGAGCACGTCGGCGAGTCGCGGGCCGGTCGCGAACTGCTCGCGATACAGGCGCGCGTAGAGACCACCGCGAGCGAGCAGCTCGTCGTGGGTGCCCTGCTCGGCGAGGCGCCCCGCGTCGAGGACCAGGATCTGGTCGGCGGCCATCACCGTCGCCGGCCGGCGTGCCACGATGAGGGCGGTGCGTCCCCGCAGCAGCGTCGCCATCGCGCGCTGCACGAACCGTTCGTCGCTCGCGTCGAAGACGCCGGCAGGCTCGTCCACCAGCAGGATGGCCGGATTCTTCAGCAGCGTCCGCGCGACGGCGATCAGATGCGTTTCGGCCGCGGGCACAGCGGCGCCGCCGTCTCCGACGACGGTTTCGTACCCCTGGGGCAGAGTCAGGATGAAGTCGTGCACGCGAGCCGCCTTCGCGGCTTCGGCGACGTGCGCTTCCGGCGCCGCCGGCCGGCCGTAGAGGATGTTGTCGCGAACGGTGGCACGAAACAGGAACGGATCGCGCGCGACGACGCCGACCGCGTCCGCGACGGTCGCGAACGTCAAGTCCCGAAGGTCGTGGCCGTCGAGCAGCACCGCGCCGCCGTCGGGATCGTGCAGCCGCGACACGAGCGGCGCGATCAGCGACGCGCCGGAGCCGGCGGCGCCGACGATCGCCAGCACGCGCCGCGCCGGAACCTCGAACGACACGCCGCGAAGCCCGGTTTCGCCGCTTCGCGCGGCGACGACGACGTCGTCGAAGGTTACGCGGCCGTGCACCGAGGACAATGCGACCGCGCCGGGTCGTTCCGCCACGTCGGGAACCAGGTCGAGATGTTCGAAGATGCGGTCGAAGCGGGCGAGCGTGATCGTCGCGTCGGCGCGAATTGACAGGAGCCGCTCGACTGCGGCGGGCAGCCGCGCCTGCAGCATCGTGAACGCGACGACGGTGCCGAGCGACAGGGCACCGCCGATGATGCGTCGTCCGCCGACGAGCCAGATCGCGGCCGGCGCTGCGGTCGCGGCGGCGTGCCGTGCGACGGCCGGCCACCGGCCGGCGAGCGCGTCCGCGATGGCGGTGTCGCGGATCGCGCGGGTGCGCTCGGCGAAGCGGCGGCCTTCGTGCTCGTCGCGGCCGAACGTTTTTGCGAGCGCCGCACCCGGCGCTCCCAGCGACTCGCCGGTTAGGCTCGACAGGCCGGCGAGGCGTTCCTGCTTGCGCGCGGCCGCCTCGGCGCGAATCCGTTCGAGACGCCGGGCCGGGAGCAGCAGCAGCGGCACGATGGCGATCGCGATCAGCGTCAGCCACGCGTTGAGCATCGTCATCGCCAGCAGCGTCGCGGCGACGGTGAACGCGGATGCGGTGTGGGCCGAGGCGGTCTCGATGCCCGCGACGGCGCCGTCGACGCCGCCGGTGAGCATCGTGGACAGATCGCCGGCGCGCGTATCGGCGAAGTAGCCGACGCTTTGACGGCGAACCGATCGGTGAACGCGCGCGCGAAGCTCGGCGGCGACCCGCTGCGCGACGACCGTCGCGGCGTAGGACCGGATGACCGAGGCGAGCGCGCCGGCGGCGGCCACCGCAACCATGGCAACGGCCAGCACGGCCAGCGCCCCGTCGCGCCCGTTCGGCAGCGCATCGTCGACGATCCGCCGGACCAGCAGGGCCGGCACGACCCCGGCCGCCGCGGCCGCCGCGGCCGCCGCGATCGCGACGACAACCGGCCGGGTGGATGGCGCGACCGCCACGAGCGCGCGATCCAGCGACGCGCCGGAGGCGGGCGCCGGCGCGGCGGGCTCTCCCGGAGGGGTCATGAGCGCCAGCGTAGTCTTTGCCGCACCCGCCGGTCACACCGGCGTCGATCGCCGGCCTGGAATTAGCTCTTGGGCGAAGCCGGCAGCGCGCGGCGAACGATCAAGATGCGCTGCGCGACGGTGACGCCGCCCAGAACGACGAGCGCCGCGAGCGCCCAGACCAGCGCGCCGGGGACGACGAGTCCGATCATGAGCGCGACGTATCGCTCCAGGCGCGCGAACAATCCCTCGCCCATCGTGACGCCCCGCAGTGCGGCTTCGGCGCGAACATGCGATACGAACAGCGACACGGCGAGAGCCCCCAAGGCGAGCGCGGCCTGGAGCGTGCGACCCTGCCAGGTGAGCGACAGAAACAGTGCACCGAGCACGGCTGCGTCCGAGGCGCGGTCGAGCAACGCGTCCATGTAGGCGCCGCGATTGCCGCTGGTGCCCCGCGCGCGGGCGACGGAGCCGTCGAAGACGTCGAGGAGTCCGGCCGGCAGCAGGAGCAGGCCCGGACCGAGCCGATGTCCTTGCGCGAGCAGCACCGCGATCCAAACGTTGAGCGCGAGCGAGGCCATCGTGAGCTGATCGGCCGTGACGCGCATCCACAACAGGAGTCGCAGCGCGCCCCGCCACGGCGCCGCCAGCAGCACGCGCAGCAGCGGCGCGATCAGCCCTTTGACTTCACGCGGCTTTTCGGGGAGCGGATCCGACGCGGGCACGTCGCGCATTCAACCACGACGGCCGGTATCCTGCCCCGGTCGATGAGCGCAACCGAGAACGGCCCGGCGATCGTGGTCCGCGGCCTGCTGAAGCGCTACGGCGACGTGGACGCCGTCCGCGGCATCGATCTGACGGTCGAGCGCGGCGAGGTGTTCGCGCTGCTCGGGCCGAACGGCGCCGGCAAGACCACCACGGTCGAGATCATGGAAGGTCACCGCATGCGAAGCGGCGGCGACGTGCGCGTCCTCGGATTCGATCCCGCCGACGGCGGGCGCGCGTTCCGAAACCGCATCGGCATCGTGCTGCAGCAGATCGGAGTCGAGAAATACCTGACCGTCGCCGAGATCGTCGAACTGTTTCGCTCCTACTATCCCGATCCGCTCGCGCTCGACGAGATCATCGAGGTGGTCGGCTTGCGCGAGAAGCGCACCGCGCGCGTGCGCACGCTCTCGGGAGGCCAGCAACGACGGCTCGACGTCGCGATCGGACTTGCCGGAAATCCGGATCTGCTGTTCCTGGACGAGCCGACCACCGGCTTCGATCCGGGCGCGCGACGCAACGCCTGGGACATGATCCGAAATCTCAAGGCGCTGGGCAAGACCATCTTCCTTACGACGCACTACATGGACGAGGCGCAGGAGCTGGCCGATCGCGTCGCGGTGATCGCCGGCGGGCGGATCGTCGCCGAAGGAGCACCCGGCGAGATCGGCGGCCGCGACACCGCCGAAACGCTCATTCGCTTCCGGTCACCATCGGCGCCGCTGCCCGGCGGGCTCGCCGCCGCCGCGCAGACACGCGGCGACTCGGTCGTCATTTCAACGGCGACTCCGACCGCGACGCTGGCCCGCTTGACCGCGTGGGCGGTCGAGCGCGGCATCGAGTTGGAGGAGTTGCACGTGGCCCGGCCTTCGCTCGAGGACGTCTACCTGGAACTCGCCGGAGAGGCCGGAACGCAATGAGCGCGGGAACGCCCTCCGACGCCGGACTGGTCGTGCGGCAGTTCCGCGCCGAATGGAAATCGTTCTGGCGGAACCCGGCCGCAGCCGGGTTCACGTTCGTGTTCCCGCTGATGTTCATGGTGATCTTCAACCTGCTCTTCGACGATCCCTACACCGGCCGCGGTCCGCGGGTGAGCGCCGCGACCTTCTTCACGCCCGCGCTGATCACGTTCTCGGTCGTGTCTGCGTGCTTCACCAACGTCGCCATGGGCGTGGTGTTCGCGCGCGAAGAAGGCGTGCTCAAACGCGTACGCGGCACGCCGCTGCCACCGTGGATCTATCTTGCGGGCCGGATCGTCAACGCGATGGCCGTCACCGTGATCCTGGTCGCGATCATGCTCGTGTTCGGCGTCGCGATCTACGGCGTGGAACTGCCCGGCGCGACCATGCCCGCATTCGTCGTCACGCTGCTGGTCGGCGCGGCGTCGCTCTGCGCGCTGGGTCTTGCCGCAACCGTCGCCGTCCCGAACGAGGACGCCGCTCCACCGATCATCAACCTGATGGTGCTGCCGCTGCTGTTCATCTCGGATGTGTTCATCCCGCTCGACAACGCGCCGGCGTGGCTGATCCGGTTCGCCGACGTGTTTCCCATCCGCCACCTGTCGAACTCGCTGATCGAGGCGTTCATCGGCAGAGGAGGCAGCGCGTTCAACGCCCCCGACTTGCTGGTGATCGCCGGCTGGGGCGTCGCGGCCGTCGCGTTCTCTGTGCGCGCGTTCCGGTGGGAGCCGAAGCGGTAGCGACAATAACGACCGTTACAAGTATTGGCCGGGACGATCGCCGTGGGGCTCATCGCCGGGCAGCGGCGGGACGCCCGGCGTTCCCCGGACCGGCATGCCGGGCGGCAGGCCGCGACGCCGCATTTCTTCGAGCTGCGCGGCGGCCGCCATCTGCTGCGTGGCGATCGCGGCCTGAATGCCTTGGAACAGCCCTTCGAGCCAGCCGAGCAACTGAGCCTGCGCGATGCGGATCTCGGATTCCGACGGGATGCTGTCTCCGTCGAGCGGCATCGTGATGCGATCGAGCTCGTCGCGCAGGGGACCCGACAGGCCGGTCTTGAGCTCTTCGAGGACGCTCGCGTGGATCTTGCGCAGATGCTCGCGAGCGTGCTCGTCGACCGGCGCGCGGCGAACCTCTTCGAGCATCTCGCGCACCATCACGGCGATGCGCAGCAACTTGGCCGGCTGCTCGACCGCGGTCTCGTGGTCGGTCCCCTCGGGGGATGAATCCGCCATGCGGCCGACGACTTCGGTGGGTTCGGGTTCACTCATGTCGCGCCAAGTCTACCCACGCGCTCGGGTGGCGGCGGAAAACCGACCGTTCCCTTCTTACGGGACATTCGGCACAATCCACGGCACCGACAACGGCGCGAAATGGTTCGCCCGGGCCATCCAGTTCTAGTCGCGACCACCCGAACAATGATGAGACGAAGGCAGATGATAGTCCCGGCATGCGCGAACGAAATGGTGTCGGGTCGTGAGAAACCGGATGCCCGGCGGATGGCCGAGGCGAAGGAGTCGCGGTGCGAAAACTGCGTTTTGAAGGGCTACTCGCGGCCGGTCTGGTCGCGCTTGCTCTGACAGGGGCATCGCCGGCCGCGGCCGCGGGCGAAATCACGGACCTCACCACCGATCTGACCGAGGCCGGGACCGGCGATCTCACCGGAACCGGCGACGCGACCGGCGACGCGCTGCCTTCGATCCTGCCGACCAACTCCCTCCCCCTCGATGGGCCGCTGGATGGGCCGCTCGACGAGCCGCTGGGCGAGCTGCCGCTGGGCGAACCGCCCGTCTCGGAAGGCACCGAACCGGCGCCCGGCCCGAACTCAGAGGGATCATCGTCCGGCGAGGAAACCACGTCGGGCGACGGCAACTCGCCCGGGTCCTCCGGATCCGCGGGATCGGATTCCGGTGAGGCGCTCCAAGGCGACGAGCCGGCGACGACGTCGACGGCAAAGGCAACCTTGACCGGCTCGGCCGGAACGCTTGCATCCAACATCGGACGGCTCGTCGGGCCGCTGGGCATTCCGCTCGGCCTGGCGCTTGCCGCGGCCGTGATTCTGCTCATCGCCACTCGCCGGCCGGTGGCGTTGCGAAAGGTCGAAGAGGAAGGAACGTGGGGGCATGAAGGACGGAGCCACCGGCTCTAGCCGCAAAGACGCGGCGCCGGCGCGTGCCGGCCCCGCCCCGCGCGACCTTCCCGCCGCGGGATCGGGCCGCCTCGCCGTGTTCGCGATGGTCCGCGCGAGCATTCCCGTCTTCGCGCTGATCGGGCTCGCGGCCGCGCCGTCGACCGATCTGGATGTGCGGCGCATCGCCGCGCTGCTGACTGCGCAAGTCGCGATGGCAGCCGCCACGCAGGCGCTCGTAATCCGCCGTCGCTCCGCGGCCGCCGCGATCGTGTGGCTGGGCATCGTCGCGGATCTGGTCGTGATCACCGCGCTCGCCGCCTCGACCGGCGGCGCGTCAGGACCGCTCACCTTCCTGTACACCATCGAAGCCGTGGCCGCCGGCATCCTGCTCGAATCCCGGGTCGGGATGCGCGTGCTCGGTATGTCGATGGCCGCGATCATCGGGCTGGACATCGCGGCGAGTCGCGGCCTGATCGTGGGAGAAGCCGGCGGTCTGCAAGCGTTGATGGCCGTCGCCGTCCTGTGGACCACCGCCGGCGGCGCGATCGCGTTCAGCATGTTCAACGAACGCGAGATCCGGCGGCACACCGCCCAGCTTCAAACGATCCGGCGGATCACGCTCGACATCGAAGACTCGCTGTCGATCCCCGAAATCATGGCCGACCTGTGCCGCGGCGTCGTGGACGAGTTCAACTTCAGCTCCGCCGCCGTGCTGGTGCGCTCCGGCGACGCATTGGCGGTCGCCGGCGGCCATAACGTGACCGGCTCGTCCTCGCAGACGATCCCGCTGCGAGGACCGCTGTCCGAGGCGATCGGGTCGGGGCGCGCCTCGATCGTGCCGGCGGCGCGCGCACGGACCGAAAGCTCGCTGTCGGATCTGTTCGGCGCACGCGGCTACGTGGCCGTGCCGCTCGGCGACGAAGGCCTGCTCGTTGCGACTCGAACAGGACGCGGCCGGCGCGGCGCGCTGATCCGCGACCGCGAAGTCGAGGCGCTCGAAGGTCTTGCCCATCATGCGGCGCTGGCGCTCGCCAACGCCGCGCTGCACGAACACGTCAGCGCCATGGCCCGCACGGATCCGCTCACCGGTCTGCCGAACCACGGCGAGTTCCAACGCGCGCTGGCCGCCGAACTCGGACGGCTCGAGCGGTTCGCGACGCTGCGCGGCGGCCCCCATCACGTGTCGCTGCTGCTGCTCGACATCGACCATTTCAAGTCGTTCAACGACACGTATGGGCACCAGGCGGGCGACGATGTGCTGCGCGGCGTGTCCGACGCCGTCCGCGGCGCCGTGCGGACCTTCGACGTGCCGGCTCGCTACGGCGGCGAAGAGCTTGCCGTCGTGCTGCCCGAGACCGACCCGGAGTCCGCCGCCCTCGTGGCCGAACGCGTCCGAAAGGCGATCGCCGACTGGACCGGCGGACCGCGGCAAGTCACGGTGTCGGTCGGCGTGGCAACCGCGCCGGCGAACGGCACGACCCCGGCCGAGATGGTCGCATCCGCGGACGCGGCGCTCTACGCCGGCAAGCAAAGCGGCCGCAACCAGGTGAGCATCGCCAAGCCCGGTCGCGCCCCCCGCGCGGTCGTGCAGATGACCGACGCTAAATCACGACGGACGCGACGAGCCGAACCCCGCGCTGACGGCGAATCGCCGCCCGCTCACGCGCAGTCGTCCCGCCCCAAACGCCGAACTCCTCGCGGTTGATCGCCCAGTCGAGGCACTTGTCTCGCACGGGGCAGTTGGCGCAGATGGATTTGGCGCGCGCGATCGCGGCGCCGCCTTCCGCGTAGAAGAGTTCGGAATCGACGCCTTCGCACGCGGCCCCTTCAAGATACGGGTACATGCGTGAACGTCGCGTCTCGAGAAGAACAGTCGGCACGGGGTTACCTCCTCCCGGTCACGCCCGCCTCGTGCGCGACCGAACGACGAATCAGGGAAGAGGGAAGGAACGCGGTGAGTGATACGCGCCGCACCGTAGGGCTGTCAAGATCGTGAAACTTCGAATGGGAAAACCCCCGGTCCGGTGCCCGATTTCCGCGGCCGGCGCCGCAGGTCCCGCAATCCTTGACCCGGCCCCTCGCGAGCGAGAGACTGCACCGAAGATCCGACGCGAGGAGGAATCACATGACCGAGCCACCGAACACGCCGGGAGGCGGCGCGCCCGGAGGCCCCGACTGGGGCGAGATGAAGGGCCAAGTGATGGCGGCGAAAGGCCCCGACCGGCTGATCCTGATTGCCGGCGCCTTGTTCTTCGTCGACTCGTTCCTGCCGTGGTACGGATTCTCGTTCGGCGGCTTCGGAGCAAACATCAAAGGCTGGAGCGCGGGTGGGCTGGCGGTGCTGTCGATCCTGTTCGCGATCGCCGCGCTGGCGCTGGCGGTCCTGCGCATCGCGAAGGTCAACGTTCAGCTCGGAGCATCCGATGGACTGCTCTACTTGATCCTCGGCGGCGGCGCTTTCGTGTTCGCGCTCCTTCGATTCATCACCGAGACGCGCCTGACCAAGTTCGGCCTCTACATCGCCATCGTGCTGGGCGCGATTCTTGCCTACGCGGGATGGATGAAGAAGAAGGCCGAAGCCTGATCAACTGCTTCATCGAAAAGCCTCCGCCGAGCGGGGGCTTTTCGCTCTACGGGCGGCGCAGCCGGGTTCCGAGCGCGATCAGCAGGACCGCGCTGGTGATCGGCCAAGGCGATCGTTACTGTTCTGCGCATGTTTTCTAGTCCTGGTACGTTGAAACCATCCGGTCGAAGGTGGGCAGTATCGTGGGCTCATACTTGGGATCGTCCGCGAACCAAGCCAGATCGATGACCACATCGCGAAGGAACAATATGACGTGATGAATGGTCCCAATCTCATCTGCGTGACCTTCGAACGCGAGGGCCGTGCGTCCGTTAACATCAGTACTTCGCTTGTTCGTTACCTCGCGGTAATAGAGTCGATCTCCATCAGGCGCGTCGCGGTCGGCTGAATGGGTCGCAACCCAAGCAGACAACGCTTCATTGTCCTTCTCGAAGACGTTGATCTCGACTTGTCCGGCAGGGTACCCGCCGAGAAAGGAGTGGTCGACGAAACGAACGAACTTCCGAACGCCGCTTCTGGGCTGCGTCACGTCCTCGACGACGAAATCGGATGGGTATTCGATCGAGAACCCGTATTCGGGATCTTGGTAGCGGTTCCACGAATCGGAATCGGAGGGGCTGTGGCTGGTCGTTTCGTCAGGAGAGGGACTCTCTGAGACTGCCACTTGCGGTGCCGTTCCACGGCCGCAGCCGACGCCGGCGACGAGCGCAACTATTGCAGCGAGTCCAAGGGTTCGTCCAGTCAACGACAGGTTCCTTCGATCCGTTTGAGCACGGCTCGAATCTAGAGACAGAGAGAGGCCGCGGTCAATGGGTAGGTAGAGTTATAGCCCTCCGCAGTGGCCACTATTGACAGTTATTGGTTTCGGCGGCGCAGCCGGGATCCGAGCGCGATCAGCAGGACCGCGCTGGTGATCGCCAGATACAGACCGACGTAGACGTTGTGGTACCCCGTCCCCACCCGGATCACGAGCAGCGCGAGCGTCGTCGCGCCGAGCGCGACGGCCGTTGCGGGGACCGGTTCGCGCGAGATCATGCGCGGACGGATGATCCGCACCCCGACGATGAATCCGAGCACCAGGCCGGCCGTCATCAGCGACAGGCTCGCCAGCGCGGCAACGCCTCCGGCTTCCCATCCGGTCTGGTCGATGATTCGCTCCAGCCGCTCGGGCCCTTCGACGACGACGATCGTTCGATACCAGGCCATCCACGGCGCGAACGCCCCGATCACCGCCCATACGCCGATCAGCAACTCGGGGATGGTCACCGGCACCGGCAGAGGCGGCAGCCCGTAGGCTCGCGCTTGGACTCGCTGCTCTTCGACTTCGAAGTGCACGGGACAAAAATCGACATCGTCGATCGAGCCGACACACAAGTCGCAGACGGCGCGGCCGCAGACGGCGCACGCCGACACGGCGTCGCGATCGGGGTGCGCGGGACAAGCCATCGTGCTCAAGCGTAGCCGGATTCAGCGCGCGTTCTGGGCATCCAGAAGATCGCGGGGCGCGGCCGCGCCGGTTCTGAGCAGCTCGCGAAGCCGTCCGCCGTCGCCGTCGTCGCCGGCGGCGATCCGGACCAGTGCCGCCAAGTCGGCGGAGGCAACGGCCCAGTCTCGCGCCTTCGCGAGCGCGTCGATCAGTCCCGCGCGAATCGCATAGCGGTCCGCGCCCGTGTCGGCGTCCGGCGGCGCGAACGCGCCGACGTCGCCCATCAGCGCGGCGACGGCCGGCGGCAGCAGCCCGGTCGGGTCGGCCCCCGAAGCCAGCAGACCGCGCACGCGCGTCGACGACAGATCGCCGACGGCCGGGTGCAGCGGCAGCAGTTCGACGAAATGCGCCCACCGCAGATTCGCCGGCTCATCGAGGAGTATCCGGACCGATTCGGCGCCGTCGCCCCGCGGCGCAACGACCAGGCGCGCATGCGCGAACAGGCGATCGAGCGCGGCGTCGCGATCGGGATACCAGGAGCCGTCGAAGATCTGTTCGAGCTTGTCGGAGCCGACGAGGATCGAAATCGACGCGCCGGGCAACGCGCGCGCCGCGGCTTCGGCTTGATCGCAGTACAGGGACGCGGACGTCACCGCGACGGCGGTGCCGGGCGGCGCGATCGAATGAAGCGCGAGCAGACGATCCTCGAGCGTGAGGCCGGTGCGTTGTTTGCCGGCGGACTCTTTCGCCAGAACGAACACGACGGCGTCGAATCCGTCGCCGAGCGCTCGTTCGGCCAGCAGCAGATGGGCCGACGTCGGCGGATTGAACGAGCCGGGTAGCAGCGCGATGCGCGAGGCGGGCGGCATCGGCGACACGATCAGCAGCGCCGGCTCGGATGGAAGCGAAGCGATGCGCTCGCGAAATGCGAACAGGGCTCGTAGATCGTATGCGTTCATCGTCTCGCGGGCCCTCCTGCCGGTCATCGTAGCGCCCCGGGACGGCCTGCGCCGGACGTTTCGCGAAACGCATGCTCTTGCCCCGATCGATGCAAGCATCGACAATCCGCCCGTGGACCCATGGGATGCGGTGCGGCGAATCGTCGCCGACAAGCGCTCGGGCGCGGCCGAGCTTGCCGTGCGAACGGCTGCCGCTCTGGCCGAGCTTGATTCGGATCGCAACATCCTTCGCGCGGCCCGGCGCGTGCTGAAGGTGCACGGCGCGATGGCGTCGCTGTGGCGCGTCTTCGACGCGGCGCTGACGGGATCACGCGCGCTGGCGCGCATGCGCGATGAGTTGGAATCCGAGTCCGACGCGGTCGCGTCGGCTGCGGCCGGATGGGCGCTGCCGCGACGCAACGCGATGGTGGTCACGCACTCGTCGTCGTCCGCGGTGCTGGCGACGCTGCTGCGCGCCGGCGCCGCGCGCGTGACGCGCGTGGAATGCACGACCTCGCTGCCCGGCGGGGAAGGGCGCGCGCTGGCGGCGCGCCTGCGTCGCGCCGGTTTCGCGGCGCGCGCGATCCCCGACGCGGCCATCGCCCGGGCATGCGCCGAGGCGGACGTGGTGCTGGTCGGCGCCGACGCGATCACGCCCCAGGCGATCGTCAACAAGTGCGGCACGATGCCGCTGGTGCTCACGGCCCGCGAATGCGGCGCGGCGTGCTATGCGTTGGCCGGGGCGTCGAAGATGGCGCCGGCGTGGATCTGGAACCCCCGCCGGGCGATCGCCTACGACGCGACCCCGATCGAGCTGCTGGACGCCCTCGTGTGCGAGCGCGGCCCGATGCGCGCGGCCGGCGTGCGACGCGCCGCGAACCGAGTCACGCTGGACACCAGGCTGGAGGCGATCGCGCGATGACGGACGTGGAGATCTTCTCGATCGGCGACGAGCTGCTGCGCGGACTGGTGATGGACACCAACTCGCATTGGATGGCCAAGCGCGTCGCGGCGCGGGGGGCGGCGCTGCGACGCGTCGTCGTCCTGCCCGACGATCCGCCCACGGTCGCCGCCGAGCTGCGCGCGGCGCTGGACCGGGCGCCGGGCTTGATCCTGACCCAGGGCGGGCTGGGACCGACCGACGACGACCGCACCCGCGAAGCGGTCGCGCTGGCGACCGGACGCGAAGCGGTTCGCGACCCCCGCGCCGAGCGAATCGTGCGTGAGCGCTACGCGGCGCTCGCCGCGGGCGGGCACGTCGCCGATGCGGCGATGACGCCGTCGCGCCTCCGCATGGCCGATCTGCCGCGCGGGGCGGTCGCGCTCGACAACCGGATCGGCGGCGCGCCGGGCGTCCTGCTGGAAACCGGCGGTGCGGCCATCGTTTGCCTGCCCGGCGTCCCGCAGGAACTGTGGTGGATCTGGGAGCATTCCCTCGCCGGGCACCTGGACCGGATCCTGGGGCCGGGCGGCTTCTGCGAGATCACCGTCGTGCTTTCCGAGCGCGACGAGTCGCGGATCGCCGAGGCGATGCACCGCATCGCGATGCGCCATCCGCGTGTCTACGTCAAGTCGCGCGCGAGCGCGTTCGACCAACCCGACGCGCGCGTGCGGGCGACGCTAACGGCGTCGGCCCCCAGCGACGAGGCGGCACGGTCGCTGGCGCAGCAGGCCCTGGGCGAATTGCGCGAGGCGCTTGACGCCCTGCAGGTGCGAATCGAGCGGCAGGACCCGGCGTAACGGCGGCGCGCGTTAGGAGGCTCGCGCGGGAAGGAGCGGCCGGATCGCGGTGACGTAGGCGGCCAGCCGGGCGGCGGCCTCGACGGCCGCTTCTTCGCTGCGAAGGTCGCCGCCGGACCACACTTCGCGAAGCGCGCGCCAGCGCGGGCCGTGCGCGAAGAACTCGGGATCGTCGCCGAGCGCGCGACGGATCCTGGTCTGCGCGGCTTCCAGATCCGCGTTCACCGACTCGTTCGTCTTCTGGTCCGACTCCATGTGGAAGGCGATCTCGAGCCGGCCGTTGCGAAGGAACTGAACTTCGAAGTGCAAGCCCTTCTCGCCGTACCAGATCTTGAAGCAGCGACCCCAGTGCTCGGCGGAATATTCGCGATGCGACGGCGGAAGCATGCTGGGAAGCTCGTCGGCAACCTGGCGCAGGAACGCGCCGGCGCTTCGCTTGCCGCCGGTGCGGCTCACGAGTCCGGATTGATCTCGCCGCGGCCGCCGAGCACGGCCTGCGTGACGATCATGATCGCGACCAGCTTGCCGGCCGAGGAGATGCGGACCTCAACGACGATCGTTCGCCGGCCTCGATGCGCGACCGTTGCCTCGCCGGTGAGCGTCCCGTCGGCAACGCCCGCAACGAAGTTCGACTTGAATTCGATCGTGGTGAAGCCTTCGCCGTCGCTGAGGCGCGCCATCGTGGCCCACGCGGCCAGCGTGTCGCCGAATCCGGCGATCGCGCCGCCGTGCGCGGAGCCTCCGGGATGGCGCACGTTCGGCCCGACCGCCATCTCGCCGGTCGTGACCTCATCGGTCACCGACACGACCTTGACGCCGAGCATCCCGGGGAAGGTGTCCCGGAAGATGGCATCCTGATTGCGAACGGCATCGGCCATCCGGCCGACGGTCGGACCTTCCAGCCCGGCGTCCTCGCGCGTCATCGCTATCCGAGCGAGCCGTCGACGACAACTTCGATCAGCGCCGGCTTTCCGGACGCGACCGCCTTGCGGATCGCCGGCGCCACGTCGGCCGCGATGTCGACGCGTTCCGCGGCGACGCCGAACGCGGCGGCGAGCGCCGGGAAATCCACCGGCGGATCGGTGAGGTCCATCCCGGGAAAGACACCGGCTTTTGCGGCCTTGCCGGCCATCGTGGTCAGTCCCGCCTTCAAGATCAGATACGACGCGTTGTTGAGCACCACCGCCACGACCGGCACATCGTGGTGCGCCATCGTCCACAGCGCCTGCGGGGTGTAGAGCGTGGTTCCGTCTCCGACGACGGCCACGACCGGCTGCTCCGGCCGCGCCAGCTTCACGCCGATCGAGGCGGGCAAGCCGAAGCCCAACCCGCCGCCGCGCGTGAAGAAATACGAGCCGGGCTCGGACAGCGTCATCGTGCCGCGCAATGCGAGCGTTGCGGTGACCGACTCGTCCACCACGCAGGTGCCCGGCTCGATCGCCGCGGCGATCTCGGCGCAGGCGACGATCGGCTTGATCGGCTTCGCGTCGCGTGCGGCGTCGATCGCGGCCTGCAAGCCGGCAAGCGCCGCTTCGCGTTCCGCCGTGTAGCGCGACACGCGTTCGCCGACGGCCGATCGTTGGGCCGGCGACAGCGACGCGTCGAGCGTGTCGGCGAGCATCGCGGCGGCGGCGCGCAGATCCCCGCGCATCCCGACTTCGACCGGATAGGTCTTGGCGATCTCGTAGGGATCTTCGTCGATTTGGATCAGCGTCACCGAAGGCGGGACCGGCGAGACCGGCGCCGGCATCAGCGGCGAGAACGCGACGACACCGGCCAGGAGCGCGACGTCGGCCTGTTCGAGCACCGCGCGAATCCCGGCATGGTTCGGCAGCATCGTGCCGGCCCACAGCGGATGATCGGTCGGGAACACCAGCCGTCCCGCGATCGGCTCGGCCGCGACGCGCGCGCCGATGGTCTCGGCGAGGCGAACCAGATCGGCGACGGCCCCGGCGCGCGCGACCGCGTCGCCGGCGATGATGACCGGACGCTCGGCGCCGGCCAGCAGGCGCGCGGCCGCATCGATCGCGGCGCGCGACGGCGGCGACGCGTGATCGATCTCGGAGCGGGCGGGAACCTCGAAGTCGCCGTCCTGGTCGAACACGTCCCACGGGATCGACACGAACGTCGGGCCTTGCGGCGGCGCGGCCGCGAACTGGAAGGCGCGGCGCATCGCGACGCCGACCTCCTCGGGCCGCCGGCACTCGTAGACCCACTTCGAAAACGGCGCCGCCATACCGCACAGATCGCCGGCAAGCATCGGATCGAGCACGAGCTGGCGCGTGTCTTGCTGTCCCGCGGTTACCACGACCGGGGATCGTCCCCACATCGCGTTGTACATGCCGCACAAGCCGTTGGCCAAGCCCGGCGCGATGTGAAGGTTGACCAGGGACGGCCGGCCGGTCGCGGCCGCGTAGCCGTCGGCCGCGCCCATCGCGACGCCTTCTTGCAGACACAGGATCAGCTCGATCCCGGTGTCGTCGACCATCTCGTCGAAGATGGGCAGCTCGGTCGTTCCCGGGTTCGTGAACAGGTAGCGGGCGCCTTCGCTGCGCGCCACGTCGAAGAAGGCCTCGCGTGCGGTTGTCATGCTCCGGGACGCTAGTGGCCGGGGCGAGCGAGCGTCAAAACAGCGGGAGCGGCCGGGCCACGAGCGGGATGAGGGAGCCGCCCGGGACCCGGCCTGGAGCACTTGCACCGCCTACCCCCCGGCGGACGGTGCAAGGGAGGTACCTTCCGCACCGACGTCTGCGGCCACGCTACGCCCGGCCGTGCACAGATTTCCGCCACCGCGGCCACGCTGCGGGTGTGACGGGCCGCACACTCGCGTATAGGCTCGCCGGCGACGCCGACGACCCCGCCGACCACCCCGGCGGGACCCGGGAGGGACACGCATCGTGGAATGGCCGCTGCTTGAGACGCTGCCTGCCGAAGACGCGCGCCGCGTTCTGGCATCGGCGCGTCGGCGGACCTTCGCCCGGCACGAGGTCATCTTCCACGAAGGGGACCCGGCCGACTCGATCTTGCTGATCTCGAAGGGTCGCGTGATGGTTCGAACGACGACGCCGCTCGGGCACACGGCCGCCTTGAGCGTCCTGGGGCCGGGCACGATCGTCGGCGAGCTCGCCCTGCTGGCGATTCCGGCGGTCCGGTCGGCGACCGCAACGGCAATCGAGCCGGTCGAGGCGATGGCGCTCCACCGGGACGCGTTCTCCGAATTGCGCGCCAGACATCCGTCCGTCACCGAAGTACTCATCCAATTGCTCGCCGACACGATCCGCCGCCTGAACCAGCAGTTGCTGGAGGCGCTCTACGTTCCGGCGGACACACGCGTTCGTCGCCGCGTGATCGAGTTGATGTCGGTCTACGGCGGCGACACCATCCCGCTCACCCAAGAGGATCTGGCCGGACTGGCCGGCACGACCCGCGCCACCGTGAACCGGGTCCTGCGCGAGGAGCAAAAGCGAGGCACCGTCACGCTCACGCGAGGCAAGGTCGTCGTAGCCGACGCCGCCGCGCTCGCCAAACGAACCTGATCCCCCCTGAGCTTGCTTCCAACCGAAACGGGCCGTTGATCCCGCTTGCGAACGGCCGGCGAGCAACTACCATGGAGACGATCATGCGAATCCGGTCGGGGGCGGCCGCCACCATCGCTGCCGTGCTGGTCGTCGCCGCCTCGGCGCCGGCCTCGGCACGCGTTCCTAATCAGACGCCCGCCCGCAAGCTCGAAGGCGCCGTTTCGCGTTCGCTGTCGGCCCCAGAATCACGCGGCGCGGTCGCCGGCGTCCTCGTCACGCGCGGCGCGGCCACGGTGCTCGATCTCAACGGCGACCGTGCGCTGACGCCGGCATCGCTCACCAAGCTCGCGACCACGCTCGCGGCGTTGCTTCGCTTCGGGCCCGATCACCGGTTCACGACCACGGTGGCCGGCGCGCGCCCGCGCGCCGGCGCGATCGTGGGCAACGCGTTCTTGATCGGCGGCGGCGATCCCACGTTCAGCACCGCCGCCTACGCCGCGACACGCTACGAGCCCGCTCCCGACGACCCGATCCCGGTTCCGATCTACCACGCCTCGCCGCCGACGGTCGAGGCGCTCGCCGACGCGATCGTGCGCGCCGGGGTCCGCCGGATCGGCGGCGCGCTGATCGTCGACGAGTCGCGCTTCGACGCCGAACGCAAGCAACGCGGCTGGCTCGACTCGTATCAGAAGCGCAACAGCATCGAGGTCGGGAATCTGTCGGCTCTTACGATCGACGAAGGACTCGGAGACGTGGACGGCAACACCCTTGCCGCCGATCCGGCGATGAGCGCCGGCCGCGCGCTCGCCTCGGCGCTTGCGCGACGCGGGGTCACCATCGCCGGAGGCGTCCGCCGTGGCGTCGCGCCCGGCGACGCGAATCCGGTCGCGGAGGTCAAGTCGCCGCCGCTGGTCGAGATCGTGGACTACACCAACAAATACAGCGTGAACTATCCGGCCGAGATGCTGCTCAAGAACCTCGGCGCAGCGTTCGGCGGCGCCGGGACGACGACGGCCGGCGTCCGCGTGGTGCACGAAACACTGGCCAAGGCCGGCATTCCGCTTAAGGGGTTCTCGATCACCGACGGCTCCGGGTTGTCGGTGCTCAACACCATCACGCCGCGCACGATCGCGGCGACAATCCGCTACGCGCTCGAGCACGACTCGCCGGCCGCGAAGGCGATGCGCGACTCGCTGCCCGTCGCCGGCGGGCCCGGCACCCTCTTCAAGCGCCTCCGGCAGGCGCCGGTCCAGGGCAATCTTCGCGGCAAAACCGGCCTCATCCGTCACGTTCGCGGCATGGCGGGATGGGTGACCGGCCTGGACGGCTCGACGCTGATCTACGTCACCCTGTTCAACGGCGCGGCCAGCGCCGGTCGCATGACCGCGCCGATCGACGTCATCGCGATCGCCCTCGCCCGCTTCCCGTACGGATAGACGCCGTCGTCGCGTATTGTCCTCGCCGAAAGATTCCGGGCCGATGAGCATCGAATCAGCGCCGACGGGCGCATTCCGATGAGACGCGCCGCGCGAAGCGCCGGCGTGCTGCTGGCCGTCGCGGCGATGCTGGCACCCGCCGCGAGCCGCGCCGACGAAACCCCCGATCCGCGCATCCGGATCGCCGTGACGCGCGTCACCCCATCCGAGGGCGTCACCGTCACGCTGGCGCAGCCGGCCGTCGCCCATCTCGCACCGCTCATCACGCTTCGCAACCGGACCGGCGTCACCATCCAGATCCACGATGAGCGCGGCACCCCGTTCCTGCGGATCGGACCCGCAGGCATCGACGGGAACGTCCGCTCACCGTTCTACGGGCCGGCGGTGCGGCCGGGCGATCCGCCTCCACCCTCGCCCGGCGGTCCGGAGCCGCTCTGGCAGCCGCACGGCACGGGCGACACCGTCAAGTGGTACGACCGGCGCGCCGCCTACGACGGGCACGGCCCCGCCGACCGATCCACGCCGGCGACACTAAAGCTGTTCACCATTCCCGGCAGCGTGAACGGCGACGCCTTCGCGATCGACGGCGCGGTGACGTGGCACCCGGTGCGTGGACGCGTCGAAGCCGCGCTGGCGGCCGTCGTGCCGGACGCCGACGGCATCGACGTACGCATCCTGGCCGGCACGACGCCGGCGATCGAGCTGCGCAACGCGACGCAACGCACGATCGAGCTGACCGGTCGCGACGGATTGCCCTTCGCCCGCATCGGCCCGGCCGGAATCGAGATCGACGAGAACTCGCCGACGTGGCGGGACACCCGCTCGCAGCCCGAGGCCGTGCCGCGCACGCCGGCCGCATGGCGCACGCAATCGTCTCTCGTGCTCATTTGGCTCGAGAAACGCGCCGCCTTCGACAAGGAACCGCCGGAGGAGGTGCAGGCTGCCGGCCGGACCGCGGAGCTGTCTCGCTGGAGCGTGCCCGGCACCATCGACGGCGACCCTTTTGAAATCCGCGGCATCACACGCTGGATCCCGGCGGCCGATCCCGCGTCCACTCCCGGCGGCGGGGAAAGCCGGTGGCTCGCACCGGCGATCGTCGCCGCTGCGGCGGCAGCGGCCGGCGGCGCGATCGCTGCGGTGATTCGCCGGAGACGGCACCGGAGACGGCACCGGTGACGGCACCGGTGAAGCGACGCGCGTTGCTCGTCGAATCCGACGGCCTGGTTCTTTCGGCCGGAATCGCGGTCGGGCCATCGCCGCGAGCCGCGGTCGTGTTATGCCACGGTATCCCCGGCTCGTCGCGCCGAGACCCAAGCGACGAGGGCTACGCCGGCCTGGCCGAGATCGTCGCCGCGCGAGGCTACGCCGCGGCATGGCTCGACTTCCGAGGCGTCCGCGACTCGTCGGGTGACTTCTCCGTCGCCGGGTGGGTTCGCGATCTCGAGGCGATGCTGGACGCGCTGGCGCGCGACCGCGAGGCGGGCGCGCTCCGGCGCGTAGTGGCCGGGTCCTCGGCCGGCGGGGCGGTTGCGATCGCCGCAGCGGCACGTCGCGCCGACATCGCCGCCGTCGCCTCGCTCGCCACGCCGGCATCGCTGCGAATGCTTGCCGGCGAGCCGTCGGCGGCCATCGCGCGGCTCCGCAACCTGGGCCTGATCCGCGACCCCGCCTTCCCGCGCGATCCCGACGCGTGGTGGGCCGAGATCGACGATCTGTCGGCGGAACGGAACGTGGCGGCGCTCGCGCCGCGGCCGCTGCTGATCGCACACGGCGATGCCGACGAGGTCGTGCCCTACGCGCACGCCGAGCGGCTCTACTCCGCGGCCGGCTCGCCCAAGGAGCTCGCGCGACTGCCCGGCGCCCGCCATCAACTGCGCCGCGACGAGCGGGGCGTGGCCTGCTTGCTCGACTGGCTCGATCGCGTCTGTGACTAGGACAAGTCCGACCCCTGCCGCGTTTCGACCGCTCCCAGCGCTCAAGGGTTCACGGTTCGCGGCCGATACACCCTTCGAACCTCATTTCACCCGTACCCGTCGGCAGGAGAGGAACCGTGGACCAGGTTAGAACGCCTTGCTCGCACCGCGGCGGACCGGAGGTGTCGGTCAGCTCGGTTCCCTCGGGCAAGAACGAAACCGTCCAGTTCTGCATCTGCACGCAATGCCGCCGCTTCTGGCTCGAGCGCGACGGCTGGTTGCTGTCGCGGCGCGAGGCGATCGCGGTGCTGCGCTCCTGGCCGATCGACGGAGCCATGGACGCGCTCGCCAGATAGAGACCACGTTCGAGGGAGAACGAGGGAGCCCAACCCCGTCACCAACGAGACGCCGGAGCCGCAACCGGCGTCTCGTCCAATGTGGGCCTTGCTAAGGTTCGCACCGTGAGCGGCCGCGTGGTCATCGGAACGTCGGGATTCGCCTACCCGGACTGGAAGCCGCGCTTCTACCCGCAACAGCAGCCGCAGGCAAAACTGTTGCCGCATTACGCGTCGCGACTGTCGGGCGTCGAGATCAACTACACGTTCAATCGGTTTCCCACCGAGGCGCTGCTCGGCGGCTGGGCCGGCAAAGTGTCCGATGCATTCACGTTCTGCCTGAAGACGCCCAAACTGATCACGCATCAGAAAAGGCTGCGCGAGTGCGAGACGCTCTTCGCCGATTTCGCCGCCACCGCCGCAACGCTCGGACCGCGCCTCGGGCCGCTGCTCGTCCAGTTGCCGCCGGCGATGCCGGCCGACCCGGCTCTGCTGGCGGCGTTCCTGTCGGCCGCTCCGCCATCGGTCCGATTGGCGTGCGAGTTTCGGGATCCGTCCTGGGACCTCGACGCGGTTCGAGTGGCGCTGTCGGACGCCGGCGCCGCATGGGTCGCGGCCGAAACCGGCGACGCGGGGACCGCGATTCATCCCGCCGCGCCGGGGTTCGCGTATCTGCGGCTCCGCCGCGACGCCTACGACGACGACGCCATCGACGCCTGGACCGAGCGCATCGCGACGCTCGCCGCGGACGGCTGCGACGTGTTCTGCTTTCTGCGCCACGACGCCGACGGCTCGAACGCGCTCGCCGCCGAGCGGATGATCGCCGCGCTCGGTTAGGAGGACTTAGGCGAAGGCGCGCGGGAAGAGCGGCCTGAGCGCCGCAACCGTGGCGTCGGTGGAGGTGAAAAGGATCGCGTGCATGCCCACCGCGGCCGCGCCTTGAACGTTCTGCGGAAAGTCGTCCACGAACACCGCTCGCTGCGGCTCGACACCCAGTCGCTCGCAGGTGAGCCGATAGATTCGCGGGTCGGGCTTGCGCATCCCGACTTCGCAGGAATCCACCACGACGCGGAACAGGTCCATCGGATAATGGTCGCGCCACGCCGCCCACTCGCGCACGTTGTTGGTCAGCATTCCGACCGGATGGTGCCGGCCGATGGCGGCGACCACCGCGAGCATCTCCTCGTTTCGCCGCAGCGAGCCGAGGAGCATTCGGCGAATCTGCTTGGGGTCGGCGGGCCAGTCGATGTCGCGGCCGGCGGCCGCGGCAACCTTGGCGCCGAGCGATGCGTAGAAGTCGGCTTCGCTCATCTCGCCGGTCTCGAGGCGATGGAATTCGGAGGTTGCCTCGTCCCGCGCTTCGCGCATCAGGCGAAGGACGGTGCCTTTCTCGGCACCGACCTGCTCGTCGAATCGGGAGAATGCCTCGGCGACCGACGTGGTGACCACGCCGCCGAAATCGAAGATCGCCGCCTCGAACATGTGCGTCGAGTATGCCAGCCGCGGGCGGGAGCCGTACGATGCCTTCGACGCCGAACCCGGGAGGCTGCCGTGACGATCAAGATCGTGGACGAGCGCATCGAGACCTACATGCGCGGGCTCCTTGCCCGCCACGACGAGCCGGTGCTGCTGGCAATGGAAGCCGAGGCGAAAGAGCGCGGCTTCCCCATCGTCGAACGGCAAGTCGGGGTAACGCTGGAAGTTCTCGCGCGAACGCTTCGCGCCACGCGCGTGTTCGAGCTGGGCAGCGGATACGGCTACTCGGCCTACTGGTTCGCCCGCGCCGCCGAGGAGGTCTGGTGCACCGACGGCGATCCGGAGAACGCCAAGAAGGCCGAGACGTATCTGTCGAAGGCGGGCGTGTGGCCGCGCATCCGCTATCGCGTCGGCGACGCGCTCGAAGGGCTGGCCGCCGCGGACGGCGAGTTCGACATCGTCTACTGCGACATCGACAAGCACGGATATCCCGGCGCCTGGCGCGCGGCGCGCGAGCGGATCCGCATCGGCGGTCTCTACATCTGCGACAACGTGCTGTGGTCGGGCCGCGTCGCCGAAGCCGACGTCGCCGACGACGTGCGTCCCGGGTGGACCGAGGCGATCCGCGAGCACAACGAACTGGTCGCCGGCGATCCCGCATTCCTGTCGACGATCGTGCCGACGCGCGACGGCGTGATGGTCGCGACCCGGATCACGTAGCCGGCCGGTCGCGGCGAAGGATGCGCGCCGTCTTGCCGAGCGCGGCGAAGCTCGACAGCGCCTTCGAAGGCTTGCCGACCGCGGTGATGTTTTCGAAGATCACGTGCCGGCATCCGGCGTCTTCGTAGCCGCGAACCCGGTCGGCGAGCTGCTCGGGCGTTCCGTGCGGATACAGCGTGTGGAGCACGTCCCATGGAACCTTGTCCATCGCGGCTTTCACGTCGGCCGGCGACACGCGCGTGGGCACGAAGTCGACGATGCCGCGGAACTGCTCGCCCAGCGGATGCGACCCGCCGGCCTCACGCCACGCAACGGAATCGTGGAGCAGCGCCGCGAGCTTGAGCGCCGGCGACTCGAGCGCGGCATGGCACTCGTCGTGCCGCCCATCCACGACGCAGGTCAGCACCAGGCCGGGCGTGATCGCAGCCGGATCGCGGCCGGCGTCGCGCGCCGCGGCGCGGATCTGCTGAAGCGAAGCGCGATACCGCTCGACCGACTGCCAGTGCGGCAGCCAGCCGTCCCCGTACCGGCCGGTGATCGCGAGCATCCGGGGACCCATCGCGGCGATCCAGATCGGGGGTGGCCGCTGCAGATACGGGCGAAGCGCCAGCGACGCGCCGCGGAGCGTGAAGAACTCGCCTTCGAAATCGACCGGGTCGCGGCTGCTCCACAGCAACCGCATGACGGCGATCGACTCGGCGCAGCGGGACGCGAGCCGGTCGGCCGACAATCCGTACGGCTCGAGATTTTCGCGTTCGCCGGCGCCGATCCCCAAGATGAACCGGCCTTTCGTCGTGTGTTGCAACGTGAGCGCGGCGCGCGCGATCCACGCGGGATGGAGCCGGACGGTGTCGGTGACCGAGATGCCCAGTCGCACGCGTTTGGTGCGCGCTCCGATCGCGCCGACCGACACGAACGGATCGAAGAACTCGTCGGGGCTGCGGATCACGCGCGCGGCCTGCGTCAGGTCCGAAGACCACATGCCGGGCGGCACGACGCCCATGAAGTGATCGAGAAACCAGTACGAGTCGAAGCGGAGCCGGTCGGCCAGCCGCGCGACGATCTGCGACAGGCGATGCGGCGGCCTGGTCGGATCCTGAAAGCCGATCTTGAGCCGCTCCGCGTCGCGCCGTGCCATCTACCGAACCGCTCCCGCGCGCTCGCGAAGCTGCTGCACGCGATCGGCCGGCGTCACGTTGCTGCCGATCGCGCCGCCGTGGGCGTTGCCGTGATAGTCGCTCGATCCGGTCGGGATCAGGTTCAACTCGCGGGACAGCGCGCCGAACCGCTCGCGCGCGGACGCATCGTGGTCGGGATGATCCACTTCGACGCCGGCCAGCCCGCCGGCGGCCAGGCCGCGCAGCAGCGTCTCGGCGGACGTCGGCCCGTCGATCCAGATCGGATGTGCGATGACGGCGGCACCGCCGGCTTCGCGGATCAGATCCACGGCGCCCTGCGGCGACAGCGCGGTCTTTTCGAAGTAGGCGCGGCCGTCGTTACCGATCCATTCGTCGGTGAAGGCCTCGCCGGGTTGGGCGATCACGCCGGCTTCAACCATTGCTTGAGCGACGTGCGGGCGGCCGACGCTCTCGCCGGCCGCGAGCGCGCGAACGCGTTCGTAGGTGATCGGGACCCCGAGTTCGTTGAGCCGCTGCACCATCCGCGCGGCGCGGTCGAGCCGTGATGCGCGGATCGCGGCAAGCTCGGCGGCAAGGCGCGGGTGATCGGGATCCATGAAGTATCCGAGCACGTGCACCGGCCGATGATCGAGCACAGCCGAGATCTCGGATCCCGCGATGACGGCGACGCCGAGCCCCTCCCCCGCCGCGCGTGCCTCGGCAATCCCGGCCATCGAATCGTGGTCGGTCAGCGCGATGCAATCGAGCCCGGCCGCTTTCGCCGCGCGCACGACCTCGGCCGGCGGGGTCGCCCCGTCGGACACGTTCGAATGGGTGTGCAGATCGGTCCGCATGCGGTCGAGCAAGTGTATCGGTTCACCGGCGCCGGAAACCGCCTGCCGGGGCGCGTCGTCAGCCGGCGACGCGGTCGGCGGCGCGGGCGATCACCCGATCGGCGCCGCCGGGCAGCAGAACCGTAAAGGTCGAGCCGAACGGGCGGTCGGCGATTTCGACCCGGCCGTCCTGCAACTCGGCGAGTCGCCGCACGATCGCCAAGCCCAGACCAAGACCCGACTGTCCGTTGGTTCGCGAACCGCGATAGAAGCTGTCGAAGATCCGTGCGCGGTCGTCGGGCGCGATGCCGGGCCCTTCGTCGGCGACGCTGATGGCGACCATCTCGCCGCGACCTGTGGCCGCAATGGTGATCGTGGTGCCCGCGGGCGAGTACTTGGCCGCGTTGACCACCAGGTTGCCCAGAATCCGTTCAAGAGCGCGTGCGTCGGCGATCGCGTGCAGATTCGGGTTCACGTCGGTGACGACGCGATGACCTTCGATCAGCACGCCGAGGTTGCCCACGACGTCGGCAACGGCCCGACCGACGTTGATTCGCTCGATCAGTGATTCGACCTGTCCCGCGTCCAGTTGGGCGTGTTCGAGCATCTGCTCGATCATCGCGCCGAGCTTCACGCCGTTGCTCGAGGCTCGCTCCAGCATTTGCTGGCGCAGCGCGCCGTCGAGCTTGTCCCACTCGGATGCAAGCGTTTCGATCATGCCGCGCGCCGCGGTGAGCGGGGCGCGCATGTCGTGGGAGAGCATCGCGATGAACTCTGCGCGCATCCGCTCGCCGCGCTCCAGCAACGACAGCCGCTCGAGCGCGGCGTCGGCGAAGTCGCCGAACGACGCCAGCAGCGAGGCTTCCTCCGCGCCGGCGAACGGCGCACGAAGGCTCAGCGCGACGGCAAGCCGCCCGTGCCGGATCGCCGTCGACAGGACCGCAGGGTCCGGTTCCTCATCACCGGCCGCCGCCGCGATTCGTTCCGCGTCGGCCGGCGCGAGACCGACACTGCCCAGCACGCGTCCGTCCGGTGCCGCCAGCACCGCGCCCGTGCCGCCCAGGACGCGTCGCAGATGCGGGAGGAGCGTGTCGCACAATTCGGCGACGCTGCCGGCGCGAATGCAGGTCGCGGCGGCATCCCTCGTCGCTTGCTCTTCGGCGCGGCGCCAGTAGGCGCGCAACCAGCGCGGCGCCGTGAAGGCCAGCAGGAACATCAAGCCGGCTCCGACGCTCAGGATCGAGTTGACGACGCGCGCCGCCTGCGGCTGCGCCGCGGTGCCGGTCGAGAAGAGACTGCCGAGGACCGCCGCCGCGATCAAGGCGGAACCGACGGACATCATCCGAAGACGACGCGCAACGACCGGCGCCTGTCCGCGGCCGGCCCGCCAGAGCCGCCGGGCGGCGGCGATGCTGATGGCAAACCACGTCACGACGAACGCGACGACGAAGGGCCCGTACCAGGCAGGCTTGGCCGCATCCTGGGCGACGAACTCGGGCAAGCCGATCGTGCAGATGGCGATCATCGCTGTTGCCGCGGCCGCGACGCGGGCCGGACCGCGATCGCCGATCCCAAGCGATGACGAAAAGCGCAGCAGCAGATATGGGAACGAGATCAACACAACGACGAGGAGCTTTGCGCCCCAAAGCCAGCCGGCGCTGTAGGGAGGCTTCGGAAGGAAGAAGCCGGAGATCAGAATCAAGCCCAGTGATCCGAACGCGGCAGCGAGCCAGGTGGCCGGCGCGTTCGCGCCTCGCGTGCGGAAGCGCATGCGAAGAGCCACCACGGCGGCGCCCAGGTAAACGAAAGTCGTTATCCAGCGAAGCGTTTCGACGACGACGCGCATGGCCCCTCCGGCTTGTGGTCGACCTCTCGGACATGTTGTCGGCGGCTCCCCCCAACGCTACATAGCCGGAAAGGACTAAATATCAGGGCTCGACGGGGCCCTTCCGACGCGGAATGGGGGGCCTTCCGGCGAAGGTTCAGGTACGAGTGAGCAGGAACCAGACGATCGCCGCGGTGAGGACGAAACCGGCCAGAAGCTCCAGCAGGGCTCGCGGACGGTTCACGTGAACGCGCTGATGCCGGTCAGATGCCGGCCCATGATCAGCTTCTGGATCTGGCTGGTGCCTTCGTAGAGGGTCGTCACGCGCGCGTCACGCAAGTACTTTCCGACGGGAAACTCGTCGATGTATCCGTAGCCGCCGTGAACCTGGATGGCGAGGTTCGCGCACGAGACCGCGGCCTCGCTGGCCGCGTACTTTGCGATCGACGCCTCAAGCGTGTTCTTTTTCCCCTTGTCCTTCATCGCGGCAGCGCGGAGGACCAGAAGGCGAGCGGCTTCGATCTGGACGAGCATCTCGGCGAGCATCTCTTGAACGAGCTGGAACGCGGCGATCGGCTTGCCGAATTGCTCGCGCTGCTTCGCGTAGGTGACGGACGCGTCCAAGCATGCTTGCGCGATGCCGACGCAGCCGGCACCCAGACCGACGCGTCCCGAATCGAGCGCGGACAGCGCGACCTTGATCCCGTCGCCGATGCCGCCGAGCATCGCGCTGCCGGGGACGCGCACATCGTCGTAGAACAATTCGGCCGTCGAAGAAGCGCGCAGGCCCAGCTTGCCTTTGATCTCGCGCGCGGAGAACCCGGGTGCGTCGCAGGGAACCAGGAATGCGGCGGTTCCCTTCGCGCCGCTTCCGGGCTCGGTCTGGGCGATCGTGAGCGCAAGGCCGGCGATCGTTCCGTTGGTGATGAACATCTTCGAGCCGTTGATGATCCAGTCGTCGCCGTCGCGCTTCGCGCTTGAGGTGATCGAGGCGGCGTCGGATCCGGATCCTGCCTCCGTCAATCCGAAGCAGCCGATCGACTCGCCGCTGCACAGCTTCGGCAGCCACTGCTGCTTTTGGTCTTCGGTTCCCCATTTCACGATCGACGAGCCGACGAGCGAGCAGTTGACCGACAGAATCGAGCGGATCGACGAGTCGGCGCGCGCGACCTCTTCCAGGATCAGCGCGTAGGAGACGGTATCCACGCCCATGCCGCCGTACTCGGCCGGGATCGACGCCCCGAGAAACCCGAGCGGCTTCATCTTCTCGACGATCGGCCACGGGAATTCTTCGCTGCGGTCGTAGTCGCGCGCGACCGGCGCGATTTCTCGGTCGGCGAACTCGCGCGCCGTCTGCCGGACCATCTGCTGTTCGGGGGTCGGGTCGAAGTCCACGATGAAGTCCTCCTTGGGGCGGGGCAGCCACAGCCTACGATGGCTCAGTCCCCGTGGTACAGGCGGGGGAGGTCGACGTGCCTTCGCCTCTCGAGGTGGCGCTCGTCGCCGCCCGCGCTCGTCACCGCGGAGGGGCCGATGTGGTCCCGGGAGGGTCGCTTGGAAGCTGGGGCCCCAGTCCTTTGCGCCCGCTTAGATCGCTTGTAGGGCGCGGGGGCGTTTCGAGCAGATGGACGACAGTCGTTCCGATCGCATTGACGTCCATCTCGATGGCGATGTCGTCCCACATGATCATCGCGATCGCGAGAAGGAGCACGATCATTCCGGCCTGATCGGGGTCCAGATCTTTGCGCAGCGTTCCCTTCGACTGCCCGTCCCGGACGCTCTCGGCCAAGCGGCCGACCACGTCCTTCATCAGCCGCGCGTGACGCTCCTTGGCCTCGGGCCCGGACATCGCAGCACGCAGAACCGACAGATAGCCAGCGCGAATGTTGTCGTCCAGGTCTGGCCAGATACGAGCGGTCATCGCCGCTGAGAACCGCCCTACGACCTCGTGGATGTCTTCCGCTCCCTCGAACGCGCCCCTCCACAGCATGCCGAGAATGTCGTTGAGCACCCACTCAAACACTTCCGCCTCGAAGTGGTCACGATCACGGAAGTGAACGTAGAACGCTCCACGCGTGTAGCCGGCGCGCGCGCAGATCGCGTCGATGCTGGGGGCGTCCAGCCCGCCGCGGGAGATCGTTTCGGCGAGTCCGGCTTCCATCAGGACACGCCTAGTCGCCTCGCGCGTCTGCTGCCTGATCCGCTGCGCGGCCGTCAGATCCGAGCCGGAACCCTCCATCCCAGCCTCTGTATACCGCAGGAACCGAAAGGTTGGGCTCAGGAACGACTCGAAGCCGTTCGCCGCGCTGAGGCCCGTTCCGCCGATCAGTCGAAGGAGGGCTCTTCGATCAGCGCCAAGAGATGCTCTCCGATCGCGACGGGATCTATCGGCATGCCAACGTCGTCCCACACGATCAGCCCGATAGCGACCAGCAGAGTGATCCGAGCGACATGGTCTGGGTCGCGACTCGCTTGAACGCGTCCGGCGTCCTGCTCGTTCCGGATGGCCGTGGCGATCTGCGCCTCCGCGGCCGTCATCAGATTGGCGTGGCGCTGACGGACGGCATCGGATTCGCGCAGCCCCGCGATCACGCTCATGTATGCGGACCGAATATCGGTAACGTCGGGCCATTCACGCTTGGCCAGCGCCTGCGTGAACCGGGTCACGACGCCTCGCAGGTCGGTTCCGTTCTCGGCCGCGTCTCGGAAGATGGCTTGGAAGATATCGCCGGTGACCCAGTCGAGGAGCTGCACGACGAAGTCACCGCGGCTCTTGAAATAGACGTAGAAGGCACCGCGGGTGTAGCCGGCGCGCGCACAGATGGAGTCGATGTTGGGCACGACGCCGCCGTGCTCCACGGTCTCGGCAAGACCAGCGGCCAATAGGGCCTTCTTCGAGGCCTGTTTCGCCTCGGCGCGGATGCGTTGTGCCGGTGTGAGGTTAGGAGTTTCTTTCATAAGTTCAGCCTTCAGGATTCCTTGCGGGTCGCGAGCGAAGGGCGATTGTCCTTGGAAGGGCCGGCGCCCGGGCGCCGAGAGTCCAACTCATCTGCGAGGGACCGGTCGCACGCACAGATACGTAGTTGCATTCTAGCATCCAGAAATTCATTCCGAGATGCCGAACTCTCGCAAAACGGTAATTCCCGGAGGGCGAACACGGATCGGACCTGACCAGGACCGGAAAACATGCCTTTGACCTGGGACTTCGGTGGTTTCGGAGCCCCTCACAATCGGCGGACTCATCTGACAACACCCGTAACATCAAGTAACAGAAAAAACATATGAGTTTTTTTCCGGATCAAGCAGGACTTTATCCATTCGATCTGGTATAGGAACATACGGTGCTGTTTGAGAAGGATGCACAAGCGTCGCCGGACTTGGTTCGGAGACGAGAACATGGGCATTGACCTGCACGAACGAAGGGGGGGAAGGGCTCTGAAGGAGGACATCGGGAGGCTTCGAGAAGGGGCAAAGCGCCCGCGAGCCTCACGATGGCAGACGAACGTCGGATGGGAGATCCGCTTGCGCCGCGGCGGTGCTGCGGAAGGGGAGGAGGCTCGAGGATGAAAAAGGTACTCGTGATTGCGGGACTGGCGATTTCGATGGTGATCTCGCCGGCGCGTGCGGAGACGGTTCAGTGGGCGTCCTATGCCACGGCCTCGAGCTCGTATGGCGAGGGGTCGCCCGAGGACCAGCTCCTGGGATTGGCCTTCTATCTCACTGGCCCTGCGGGCGGAGTTCTGAGCGTCGTCGGGCCGGCGCTGGGGCCGACGGAGAACGTCGCGCTGTGCACGGTCTTTAGCGCGAACCCGTGCGTGCCTGACGATCCGGAAGGGTTCGCACAGGACACCGCCGACGGCGCCGCCGAGATCCCGGACCGGGCGCCCGGATTCCTGACCGGTCTCCCCGACGCGGTGGCCAACACCGTGACCGGCTTGCCCGGACTCGTCGAGCAGGCTCTGTTCGGCACGAACAATTGGGGTCGCGGACAGGCGACGGGGGCTCCCGACACATACCCGAGTTGCGGCGACTTCCCGACGGCCTGGGCGCCGCAGTCCAACGGTTCCGCGCCTGAGCAGCTGACGCTCTACTATGTGCCGGCGGTGGAGAACGCCCAGCGCATCGACATCTACGAGACAAACATCGGCAGCTTCGTGACCTCCGTCGAGATCACACTCGCCGACGGCAGCACGCAGACCGTTTTCAGCGGTCCCGACACGACCACGTGCGCCGGAATCCTAAGCATCGACCTAGTGGGAGACCCGGCCGTCGTCGCGGTCACGATCAACACGCAAGCTCCCGGATGGGAGGAAATCGACGCAGTCGGCATCGCGAGTTAGCCGGCAAGCGCTCCGCGGCGAGACCTGAGCGCGACCGGACAATCGGATCAGAAGGGCGACGTCACGTCGCCACCAAGGAGGGAACATGAAGCGGATCATTGGGTTGCTGCTTGCCGTGTTGGGGCTGAGCCTGGGCGTCGGGGCTGCGCAGCCCGCAGCCGCCTGTGAGGCAGGTCAGGTGGCCCGGGTCGAGGTGACGTCGGAGGCCCTGGCCGAGGTGCACCCCGTCTTCTCGGGCGTGTCGGTCGAGGTCTGGGCGTCGGAAGACAATGACGCCCCAGTGTCCGTCAGCGCCATGGGCTGGGACGGGGCATCGGGTCTGGTCTGCTCCGATCTCTTTGTCGAGGAAGTGAAGGATACGGTGGGCCTGTAGCACTCGCGTAGCACTCGCTGGACCTGCGCTCGATGCGGCCCCGATTCGAACCGGGGTCGCATCGCGCTCCGGCGACTCCGGGATCGCCCTATGGGAGATTCGATTGCGTCCCGTCGTTGCTGCGGGGCGTCAGGACATGGAGGGATACCGATGAAGAGATCATGGATCGCTTTGAGCATTGCGATCGTTGCGGCGCTGCCGCTCGCCGCCAATGCCAATCACGGCGGCGCTCACTCCCCAGATCTCAATCCGAGCGACGACATGTGCCAGATCGTCCTCGCCGGCCACGGGAGCTGTAGCGTCACCAACACCACCGCCTCGGGCATAAATCTGCAGGCGAGCCACATCCTCGGTGTCCCGACCGCCGACGGCTGGCGGGTGGCATTCGACATCACGATCGTGAACAACGACACAGGCCAGGTCATCCGCAAGGAGTCGGTCGACGTGACGCACCCGTACGCCTACGACTACCTCGGCTTCGGCGTTCCGTTGCCCTACCCACCCTTCGACGGACGCTGGAGCGGCGGCCCGGGGGAAATGACAAGTGCGACCTGCATCGTTGATGTCATCGCGGGCATCGGCGGCCTGCTGGAGTGCCGACTCCCCTGGGTGCCCGACGGAGGACTTCCGCTCCCCATCTGACGGGCGGAGTAACAGATCGGGGCCTCGGTGAATCTCGCCGGGGCCCCCGATGAGTTTATGGGAGTTCTTTGATCAGGGAGAGGACGGATCCGCCGAGCTCCTGCCCCTCCAGCGGCAGGCCGGCATCGGTCCAGACCATGGCTCCCACCGACAGCACACACAGGAGCGTCGCGGTCAGCCCGGGATCGATATCCATCCGAACGGCGCCGGCCTTCTGACCGTCCAGCAGCACCTGCTCGAAGGCCGTGACCGCAGCGGTCATCAACTCGTGATGTCGCTCCCGCACCGTGTCGGAATGGCGCAGCCCCGCCAGGACGGTCATGTACGCGGATCGGATATCACCGATGCCCTTCCACTGGCCTGTGACGAGTACCTCGGAGTACCGCTGCACCGCGGTGTGCAGATCGGCGATCCCGTCCTGCCCCATTCCGCTGAACAGCGAATCCTGAATGTCGTTGACGAGCCACACGAGCATCTTGACGACGAATTCGCCGCGACTCTTGAAGTGCACGTAGAACGCGCCTCTTGTGAACCCGGCGCGCGCGCAGATGGCCTCGATGCTCGGGACGCTCCCCCCGTTTTCAACCGTTTCGGATAGGCCCGCGCGAAGAAGGGCGTGGCGCGTCGCATCTCGCGCGTCGGCGCGGATACGCTGTGCCGCGGTCAGTTCCATAGATCGTCTCGCGCCCTGATCCCCCCGGAGGCGATCCCCTCACCCGAGGGCGCCGCCTGGAAGAGAGCGACGCCCTGCCTACATACTGACTCGCATCCTAGCATGCGATGTCGTCGCCGGCACGAGGGCTGCGTATCCCGCATCCTATCGGTCTCGCGGCTTCTCTATCAGGACGAGCAGGGACTCCACGAGCCCGGGAGGGTCGGCTACTCGCAAACCCAGGCCGTCCCAGACGGAAAGTCCGATTCCTACAAGCACAAGCATCTCCGCGGTCCTGCGTGGCTCCACGTTGGCCCGGACGTCGCCTACCTCCTTGCCTGCTCGAATGGCCTCCTCAAGCCTCGAGATGGCGGTGCTCATCAGATCCTCGGGCTCGTTGCGAATGTTTCCCGACCGACGGATTTGAGTGAGGATGCTGACATAGACAGCCCGAACCTCGCTCACATGAACCCGATCTCCGACATCAGCTCACGGATGCATAGGGTCGAATATGTGCCCATACGTCGCATCCTGATTGGATGCGCCCCTGTATGTCAAGATGGATGGAGATCCGCCCGGTTCTGGACTTGGCTGATGCCTTCCACGCCGGTTCGACTCTTTGTCGCTGAGTCCGGCGGCAGCCTATTGTCGGACACATGACGTGGGAACCGGAACTCGAGGAGTTGCGGCGGCGCGAGGCGCTGGCCGCGCGGATGGGCGGCGACGACAAGATCGAGCGGCAGCATGCCGCCGGACGGCTCACCGTTCGCGAACGCATCGACGCGCTGCTGGATGCGGACTCCTTCCACGAGATCGGAGGCCTGGCCGGCAGCGCCGTCTACGACGACGCGGGCGATCTCGCGTCGTTTCGCGCGGCGAACTTCGTGATGGGCCGGGGCCGGATCGACGGTCGACGCGTCGTCGTCGGCGGCGACGACTTCACGGTTCGCGGCGGCGCGGCCGATGCCGCGATCTACCAGAAGCAGGTCTTCGCCGAGCAGATGGCCCAGTCCGAGCGGATCCCGATCGTGCGGCTGGTCGAGGGTACCGGCGGCGGCGGGTCGGTGAAATCCCTCGAGTCGATGGGCCGCACCTACGTGCCGTTCAATCCGGGATTCGACGTCGCGATCGAAAATCTTTCGACGGTGCCGGTCGTGGCGCTGGCGCTCGGGCCGGTCGCGGGGCTCGGCGCGGCGCGCGTGGTGATGAGCCACTACAGCGTGATGGTGCGTGGCTTGGCGCAGATCTTCGTCGCCGGCCCACCGGTCGTGGCCGGCTTGGGCGAGCGGGTGGACAAAGAGACGCTCGGCGGCGCCGACGTTCACACCGGCAACGGCGTCGTCGACGACGAAGCCTCAACCGAGCACGAAGCCTTTTTCCTGGCGCGACGGTTTCTGTCGTATCTGCCGCCCAGCGTCTTCGACCTGCCGCCGCGAACCGAGCCGTCAGACGATCGCGAGCGATCCGACGAGATGCTGCTGTCGGTCGTGCCGCGCGACCGGCGCGCGCCCTACGATATGCGGGCGATCGTCGAGTCGGTCTTCGACGCGGGATCGATATTCGAGATGGGCCGGCGCTTCGGCAGGCCGGCGATCACGGCGCTCGCGCGCCTGGACGGACGCGCGGTGGCCGTCCTGGCCAACGATCCGAAGGTGTATGCGGGTGGATGGAACGCGGCGGCTTCGCAGAAGGTCGCGCGCTTCGTCGACTTCGCCGAGACGTTCCATCTTCCGGTGGTGCATCTGGTGGATCAGCCCGGGTTCGTGATCGGAACCGCGGCCGAGAAGGCGGCCACGATCCGGCACGGCGCCCGCGCGCTCGCCGCGATCTATCAGGCGACCGTTCCGTGGTGCTCGGTGATCGTGCGCAAGGCCTACGGCGTCGCCGGCGCCGCGCACCAGAACCATGCGCGCTTCAACGTCCGCTACGCCTGGCCGAGCGGCGATTGGGGATCGCTCCCGCTCGAAGGCGGGATCGAAGCCGCCTACCGCGCCGACCTGGAAGCCGCCGAGGATCCCGCCGCGCTTCTGGCCGAGATCCGCGCTCGCATGGACGCCGTCCGCTCCCCGTTTCGCACGGCCGAGGCATTCATGATCGAGCAGATCATCGATCCGCGCGACACCCGGCGCCTGCTCTGCGAATTCGCCGAAGGCGCCGCATCGCTGCCGTCGCCGGGCCCGAGCGGCCGGGGAATGCGGCCGTAGCAAGCAGGCCCGGCGTGTTCGTGACATCGATGGCCGGATGCGGGTACCCTGACCCGCCGTGACCACCAACGGAATCCCGTCCGACATCAAGGCGCTCGCCGAGCGCGCCCTCGGCGTAGCGACGGCCGCCGGCGCGAACTATGTCGATGCCCGATATCTATCCGAAGAGTCCGAGCAGATCGACGTGCAGGACGACCGGGTCACCGGCGTCGGTCGCGGCGCGACCGCCGGGATCGGGATCCGCGTGATCGCCGACGGTTGCTGGGGCTTCGCGGGAACCTCGATTCTGGAACCGGGCGCGATCGAGGATGCGGCGCGACTTGCGGTCGAGATCGCCCGCTCGTCGCGCGCGCTCATGAAGGCCCCGGTGCGGCTCGCCGACGAGCCGGTCCACGAAGCGACGTGGAGCTCGCCGTGCGAGCTCGATCCGTTCGCCGTCGCGTTGGACGAAAAGATCGCGATGCTGCTCGCGGCGACCGCCTCGGCCAAAGAGATCGAGGGCTTGACGATCGCCGAGGCGTCCATCGATCTGTGGCGCCGCACCTCGTGGCTGGCCACGAGCGAAGGGGCACGCATCGCGCAGACGATCACGCAGACCGGCGCGGGCGTCCGCTGCATCGCAATCGGCGGCGACGAGGTGCAGCAACGCTCGTTCCCGAACTCGTTCCGCGGCGGCTACGCCGCGGCCGGATGGGAGTATGCGCGCGCCATGGATCTGGCCGCGAACGCGCCGGTCTACGCCGAACAAGCCGTCGCGCTGCTTTCGGCGCCCGAATGCCCCAGCGCGACGACGACGCTGATCCTCACGCCCGACCAGCTCGGCCTTCAGGTGCACGAATCCATCGGCCATCCGATCGAGCTGGATCGCGTGCTCGGCATGGAGGCCGCCTATGCGGGAACGTCGTTTTTGAAGCCGCCTGACCGCGGAGCGCTTCGCTACGGATCGGAGCAGATCAACGTCACCGCGGACGCAACGCTTGCCGGCGCGCTCGGCTCGTTCGGATACGACGACGAAGGCGTGCAGGCGCAGCGCGTGCCGGTGATCCGCGACGGCGTCTTCCACGAGTTCATCTCCTCACGCGAGACGGCCGGTGAGACCGACGGGCCGCGCTCGAACGGAACCATGCGCGCCAGCGGCTGGGATGTGATCCCGCTGATCCGCATGACCAACATCAACTTGGAGCCGGGGTCGTCGTCGCTCGAGGAGATGATCGCCACGACCGATGACGGCATCCTGATGTCCACGAACCAGTCCTGGTCGATCGACGACAAGCGAGTCAACTTTCAGTTCGGGTGCGAGATCGCCTGGGAGATCAAAGACGGAAAGCGCGGACGAATGCTGCGCAACCCCAACTATGCCGGACGCACCGTCGACTTCTGGTCGTCCTGCGACGCGCTCGGCGGCCCCGACGAGTGGATCGTGTGGGGAACGCCGAACTGCGGCAAGGGACAGCCCGGCCAGACGGCGCGCGTCGCGCACGGCACCTCGCCCGGCCGGTTCCGGGGCGTGAACGTCGGAGTGCGCGGATGAGCGAGCTGCTGGGACCGGACCGTCTGGCCGAGGCGATCGAGCCGGCGCTGCGCACCGCCGCCGACGGCACGCTGGTCGTGGCCGTGCACACCGCCGGCGGGCTGACGCGGTTCGCGTCCAGCCGCATCCATCAGAATACGCATCGGGAAGACCTGGAGATCCGCGTGATGGCGGTCGCCGACGGAAGCCGCGTCGGCGTCGCGACCACCCACTCACCGGCCGGCGACCGGGTTGCGGCCGCCGCGGCCGACGCGCTCGCGATCGCGCGCGTCACCCCGCGCAACCCGTCGTTTCCCGGAATCGCCGAACCGCAACCGCTCGCCGCGAACCCACCGGACCGCTTCGACGAAGCCACCGCCGTCACGTCCCCGGCCGAACGCGCCGCCGCGGTCACGCTTGCGCTGAACGAATTTCCGGCCGACATGGAAGGCGCCGGTGCGGTCGAGACGGTCGCCGACGAGGTCATGGTCGCGACGTCGGGCGGCGTGCGGCACTATGGACGGATCACGCGCGCCGCGATCAGCGTGATGGCGATGAGCCCCGACTCGAGCGGCTACGCCGAGCTGATCGAAGGCCGACTGTCGGATCTTGATCCGGCCGCGCTCGGCGCGCGCTCGGTCCGCAAGGCCGAAGCCGGCCGCAATCCGCAGCCGATCGACGCGGGCTCCTACACCGTGATCCTCGAGCCGGCCGCGACCTCGACGCTGATGCAGTTCCTCGGATGGCTCGGCTTCGGCGCGAAGTCGCTGCTGGAGGAACGATCGTTCATGGCCGGCAAGATCGGCGCGACGATCATGGACGAACGAGTCACGATCACCGACGATCCGCTCGCCGTCGACGCGCTCGGCTTGCCGTTCGATTTCGAGGGGACGCCGGCGCAGCCGGTCATGCTGATCGATAAGGGCGTCGCCGCCGGCGTCGTGTGGGATCGCGAAACGGCCGGGCGCGGTGGCCGCACCTCGACCGGCCACGGCCTGCCGGCCCCGAATCCCGACGGGCCGTTCCCGCTGAACCTTCGCATGGAGCCCGGCACCGACTCGCTCGACGACCTGATCGCGGGTTGCGAGCGCGGCCTGCTGGTGACGCGCTTCCACTACTCGAACATCGTCCACGAGAAGGACGCGATCCTGACCGGCATGACGCGGGACGGCACCTTCTGGGTCGAGGACGGCAAGGTCCGCCACGGCGTCCGGAACCTGCGCTACACGCAGAACGCGGTCGAGGCGCTGTCCAACATCGAAGCGATCGGCGACACGACCGAGATTTCCTCCGAGCTGTTCTTCGGCGGCTCGCGTGCGCCGGCGCTTCGCATCCGCGACTTCAAGTTCTCCTCCACCACCGACCACTAGCCCGATGACCGCTCCCCAGTGCGCCGTCGGCGCGATCGTGATGGACAAGGGCCGGATGCTGATGGTCCTGCGCGACCACGAGCCGCTCAAGGGATACTGGACGCTGCCGGGCGGCCGGGTCGAGCCGGGCGAGTCGCTGCGCGAAGCGGTCGTGCGCGAAGTGCGCGAGGAGACCGGGCTCGACATCGACGTGGACGGGCTGCTGGGCGTGGTCGAACGGATCGTGCGCGACGACGACGGCGCGATCGAATACCACTACGTGATCATGGATTTCGTCGCGACCGCGCGCAGCACCGACGTGAAAGCCGGCGACGACGCCGCCGACGTCCGTTGGGTCCCGACCGGCGACCTGACCTCGCTCAAGCTCACCGACGGCCTGATCGAGTTCCTCTCGGATCGCGGCGTCCTCGAAGGCCGCAAACCCCGCCTCTAGGACGCACTCAATGCCGTCGACCACGAGATGCGGGGCAACGTCCCGACTTCCCCCAACGCCTCGCAGATCCCCCCAATCAAAGACCCCGTAGAGCCTCGTCGATCAGTTGCGCCGCCGCGCGATGTCCCGCCGCAAGATCGGGCTCAATACCAACTTCTTCGGCAAGCTTTCGGTACGGCACAACCCACTCGCGCGGAGGCTTCGGAAAGACATCCGGAAGCGCCTGCTGGCCGCGGGCTGCAAACACTCCCACGAGAGCTGCACGAAGCCGCGCGGGATCGAGCGTCATTGACTGCTTGATGAGAACAAGATCGACGAGATCTTTCACGCGGCTGCTTCGACGACCATCGCCGTACATGCGCGTGTACGCGTGAACCTTCTCGGCGATGTGCTGCTCGATCGGGAGTGTCGGCACTTCGATCGGCTCGATGCCCGCGAACGAAAGGAGGTCAGGGACCTGGAGTCGTTCAGGTTGCCATCCAAGAGCGTCGGAAAATCCGATGTCGACCGTTACCTGTTCAAAGAGCCGCGCAGCGAGCTCCGCACGCACGCGATAACGAACTGCACCGCCATCCTGCTCCTCAGTTATCCGGCCGGCCTTCTCGATCGCAAACACGAAGAAGTCGTCCAACTCGACGGATTGACATGCGATGAGATCAGCGGTCGCCGACTCCTCGCCGTCATGCCTGACAAGATCCATGTCCTTCGTGGTGCGAGTGCGGTCCCCCATCCGAAAGTCGAGGGCGAGAGCACCCTTGAGGACCCACCGTTCCGGAGCAGCCACAGCAAGACGCGCCAGGAGCCGGTCGAACACGACTGCCTTGCGAAGTCGAACCAGGGATGTTCCAGTTTGGCGTGAGCGGTCGTGGAGGCGCTGCTCGAGCGCTTGACGAAATGCGGCTGCCGTCTCGTACTTCACTGCGCGCTCCTCCTGTCCTCGATCGCCTGCATGACAAGTCGCTCGACGCGCCCACCGCGTTCGCGTGCAGCACTGAGGAGTTGAAGCTCGGTAGTCATCCCGCGATCGAGAGCCTGGACAACGGCGGCGACGATCTGCTCCGGAGCGGTGCCGGTCTCGGCCGCATCGACGATCGCGCGGGTCGGCGCGCTCACCTTGATGCCGTCGCGAACGACGACATCATCCGCGCGGATCGGACGAGTGGTCGTGTGGACCACCACGCCGGGAGAGGCGGGACGATATCGCCTCGAACGAGGAACCGTAAGATGCACAGCGTCGGGAACGACGTCCGAGAGGTCGAGGATCTCGAGCGCGCTTTCGTGCGAGACCACCGCCTCTTCGGCGCCGGCCGCGAGCCACGCCGCCATAGATTCCTCTCGATCTGATGAGGGATATTCCCGAAACCGATAAAGCCCTCTGCGGATTCGAAGGAAGCGGCCGGCTTTGACGTGGTGGGAGAGAAGAGCCCAGCTGAAGCCCGCCGAACGAGCTTGAGCAGCAGTGAAGTATCCGCCCTGCTCAGAAGCCGCGCTGAAGAGAGCGTCGTCGTTGGGACCTGCCGTTGTGTCATGCATACCTCAAACTATACTTGAGGTTTCCATGACATCAAGGCCCCAGGGCCGGCGTCCTCGAAGGCCGCAAACCGCGCCTCTAGGAGTCGAGGTCGTCCGCAAGCATGCGACGGGCGTGCGCTTCGGCTCTGTCGGCATTGTTGATGTCTTGTCGCCATCCGTTCCGAGCGGCGAACATCGGCGGAGAAGCAAGGACGGTCAACCCGAACCAGATCGCGGCGTCCCGGGCACGCCCTCCAGCGGCTGCAAGGATTCCACCAACGAGTGGCCCGAAAAACAGAAGCGCGGCCATAAGAAGACTACCGATCGACCGCAGGGTTTTTCGCGCAATCGTCCGGACGACGTCTGCGAATTCGACAACGTCGGTCGCGAGATGCGGGGCGACGACTGGCTCTCCCCGTCCCACCGAACGCACAACAAGAAGCCGGTCAGAATACGAAAGCGATCGCCGCCGCGGCCACTTCTTGTTGGCCATTAGTCCGACAAAACCTCCGATGAACACTCCGAACACCACTCCGGAAACCACGCCGAACACCAGAGCCACGGCGATGCGGTACCCAATACCCCGTGGGGTCGGATCGTAGACGAACCCGAGAACAGCAAAGAGCGCCCCGGCTTCGACCGCAATACGGAAGACCCGGCCGGCCCATACGGCCTCGAACATCCGGCGTCGCAACCGCCCCATTAATTCCCATCCTTCGTGGGGTGCTGGAATGATACGAACATGCGGTGGATCTCGTTCGCGACCGAGTCGGGGTCGATGAGGAGATGGAAGTGGGCGGCGCCGGAAATCTCGACGACCGGCCAGCCGTGCGCTCGCGCTTCCTCGGCCGCGCTGCGGTAGCCCTCGGAGAGCAGCACGTATCCGCAGGACGCGTCCGGCCACCCGTCCTGCGGAGGCGCGGACTCGGTCCAGAAGTCCAGGCCGCGCGGGCGCATCGACGAGATGATCGCGCTGCGCGCGCGGCTCGAAGGAACGATCGGCGCGAGAACTCCTCGTAGAATCGCTGGCCATTCATCGTGTACTGCAGGTCCGGCCGGCTGACTCCCACTCGGGTGCCACTAATGTTGATCCCAGCAGGATCCACCGTATAGACAGATCCATTGCCGGTCATCGCCGTCACCATCGGTCGGCTACCAGTCCAGGTCCAGCTTGCCGATACGAAACGAGCGAAGCGTCCACTTGGCATCAACAGCGAGCAAGCTGCTCTCCTGCTGGAGATCCTCGAGCACCTTCTCAGCCCGTTCATGATCCCATGCGAGGCTGTGCGTTGCGGCGGATAGTCGAACCGCGGCAGCTTCGTCCGTAAGGAGGGCTGAGATAGCTGCGCGCCCTGCTGTGGATTCCCGCATCTGCTTGTAGAGAGCATGCTGCTCTCGCAGGAGGCGATTGGCTTCCTCCGGGTCTTCCCTCGCTGCATCCCAACCCAAAGCGAGTTGGCGATAGCGGGCGCCAAGTTCACCGATGTTGTTTGTCATAGCCAGGTGGTTCAGCGGCGTCGACGAGCCGTGCCGCTCTGTAGTCGCTTACGTTGTCGAGCATGCGCGGGGCTCGCCCGATTCCTTCGTCGATCGCATGGTGCGGGGACCGCTGATCGCTCGGCGCGGGAGGCGGCCGACGGCCGTTGTGGATTGAGCAGCTTTGCCGGCGCCGCCCGTCATGATGGCGAGGATGATGTCGGGCACGAAACGTCCCATGCAGTGGGCGATGCTGGCTTCGACGCAGTCATCTCAGTTGAGTATGCTCTTGCCGAGCTGTTTGAGCGTCACGCCCGAATCGGTGATCAGGCCCTTGCCGAGCGTAGCGGCATCGACGAGCCGCGCCGTTTGTGGGGCAAAGAATCCGGAGGCCTGAAGCGTGTTCGAGCGCGCGTGGTTCGTGGTCATCGTAGACGTGTGACAACGCTGAAGAAGGCGCATCAAGAGCGTGGTTCCTGGATGTCTCTGCCTTCGTAGCGGACTCAGGCAGCGTAGTTGCGGCAGGTGTTGCCCGTCGTACGCGTGGGCGACGGTCGCACCCGCGATGGCGGCTTGGCCACCACAGTTGGCGATTGCGAAGATCGCTAGACCGGCCATGGCGAGCCGGGCTCGACCGCGCCCCCTCGCCGCTATCCGTAACCACCCCCGAACTCGATGAAGTCCTCGATCGCCCGGCGAAGCCAAGCGTTGAATCCGTCGAGTTCCTCACGCTGCTCCCACCCTGGATCCGCGAAGTCATGGATGATCACGACACGGGCATACGTGCCCTCCCAGCACGCGACATCGTCGCGATCTTGCCTGACCGCAAACGGGATGAGTGTTCGCGCCGGATAACGCTCCCGGAGGCCCTTGTACCGCTGGAACAAGGCATCGCCTTCGAGGATCCACCAGGGTTCGAGCTTCGTCAACTCCAGCTCGACAGCACGGATGAACTCTGCCGGGTAACTGAAGCCCGCCGGAAGGTCTTCGATCATGAGTAGCACTGCCATCAGGATCGGTCCCAGCCGGTGAACGGCGACCCAAAGGGCCAGCGGGTGCGATAGGGGACGTTCTGGCGCCCGATCCGATTCATGGCGGCTTCGCCCCACGTCGAAGGAACGGCCCCCTTCGGTGTCGGGTAGTAGCCGGCAAACTGCTCCGGAATCAGACTGTCAAAGGCGTGCACGCGCGCCTGAGCATTGATGCCGGCCTCATGAGCCGCAAGCACTCGGCTGTTGTTGAGCGTCGTGAGCCCACCGTCCGGCATACGTACGACATCGATCGGGTCGCCGACCCAACTCGAAGGCACGATCGGGGCGAGATTCGAGGGACCGTCGTAGGCATAGAAGGAGAGCCCGGAGGACAGTTCGCTCAGGGCTTCGGAGCTCGAAGCCGCCAGCAAGGAGGTCCTCATCGCTGGCTCGCTGGACGCGACGTCGTCGTAGTTGAATCCCGAGCCCCCTGTCGCGCGCGGCAGCACCGCGATGGTTGTCACCACCAGGAGAACTGCGGCGATGGCGGCAGTCCTCTCTCTCAGTGCGCGAGGTCTCACTGGATTCATCCAGCCAGGCGCCAAACGCCGACGGCCTTCGGCCGACCCGTGACGAGGACGCATCAGCCCTTGTCCCGAAGGATCACTGCTCGTTCCCTCTCGTACGTCTCAAGCGCCTCTGGCTTCCGATCGAAGAAGTCATCCCAAAACCCCAGCCGCAGCCACGGCTCAGGCGCCAACTGCAGTGATCCCCCCTCCTCGACACGCGCCCGCCAGTTGCCTGGTATCTCGGTCGAGGTGGTTACGAACATCTCCGCGTCGAACAGCGCCGGCGTGCCATCGTCCGCCGATTCGATTCGGAACAGCACCCGCTTGTCAGGCAGGACGTCGATCGCCAGGACCGGGTATTCGTGATCGAGCTGGAGCCAAGGAGCATTTTCACGCTCTTGGCGCGTGGCCGGGTCGATGAACTTCACGCACAGAACTCGCATCACCGAGGACCCCCGAAAACGATCTTGTAATCGATCGAGTAGTCAACGGCGCCGGTGATGCTGTTCCTGTAGAAGTGCGCCTGGAAGGGACCCGATGGGCTCTTGAATGACTGCGTTGCGTACTTGGCCCAATCGGCGATGTTGCTCCCGTCCACGGTCAGGGCCTTGATCGCTTCAGGGTTTCCGATGCGTACCCCCGGCGTGATCAAGCGCGCGTCCTGGATCACCGACGGTTGCAAACCTCCTGACTTCGTGAACACTGACGCGGCCTCGTCGAGCTGGAGCTGCTTGGTCAAACGAGCGAGGTCCGCCGCGCTCTCCGCTCGGGCCACCGTTTTTGGGGCACGGCTGATCGCTCGGCGCGGGACGCGGCGGACGGCCGTTGCGGCTTGAGCGCCTTTGCCGGCACCCCCGGTTGTGATGGCCAGGATGATGTCGGGCACGAAACGTCCCATGCAGTGAGCGATACCGCTATCGGCGCAGTCATCCCAGTTGAGCATGCCCTTACCGAGCTGCTTAAACGTCGCACCCGGATCGGTCACCAAGCTCTTGCCGAGCGCCCCGATACCCTCAACGATTTGACGGCATCCACTGGTCACCGGATAGCGCGTCACGCCCAGCTCCACAAGACAGCCGCCAAACTCAACCAACTCCCGCGTCGCCTGCACGGCTCCATGCAGGAAATCGCCGACCGGTGAGAAGATCTCGGTATGTCGCAGCGCCGCGTCACGGCCATGCGTAATCGTGCTGGCACCCCACGGGCTCATCGCGACAGACGCGTCGGCTCCGCCGCCCGAGCAGACCGCACACGCGGCATGCCCATCCGGATCGGAGAAGTTGACCGGATCGCCATTCACATAGCCGTAGCGGTTCGCCGTCAACGGATCAACATGAACAGCCAGATCCTGATCGCCCGTCGCCGCCGTCGCATACTGATCCGGCGTCTGCCACGATGCCTTATTCGGATCATAGAGCCGCCCACCGAACTGATACAGCCCCAACGCCGGATCACGATGCCCACCACGATAAAGAACCTCATTATCGGCAGCCGGATCCTGACATCCCTGAAGACCCGGAGCCGTCGAGGCACTCCCAAACGGATCGTAGCGCATCACACACACCGCATCGCCCGTCGCACTCACCGTCAACCCGACACTACCGTTGCCGTCACCGACAAGCTGACGCAACGCGCCCTCATGCCGATACGAAAGCGGCATCCCAGCAGGATCCACCGTATAGACAGATCCATTGCCGCTCTCAATCACCGATTGGCTCCAGCCGTCATACACATCCACCCCGCCGCCATCCACACCCGGCCGCGTGCGAGTCCGAATCCGATCCGCCGGATCATACCCATACGCCACCTGCACCGGAGTCAGCGCACATCCCGACGCCGGCGTGCCCTCAGGCTCGGCAAGCAGATCCGCGGCGGCCAGCCGATCAAACGCATCATAGATGTAGGTCCGGCACGCATCGCCGGAAAGCCGGCCGCTCGCATCGTAGGCGTACGGGTAGGTGTTGGTGGGCAGAATCCCGATCTGGGAAAGCGCGGTGCGCTGCTCCTGGATGATCGTGTTGTCAAGATTGTAGGTGTAGGTCGACAGAGTCGAGTCGGGATGCAGATACGAGGTCCGGTTGCCGTTCGCGTCCCATCCGATCAGATGCGACTCGTCCCCAGCCTTGAACTCGCGGACGCGGCCGGCCTTGTCGTAGACATACTGGAAGGTTCGCTGATCAGGCTCAGCGCCCGTCACGCCTTGTTCCAGCGGCGCCAACGGGGGACCGCTATAGGTCTGCTTCTTGATGCGATAATCGGCGTAATACTCATAGCCGAACACGGCTGGGCCCTCTGGCGTAGCGGTCTCAACCTGCTTGAGCGTCTCGTCATCGTTATGCCTGAAGACCACGCTGGGGCCGCTGCTGTGGCTGCGTGTGGCGGGCCGCCCCGCCTCGTCCCACGTCCACGAATACGTTCCGGCTGCGCCGGCTGATGCGGATGCGAGCGGGCCCGCTTGGCTGTAGGTGTAGCCGACAGTGGAGGCGGTGCACACGGCGCATGTTCTGTGCTGACGCATTGCCAGACGTCCGTCGGCGTCGTAGGAGTAGGCGCTGGAGGCTTGCCCGTCGCTGGTGACAGTGCGCGGCCGGCCGTCCAGATACCAGGTGCCGTTGATCGCCTTCGAGACACTCCCGTCGGATTCCTGTAGTTGGATCAGGTTACCGGCCGGATCGTACGTATAGGACTTGACGATGCTCGTCCCATCCTCGGTGCCGGTCACGGTCTTGGCCCGCCCGTTCGGATGATATGCCGAGGTTAGCTGGCGACCGGAGGTGGTCTGGGTGCCGTTGATGGTGTTGGTCTGCTGCGTGGTGCGCAGACCGACCAGATCGTAGCCGTAGAGGATCTCGCGCTTGGTCGTCCCGTCGAGGGTCACGGGAATCGTCGTGCGCTTGAGCAGGTTATCGGGCCAATACTCGTTGATCGTGGCCGGCCCCCCGAGCGCGCCCGCGTTCGGTGAGCGAACCTGCGTGGGATTGCCGTTGGCGTCATAGGCGTAGGTTGAGCTTCCCCCGGTTTCCCGGACTGCTGACGTGAGATGTTACGCGACTCCGTGTGCGATCTCCTTCTCGTAGTTGATAGGGCTGAGGTAGCCGAGGGATGAGTGGCGGCGGTGCGGGTTGTACCAGCCTTCGATCCATTCGAACATTGCAGCGGCGAGCTCGGCGCGCGTCTTCCAGATCCGCGTGTCGAGCAGGTCGAGTTGCAGGCGGCTGAAGAAGCTTTCCGCCATCGCATTATCCAGTGCCGATCCGATGCGGCCCATCGATCCGAGGAGCCCGGCAGCGCGGAGCCGTCGTCCAAACACCCATGACGTGTATTGCGATCCGTGGTCCGAATGAACAATGACGCCGACGGCGTCTTTGCGACGCCAGCGCGCCATCTCAAGCGCGTCGACGACAATCTCGGACCGGATATGGTCCGCGATCGCATGGCCGATGACGCGGCGGCTGAATGCGTCGATGACGACGGCGAGATAGACCTTGCCTTCGCCGGTTGGATGTTCGGTGATGTCGCAAACCCACAACTTGTTGGGCCGATCGACGTGGAACTGACGCGCGACGAGATCATCGTGCGTCGCCGGCAGCGGCTTCCGGCGATGTCCTCTCCGGCGGTAGGAGCCTTGGATTCCAGCAGTTCGCATCAACCGTTCAACACGGTTCTTGGAGCAGATGCGACCGTGGCCCATGGTGAGTTCTTTGAAGACCATCGGCGAGCCGTAGGAGCCGCGGCTCATCCGATGAATGTCGCGGATCGTTCCGAGCAGCGCCCGATTCGCAATCTCGCGTCGTGACGGCGCACGGTCGCGCCACTCGTAGAATCCTGCCTTCGACACGTCGAGCAACCGGCAAGCCACCGCGACGGGCAGCCCGTCGCCGGCGCACTCTTGGACCAGCCGGTATCTCATTTTGGGAGCACGTTCTCCTTCGCGAAATATGCGGCTGCGCGTTTCAGGATCTCGTTTTCGGTTTCCAACAGGCGGATGCGTCGACGCGACGCGACCAGCTCCGCGCGCTCCCCAGCCGTGAGCCCATCACGGTCGCCGGTCTCGATCTCATCGAGCTTCATCCAGCGCCGTAAACACGATTCCGAGATTCCAAGATCCTTCGCGATCAGACCAACCGGCTGATCGCCAGCGCGCGCGAGCTGCACCGCCCGCCGCCGAAACTCTTGCGGATGTGGCCGTGGCATCCAAACTCCCCTCCGAACGGCTCTCGCCGCTCAGTGTAGGTGTCCGGATTACCGGGGGAAGCTCAGTCGCCGACCACGAACCCGCAACCGTCGGCGCCTTCGTCGGCGACGACGTCGTGATCGCAACCGAGTCCATCACCGGCCCCGTCCGATCGATCACGATCGAGGTACTACTGCGCATCCACCCGTCAGTGGTATTGCCGGCCGTGTCGATCGCGCGAGCCCACAGCCACCACATGCCCTCACCCAACGTCGAATCCTGCCCGCTCGTGTCCGGCGTGCTGTTCACCGGTCCGCTCGGTGCATTCGTGTCATCCATCGTGAACTTCCACTCGTAGGACGCCACACCCGAGCCTGGATCAGTCGCCGACCACGCACCCGCAACCGTCGGCGCCTTCGTCGGCGACGACGTCGTGATCGAAACCGAGTCCATCACCGGCACCGTCCGGTCGATCACAAAATCGCGGGTCGCGATGGGACTCCAGTTGCCGACGTTATCTTTGGTTCTGATGTGGAACGTCCACGACCCTTCGGACGCCAACGAACCCGACTCTACGCTGACGGCCGTTCCCGCTAGATTCTGCCAAACGGGAGATTCTCCTTGAGGTTTGAAGTCGTATTCAAAGTTCGACACGCCCGAATAAAGGTCCTCGGCTTGCGTCCAGGTTGCCGTAACGGTTGAGGCGTTGAACGCCTCTCCGCTGGCAGGAGCAGTGATCGACGGCATGGGCGGCGGCGAGCCGGCCGTGTAATCGACAATCAGTTTCGGCTGGTTCGCGGTATGGTCGGCGCTGCGGAAAAGCTTCCAAGTGTTGGTTGTGCCACCGTCGAAGCCGAACAGCGCAACACCGTAGTTGACGCCGGCATCGCGCGCCCATTGATTGACCAATCCGGCAAGGCTCGTGCTGCCGAACTGAATATTGCCTCCACCGCTACATCCCGGTGACAAGGTGCTCGTCGCCAACGGATTGCCGGTGTCCAGCGACGGCTGCGAATCGTTCCACGTGATATTCCACTCCCACGGACCGTTGATCTTCACGAGATCCGTGCGGACGTCATTGATCGGAGCCACACACTCGCTTGAGGAGTAGTTGTAGACCTGTACCGTCGCGCTCGTTGCGAGATGATCCTCCAAGGCATGAACGGCGAACTTCAAATACGTGCGCGCACGAGCCGGAACCGCCGCGCCATCCGTTCCTGTGCGCAAGTCCGCGTTCGAGTGCTGCGAGGTACCGGCGTATCCACCGTTCTGGACGAATGTGTCCAGGTACCCATCCCCGCCGCCGGTCCCCGGCGACTTGATAAACGTGGGATCGATCGTCACCGGATAGACGCGCGCCGAATCCGTCAGCCACATCGTATCCGGGATGATGCTCGCGATATAGACGCCTGCCGCAGCTGGAAGCACCGAAAAATCGACATCCGGTGAGAATTCCCCCGACGACCCGCTGGAATCGGCCATCCATGGCGTGCCGAGCATCCAGCCCTCGCCATTGACGTCAGCGAATCCGAGCACGTCTGCGGAACTCTCAAACTCCAATCCGGAAACACTGAGCTGGAACGTGAAAGAAGGCGGCACGGTCGGAGCCGAATGCAGCGTGATCGCCTTACTGACATGCTCGCTGTGAACGGTATAGGACAAATCTGCGCCTGGCAGAATGCCCGGATACGTAATCGTTGACCCAGCGACAACCGGGATCACTGATTCGGCACCAACCACGCCCACATCGATACGCGACCCCCCACGGACTAGGCTTACCAACGTCGGCGAATTGCTGTCCGCAGCGAAGTGCACCTGAAACAAGTTCGCCGCGTTGCGCCATCCCGTCGCATCAGCCACCAACGTCGAGTCGATCGGTTGCCATTCCCCCGATGCATCCACGAAGTTAACGGCGCGAGTGTAAAACTCCGCATACGTCGATCCATCGGGTCGTTCGAAGAAATTCGCCGAAAGCGTTCGTTTGATAACAACGTCGGCAGTTTGATCCGCTGCGCCTGCAAAGGCGAGAGCGCCCGCCAGCCCCCAAACGGATGCGATGAAACAGAGCAGACGAATGACGCGAGTACGACGGGTGCGACGAGCCAATGAAGCCTCCCGAGGGGACGATGGTCTTGGTTCGACGAAGGCGATCCGGGAGACCGCACGAGCCACTGCGCTCCAACCATCGACGCGACGCCCCAGCCACCTTTAGAGAAATCTGAAAACAAGCTGCAAAGGGCTCAGGCTGACTAGGGTTGCTTATCCCGTGATTTGCGGATGTGGGATGTCCCATCTCCCCCTAACCGGTCACATCGAGGATTGCTCAGCGGCGGCGGGATCGACGAGGGCGTGAAAGTGGGCTGTGGCTTCGATGCGGACGGCCGACCGGTTCGGCCACACCCGGGCCGGACGCTATAATCCCGGCCGCCGAGACCAAACGCGATTCACAAAGGGGCGACCATCGTGCCGAGGCTGAAGATCCACGATTTCCGCATCACCGACTCGATCCTGGCCCAAACCGACCGGGACGCGGGCGACATCGTGTTCCTCGGGCCGAGCGGGACGACGGCGTTTCCGTTCGTGGTGTGGCGCAAGATCTCGGGACCCGGCGGCGTCTATGTGGACGCGTTCGAGATCGCCGGTCCCGACGGCGCGGTCATCGGTCCGTGGGAGCGCTCGTTCGAGGTCGACGGCGAGTCATGGCCGGTGGACGTCGTCACCGAAGTCCGCGACTGGCGATTCCCCGCGCCCGGCGCTTACACGCTTCGCTACTACGAGTTCGACGACAAAATCTTCGAGGTCCCGTTCCAGGTCGTGCAGCAAGACCCGCCCTACGGCGTGGTGGTCCCCGGGCCGCTGGACGCGGCGCTGTCGAAGTCGACGCTGTGCTGGCTCGAGGTCCCGCAGCCCGACGGTGCCGTCGCCCCGTTCGGCATCTGGTTCGGCTACGAGGACGGCCGCGTCTACGTGCTGTTCGGCGAAGGCGAGCAGGAGGTCACCGGCCTCGACAAGGCCCGGTACGTGCGGCTGATCGCGCGGTCCAAGGACGTGCAAAGCCGGATCGGCGAGATCGACTGCGCCGTCCAGATTCTGCCCAAGGACGCGCGCTGGGACTCGCTGGTGCAGGACCTTCTGATCGGGCGCCGCTTGAACGTGCGCGATCCGGCGAACGCGTCGAAGCGCTGGCGCGAGCAGTGCGAGATCGCGATGCTCACGCCGGTCGCCGCGCCGCTGGCGTGAGCGCACCCGACTCCGTCCCGACGGTTCTGTTCGTCTGCATCCACAACGCCGGCCGCTCGCA
>DASWHR010000034.1:0-34204 GCA_036398095.1 Actinomycetota bacterium
CAGCGCACTGCTGGGAACGGCGAATGCGACGACGAGCGTTCCCAGCAGCACCAGATACAGGCGCTGCGGCTTGGCGACCGGCCATCGGCGCGCGACGGCAACCGCGATCAGGATCGAGACCAGGATGCCGAGAAACACCAGCGCGTTCACGATCCACGTCGTCCCGAACAGCAGCGCGAACTGGATCACGTTCTTGGTTTCGAGCAGCAGGAACGCCATCCCCATGAAGAACAGGTCGGCGTAGCTTCGCATTCGGCGCAGCGGTCCGCCGGCGACGCGCGTGGCGAGGACCGACACGCCGAGGATCGCCAGGATCGCGATCAGATAGAACGACGGAATGCCGCGATCGCGCAGGTACAGGAACGGATAGTCGTCGCTCGCGGGGTCGGGCACCGGGTCCGTCGCCGAGACCCATCTGGCTTGGCATCCCACAGCCGCATCGGTCTTGCCGACCGTCATCATCGCCAGGTGCGCGGCGCGCGGTGACAGCGACAGGCAGGGCGCCCGGCCGTAGACGCCGGCAAGCGTCGCGCCCAAACGATCGACCAGCCAGCGCTCGCGATAGAAGTTGTACATCGAGAACGCGCCGCCCGGCTTGAGCCGGTCGCGCGCCGCGGCCAGCGCCTGCTTCGTGAACAGGAACGACTCGAGCCGCAGCGACGATTGGCCCGACACGAGCGTGAGCGAGTCCGGCAGCGCGAACAGGATCAGGTCGTAGCGCGTACGGGTTCGTTCGAGGAAGGCGCGGCCGTCGTCGATGTGGACCGACACGCGCGGATCCTGATACGGCCGGTCCGGGTGCGATTCCTTGCCGATCTCGTAGAGCCGCGGGTCGATCTCGACGGCGTCGACGTGCTTGGCGCCTTGCGCGAGCGCGATCGCGACGTCGGTGCCGTTGCCGGCGCCCACGATCAGGACGTCGTCGAGCGGGTTGTCGCGAACCTGCGCGTAGGGAATGAAATAGACCGGCTCGGCGCGGCGGCGAACGGCCGTGGATTGCAGCGCCTGATGAGGAATGCCGTTGACGTGAATGTCAAGACCGAACGACTTCGGGATCGTGCGAACCTTGTAGTACGGCGACCACGACAGCTCGGGATCGCGCGACTCGACCGCGAGCGTCACGCACAAGGCGAGAAGGGGAACGGCGGCCAGAAGCTGCTGGCGGGTGGACATCAGCACGAGCGTCGCGGCCGATGCGATCAAGCCCCACACGATCGGCTCGGCGCGCAGAAACGACAGCACCGTGAACGCGGCGATGCCCAGGATGCTGCCGCCGATGTCGAGCGCGTAGGCCTGCAGCGGCGGGAACTTCGCGAAGCGGCGAGCGACCGCGACCGCGATGAAGGCCATGATCGCGGCGACGACGATGAAGATGACCGGCAGCATCAGCCAGGTCGGGAGCGCGCGCTGGGTCGCTCCGGTCCCGAAGAAGATCATCTCGCTGCCCTGCCGGTCGATCGAGACTTGGAACGAGCGTATGAAGATCACCAAGCCGGCCAGAACCCAGGGCGCGACCAGGAACAGGTTCGGGCCCTGCTTGCCGCGCAAGAACCCGATGCCGATCCCCAAGAACGATCCGAGCAGAACGAAGTTCGAAAAGTAGGACAGATACACGACGTTGGATCCGGTCCAGCGGATCAGTGCCAGCTCGACGAACAGCATCAGGAAGCTGGCGATGATCAGCTCGATCTTGTCGCTCAATCGGCTCATTCGGCGCTCCGAATCGAATCCTGGATCCGGTCGCCGGCGCGCGCGACGAAGCCGGCGCCGAGGATCGCGTCGACGATCGTCGCGCCTTCGCCGATGCGGACGTCGTCGAGCAGCACCGCGCCGCGCACGGTCGCGCCGGCTTCGATCACGCAGCCGTTCCCGATCGAGGCGCGCGGACCCAGAACCGCATCCGGCGCGACGGTGCAGTCGCGGCCGACGAGGACGCATCCGCCCCGCACGTCGGCATCCGCGGGACGAAACGATGATGACTTGCCGTCGATCAGATCCCAGTGCGCCTGCCGGTAGCGTTCGGGCGTGCCGATGTCGAGCCAGTAGGCCGGCGACACGAACCCGTAGACCGCCGCGCCGGCCTCGACCAGCGCCGGGAACAGTTGCCGCTCGAACGACCAGGGCGTGCCGGACGGGACGTCGTCGAGAACGTCGGGTTCGAGCACGTAGGTTCCGGCGTTGATGTTTCCGCCGAGCGCGGCCACGGGGGGCGGCGGCTTCTCCAGGAACGCCTCGACGCGTCCGCGATCGTCGGTGGGGACGAGCCCGTAGGGGCCGGCGTCGGCGACCGGCTTAAGCGCGATCGACAGCGCCGCGCCGCGTGCGCGGTGCGCGGCGAGCATCTCGGTCAGGTCGAGATCGGTGAGCACGTCGCCGTTGAACACGATCGTGGTCCCATCCAGCCGGTCGCGGATGCTGCGAACGGCGCCGCACGTGCCGAGCGGCTGCTCCTCGCGGCTCACGTCCAGCATGATCCCCTCGGCGGCCATCGCGTCGATGAACGGATCGAACGCACCGGCCAGATAGCCGGTCAGCAGCGTCGCGGTCGTGATCCCGTGCCGCGCGAGCGTCCAGAGCTGATGCTGCAAGAACGGAATGTTCGCGATCGGCAGCAGCGACTTCGGCGTGGCGTAGGTGAGCGGCCGCAGCCGCGTTCCTTCGCCGCCGGCAAGGATGACGGCGCGAATCATCGACGCGTCACCGGATCACGGGCGCATGGCCCCGGCGGCATCTTTGAGCGCCGCCCGCCACGAGCGAAGTGGCTCGAACCCGGCCGCGATCCACGCCGGCCCCTCGAGCGGCGTGGCGACGGGCCGCGCCGCGGGCCGCCCCGCAAGATCGTCAACCTTCACCGCCGCGATCGCCGCTTTGTCGAAGCCGAGTTCGTCCGCGACCGCGAGCGCGAACTCGTGGGGCGAGCACGCACCGCCGCCGGCGACGTGGAAGACGCCGGCCGCCGGACGCTCGACCAGACCCACCAGCGCACCCGCGAGATCCGCCGCCCAGGTGGGCGAGCCGAGCTGATCGACGGTCGCGGAGACCGGGCCGCCGCCCGCGGCGAGCGCGAAGACTTTGCTGAAGAAGGTGCGCCCGCCCGAACCGTAGACCCACGCGGTCCGAACGATCGCGGCCCGGCCGCCGGCTGCCCGGACGGCCCGCTCGCCTTCGAGCTTCGAGGCGCTGTAGACCGAGATCGGATGCGGCTCGTCGGATTCGACGTAGGGGCGGCCGAGCGTGCCGTCGAAGACGAAGTCGGTCGAGACGTGCACGCAGAACGCGCCGGCCGCCGCGCAGGCGCGCGCGACGTTTGCGGCGCCGGCGGCGTTGACCGCATACGCGCGATCGGGTTCGGCTTCGCAGGCATCCACGTCGGCGAACGCGGCCGCGTTGATGACGGCGATGGCGCCGTCAACGGCGGCGACGACCGCATCGGCGTCGGTGATGTCGAGCGCGGCTCGGTCGAGCGCGACGGCGCGGTCGCCGAGTGCCTTGACGGCTGCGCGGCCGAGCAGGCCGCCGGCGCCGGTGACGACGACTCCTGCGGTCACGCGCGCGCCTTCAGCGGTTCCCACCAGGCGCGGTTGTCGCGATACCAGGCGACCGTCTCTGCAAGGCGCTCGCCGAAGGCAGCCGACGGCGCCCAGCCGAGCGCGCGGACCGCGGCGGCGTCGATGCTGTAGCGGCGGTCGTGGCCGGGCCGGTCGGCGACGGCTTGGATGCGGTCCTCGCCGACGCCCGCCAGCGCGCAGATCGCTTTGACGACGTCCGCGTTGCGTCGCTCGTCGCCGGCCGCGACGTTGTAGATCCGCCCCGCCTCGCCGCGCTCCAACACCAGCAGGATCGCCTCGCAGATGTCGTCGACGTAGGTCCAGTCGCGCACGTTCATGCCGTCGCCGTAGAGCGGAACGCTCTTGCCGTCCATCAGGTTCGTGACCGCAAGCGGAATCAGCTTTTCGGGAAACTGATGGGGCCCGAAGGCGTTGGACGATCGCGTGATCACGACCGGCATTCCGAACGTGCGCACGTACGACAGGGCGAGCAGGTCGGCGCCGGCCTTAGCCGCGCTGTAGGGGTTCGACGGGTTGAGCCGGTCGCCTTCGGCGAACGAGCCGATCTCGATCGAGCCGTAGACCTCGTCGGTAGACACCTGAAGGAAGCGGCCGGTTTCGGTGCGGCGCGCGGACTCGAGCAGGACGCCGGCGCCCAGAACGTTCGTGTGCATGAAATTCTCGGGGCTCGCGATCGAACGATCTACGTGGGATTCGGCCGCGAAATTCAGGACCGCGTCGTGGCCGGGCAGGACTTCGTCCACCAGATCCGGATCGCAAATGTCGCCCTTGACGAAGCGGAAGCCGGCGTGGTCTTCGATGCCGGCCAGATTCGTCATCGTGCCCGCATAGGTGAGCGCGTCGAGCACGGTCACCTGATGATCGCGCGTCAGCGCGAGATGCGCGAAGCGAGAGCCGATGAAGCCGGCGCCGCCGGTGACCAGAAGCCGCATGCGGTCAGATTACCCCGACGCGGCCATGATCCCCGACCATCAGGCGATAAGCCTTCGGCTTGGATTCGCCGCGCTCGACGGTCACTTCGCGGCCCAGCAGCGAGTCCTCCAAGCGATGCATGCCGCGGATCGTGCAGCCGTCCATGATCACCGAATGCTCGATCTCGGAGTCTTCGATGACGCAGTTCGCGCCGATCGACGAATACGGTCCGACGAACGAATCCACGATCCGCGCGCCTTCGCCGATCACGGCCGGGCCGCGAATGGTGGAGCCCTCCACGCTGGCGCCGGCGGCGAGGATCACGCTGCCGTCGATGCGGCTGGTCCCGCCCACGGCGCCGCGAACATCGGGCGCGATGCCTTCCAGGATCAGCCGGTTCGCTTCCAGCAGATCTTCCAGACGTCCGGTGTCCTTCCACCAGCCGTCGATCCGATGCGCGCGCACGTCCAGGCCCGCATCGATCAGCCATTGGATCGCGTCGGTGATCTCCAGCTCGCCGCGCGCGGACGGCGTGATCGCGCGGACGGCGTCGTGGATGTGCGCGTCGAACACGTAGACGCCGACGAGCGCCCAATCCGACGGGGGGGCCGCCGGCTTCTCGACCAGGCGCACGACGCGTTCGCCGTCCAGTTCGGCGACGCCGAACCGCTGCGGCTCGGGCACCTGCGCGAGCAAGATCTGCGCGTTGGGTTTCTGCGCGGCGAACTCGTCGCAGATCGCCTTCACGCCGCCTTTCAAAATGTTGTCGCCCAGATACATCACGAAGTCGTCGCCGCCGAGGAACTCGCGCGCAATCAGAACGGTGTGCGCCAGGCCGAGCGGCGCGTCCTGGCGGATGTAGGTGACATGAAGCCCCCAGGCGCTGCCGTCTCCAACGGCGGCTTGGATCTCGGCCGCGGTCTCGCCCACGACCAGGCCGACATCGGTGATGCCGGCCGCGGCGAGCGACTCGAGGCCGTAGAACAGGATCGGCTTGTTCGCGACCGGGACGAGCTGCTTGGCGCTGGTATGCGTGATCGGACGCAGGCGGCTGCCGGTCCCTCCCGACGGAACGAGCGCCTTCATCGGCGGCCTTTCTCTGAGCGGCTAGTTCGACGGCGATGGACTTGCCAGCGCTTCGGCGGCCACATCCTGGCCGATCAAGACCACGCAGTCCACGACGTTGCCGAGGTTGACCGACCGGACCAGCTCGGCTTCGGGGAAGACTTCGGCCAGCAGGTTCGCTTTGAGTTCGGCGCCGGGCACGTAGGCGATCTGCGTGCGGCTTCGCGGCTTGTCGGCATTTTCGACCACCCGGATCCGGTAGCCGGCGTCTTTGAGCTTGTCGGCCCAGGCGCGCGCCGCGCCGCCGATGCTGCTGGCGTTGCGGATGTCGAGCAGCACGTCGGAGGGACCGGGAATCGAGGCGCTGGTCTTGCCCACATCGGGGAGCGGCGCGTCGGCCGCGATCGCATCGAAGAGCGCCGTGGCTTCCTCGTCGCGCATCACGACGTAGGCGGCGCCGCTGATCAGCTTGTTGTCCCCGGGCACGGTCCGGAAATCGACGTTTGAGTCGCCGTAGCCGGCCAGCTTGTTCGCGATGGAACGCACCAGACCCAAGCTGAAATTCTTGTCCATGACGATCCCCTCGCGGACCGCGTTGGCGAGTCGCAGGACGCGCGGGATGTCGATCAGGAAGCCGATGCTCTTCAGCTTCGTCATCAGCTCGCGGATGAACAACTGTTGTCGCTTGATCCGGCCGAAGTCTCCTTCCGGGTCGGATTTGCGCATCCGCACGAACGACAGCGCCTTGTTGCCGTCGAAGTCGTAGCAGCCGGGCTTGTCGATGTAGAGCCCCGATTGCGCGTCGGCGTAGGACTTGGTGACGCACAGGTTGACGCCGCCGACGGCGTTGACGATCCGCTGGAACGACGAGTAGTTGACCTCGACGTAGTGGTGGATCGGCAAGCCGGTCAGCTCGCGGATCGTTTCGATGACCAAGTTCGGGCCGCCCTGATAGGCGGCGTTGATCTTGCTATGACCACTCCGGCCGGGGATCTTGACGCGCAGGTCGCGCGGGAACGAAAGGCCGACCGCGCCGGCGCCGCCGCGGCGAATGTGGATCAGCATGATCGTGTCCGAACGCTGGCCTCCCAGCTCGTCGCCCTTGAACTGGCGCAGGTCCCCTTGGCCTTCGACCACGTCGCGCCGGTCCGATCCGAGCACCAGAATGTTCAGCGGCTCGGTGATCGGCTTCGCGGGCGGGAGCGTATCGGTCTCGATGGTGGGGTCGATTCCCTCTTCGAACTTGTCGTTGACGTATTTCCAGACGGCGACGCCCGTGCCGGCCGCAAGCAGGCCGATGATCAGCGACATGATCGCCACGATCTTTCCGAATCGTTTCCAGCGGAAGCGGCCGCCGGGCCGGCCGGGACCGCCGGGGGGGCCTCCCCCGCGGGTGCGGCGGCGCTTGGACGATGCTGCGTTCGGAAGTGAGCTGAGGTCTGAATTCATAGCGGACTCTGATTTTATCGGTCGGAGGGCCATTCGATTGCGACTTCGGCGCCGCCACGTTCCAGCGACGTCTGGGCGGCTTCCAGGACGCGAACGACCTCGAAGCCTTCGGCCGCGCCCGACACCGGCGGGGTGCCGTGACGGATGCAGTCAAGGAAATGCGCGATCTCGACGGCGAGCGGCTCGGCGGGAGCGACCGGCACCTGATGGGTTTCACCGTAGTGATAGGCGAGCCGGAACTCTTCCAGCGTCTCGGCGTGCGGGATCACATCCACCGATTTGTCGTGAAGCGTGATCGTGGTGGCGACGTCGTCGTAGACCAGCATGCGTTTGCTTCCGACGACGACGATTTGACGGACCTTCAGCGGATCGAGCCACGAAAGGTGCACGTGCGCGATCTGACCGCCGGGGAACCGCAGATACAAGAACGCGACGTCTTCGAGTCCCTGCTGGATGAAGGAACGGCCCCAGGCGCTGACCGCTTCGGGCCGCTGCCCCACCAGCGGCAGGATCGCCGACATGTCGTGCGGCCCGAGATCCCACATCACGTTGACGTCGCGATGGTGGCGTCCCAGGTTCACGCGCGTGGAATGAAGGTAGTACAGGTCGCCCAAATCGCCGTCTTCGATCATCGTCTTGATCGTCCGCAACGCAGGGCTATAGCGAAGGATGTGGCCGACCATCAGCGTCAGGTTTCGCCGCTCGGCTTCGCGGCCGAGCGCGAGCGCCTCGTCGCCGGTCATCGCGATCGGCTTTTCGACAAGCACGTGCAGGCCGGCCTCCAGCGCTTTGCGCGCGAGCGGCTCGTGCGTGCGCGGCGGCGTGGCGACGACGACCGCGTCGGCGCCGGCGATCAACGCGTCGTCGAGGCTTTCGAAGACGGCGACGTCGGGATAACGTTCGGCGACGGCGGCGCGGCGCTCAGGATCGCGGTCGCAGACCCAGGCGGTCTCGACGCCGTCGATCTCGGCGAAGTTGCGGACGAACATCGGACCCCAATAGCCGAAGCCGATCAGTCCGGCGCGGATCGGCTCGCTCATCGCAGCGCATCCTTGAGCGCGGCCGCGACGGTCTCGACCTGCTGGTGCGTCAGCTCGGGATACATCGGGATCGTGAGCTGGCGAGCCGCGATCGCGTCGGCGACGGGCGACGGCGCCTGATCGCACCCGAGGTTCTCGATCGCCGGTTGCTCGGTCAGCGGAATCGGATAGTGGATCGAGGCGCCGATGCCTTTGCCGCTTAGATGTTTCGCGACCTGCTCGCGGTCGTCGCAGCGGACGACGTACAGATGGTAGACGTGATCCGCCCATTCGGCTTCGTACGGCAGGTCGAGCGGCAAGCCGGCGAGCGCATCGCGATACCAGGCCGCGATCTGCCGGCGTGCTTTCGTAACCTCGTCGAGATGCCGGAGTTTCACGCGCAGGATCGCGGCCTGCAGATCGTCGAGCCGGCTGTTGTAGCCGACCTCGCCGTGAAGATCTTTGCGCTCGGCTTGTGCGTGGTGGCGGAGGCGTTTGACGGCGGTTGCGATATCGGGTCGCCTGGTCGTGAGCATGCCGCCGTCACCGGCGCCTCCAAGATTCTTGGTCGGATAGAACGAGAACGCAGCCGCGTCCCCGACGCCGCCGACCGGCGTGCCTTTGTATCGCGCGCCGACGGCCTGGCAGGCGTCTTCGATCACCGCGATGCCTCGCGGGCCGGCGATCTGCATGATCGGATCCATGTCGGCGGGATGCCCGTACAGATGGACGGGGACGACGGCTCGGACACGGTCGGCGACGGCTTCGAACGCCTCGGGGCTCATCGTGGCCGTCTGCTCATCGACGTCCACGATCAGCGGCGTCGCGCCGGCATGCACGACCGCCTCGGCCGTCGCGAAGAAGGTCAGCGCCGGAACGGCGACCAGATCGCCGCCCGCGACGCCGGCCGCGCGGAGGGCGAGATGCAGCGCATCGGTGCCGCTGTTGACGCCAACGGCGCGCCGCACGCCCAGCGCCTTGGCGAACTCGTCTTCGAACGACGCCAGCTCGGGGCCGAGCACGAACGATCCGGCGTCGAGGACTCGCTTGATCGCCTCGTCCACCTCGGCGCGAATCGACGCGAACGAGGCGCGGATGTCGACGACCGGGATCGTGATCTCAGGGGTGTCCATAGAGTCGAGCAGAAGGATACCGGCCGGATGCGGCCCGCTCATCCCATCGGGAGCCTCGGCACATTTTCACCACATCCCCACCACCCGCGCCCGCACAGCCCCCGCCGACCAGCAGTTTTCCCGCCTCCCCCCACTCCCATCCCCCGCCACCGCTTTCAAATCTGCAATCGGACTGCAGATTTGGAAACGTCTGCGAGAGGTGGGCGGGGGGGGATTGGTTGGGGGCGGGGGTCAGGGGGTGGCGGGCAAAGCGGTTATGGGGATGCGGTCGCCGGTCGTGAAACGGCCGGGCTCGCCGATATAGCGCAGGCGGACGAACCGCTCGATCGCATCGCCGGGCTTGGATTCGAGCCAGGCAAGCCATACGCGCCTGTTGCGGGCGGCAAGCGACGCGCAGCAGCCGCGGGTCGCCGTAATCAGCTCGGTCGACCCGCCGGGCGGCAGGAATCGAACCACGCCGCCGGAACTCCAGGCGACGGCCGTTCCGACGTCGGCGCTTCCGTCGGTGATTGCGATCGAGGGTCGCGCGTCGCCCAGACCCGGGACGGGGATGCGCTCCGCGGCAGCCACTCCGTCGCCGTACACGATCGCATCATCTTCGGCCCATGCCCGGCGGCCGATTCGCACGACCGGAGCCCGCCCGCGATCAGACAGGACGCGCGGGACCGCGCTCCCCGACCCGACGGCCTCGATCCGTCCCCGCCGCTCGTAGACGATGCTGGGAAACCGGAGGTTGTCGGAGATCTGCGGACGTCGGGCGCCGACGACTTCGGTCAGCGAAATCCCCGACGAACTGCCGCCGGCAACTCGCGCCATCGCGAGCACGTCGCCCCGAACGTAGCCGACGAGGACGGTTCCACGCTCGACGACCTGGACGGACGGTTCTCGGATGACGGCCGCGCCGCTCGACACCGTCACCGGCTCGGCCCAGTCGCGGTCGATTCGCTGCTTCGTCGTGACCTGTAGCGCATACTGCTTCGCTTTCGCGTCGTAGTCGACCCAGGCCAGCGCCAAACGATCGCCGGTCATTGCGATCGCGGCGTCGCGCTGCTCGATCAGATCCTTCGTAACGACGCGCGCGACCGGCGTCAGGCTGGTGATGCTCGACCAGTATTCGATGTCCCAATCCGAATCGGTCCAGACCTCGAGCGCGGCGTGCATCGAGCCGTCGGGCTCGACGGCCATCGCGATGCGGCGGACGTCGCCGGCGATGCGGTCGGACACGACCGGCGAGCGGCGAACGATCAGCCGCGGCGCGGGCAGGACGGCGAACGCGGCGAGCAGCACGACGGCGGTCGCGATCAGCAGGATCGTGCGGCGGGACGCGGGCACGACGCGAGGATATCATCGGCGCCGATGGCCATCCGGGCCCCTCGCCTGCCCTCCCCCGAACCGCTCGTCGGGGTTGCCGTGGCGATCGCCGCGGCCGGCGGCGCGTTGCTGCTGAATCGGTGGACGCTGCTGCTGGTGCCGCTGGTGTGGCTCGCGGTCGCGCTGCTGTCGCGCGCACCGCTGCCGCAGCGCTTCGCGTGGCTTGCGGCCGCAACCGTTCTGATGCCGCGCTATCCGTTGCGGTTCGGCGTGTCGGTCGATGATCTGATCCCGTCGGCCGCGGCGATCGCGGGAGTCGTTCTGCTGGCGCGATGGGGCTTTCCGCGCCTGCCGCGCTGGATGGAGGCCGCGTTCGCAGTGTGGCTCGTCGCGGCGCTCGCCTCGGCGATCGTCAACGGCGACGGTCCGGCCGACATGCTTCGCATCGCCGCGCCGGGCGTGGGCCGGCCGGTGTTCTGGTTCGTCTTCGCCGCGACGTCGGCGGCGATCGCGAAGCGACTGGGGGTGCGCGCGATCCTGCTTCCGATCGCCGCCGTCGCGATCGCCGAGGCAGTCATGGCGCTCGGCGCGTATTCGGTCTGCGGCGAGATCCATCTGGGCGAGGTGTCTCGACCCGAGAACGAGAGCGTGTGGGAAGCGCGTCGCGCGATCGGCGTCGAGCAAGGCGCCGGCACGAACGTGGGCGAGCAGCGGATCCGCTGCCGAGCGACCGGCACGCTCGGCCAGTCCTCGAACTTCCTGGCGGCGTTCCTGGTGACGACGCTGCCGGTGGCGGCGGCGACCGCAATCGCGCGCCGGCAGCGGGTGCAGCGAGCCTGGTGGGCGGCGGGGACCGTCGCGATGGCAGTCGCGTTGGTCCTGACCTTCACGCGCGCATCGCTGATCGCGGTCGCGGTCGCGTTGATCGTGACGCTCGTGTTCGCGGCGCCGCGACGCGCGGTGCCGGTCATCGTGATCGCAGCCATCGCGCTCGGCGTCGCGTCGATGACGATCCCTCAGATCAAGCGGCGCCTGACCGACTCGGCCAACGATCGTCGCGCGCTCTGGTGGTCGGGAGCGGCGATCTTCAAAGACCATCCGCTGCTGGGCGTCGGCTACGGCAACTATCGCGAGGTGCAGTTGTCGAACCGCGCGTATCTGGACACGCCCTACGGCGAGCCGACCTCGACCGCGCACAACGGATTCGTCGCGATCGCCGCGGAAGGCGGCGTGTTCCAAGTCGCCGCGGTGCTGGTGCTGGCCGGAGGGATCATGGTGCTGGGATGGCGCGGAGCGCGCGGCACGCGCGGCACGCAAGGCGGAGCGCTGATCGCCGGCGCGTTCGGCGGCTGTGCCGGCTTTCTGGTTCAGAACATGACCAACACGCTCCTGCTGGTTCCGACGGTGGCGACCTACTTCTGGGTGATGGGCGGCGCGTTAGCCGGCGCCGCCGCGGCGAGCGCGGACCGCGACCGCGAACCCCTGCAGGTCGCGGCCGAATAGCACGGCGTAGATCGCCAGAATCACCGCGCCGGCACCCAGCGCCGGCGCAAGGCCGTCCGGATCGGCTCGCCACACGATCACCGCGACGAACGCCCAGACGGCGGAGGCGCGCGCAACGACCGATGCGACGCCGACTCCGAAGGTGCGCGCCGCGAAGGCGATCGGGATCGCGGCCTGCGGGACCGATCCGATCAGATAGCCCCATGCGACGCCGGTCGCGCCGTGCCGCCCTCCGAGCGTCACCCAGGCGATCAGGCCGAGCCCGAAGCCGGCGATGCTCGCTAGGACGGGGATTTTGTAGTGCCGCCGGTCGGTACCCGACAGCGTCGTCACATACGGGATCTGCACGACCGACAAATACGTCGCGCCCATCATGATGGTCAGGATCAGCGCGCCGTCTTCATAGTCGCCGCCGAAGAGCCATCGAAGGATCAGCCGCGACCCCACCGCGGCGACCGCGACCGGCGCCAGCAGCAGGATCCACAAGGCGCGTCCGGTCTCGTGGAGTTGCCGTTGCACACTGTCGTGTCGCTGCTCGCCGTAGCGGTACGCGATCGACGGGAACAGCGCGAGCGAGAGCGCGCGCGGCACGAAGTAGATCGGGATCACCAGGGCGAGCGCCGCTGAGAACACGCCGAGCATTCGCGGCGAGTCGTAGCGGCCGGCGAACACCGGCGACAGGTTCAGGAAGCCGGCGCTCGCGACCGTCCCGATGATCGCCAGGACGGTGAAACCTTGGATCTCTCGCCAGAGTGGCTTGGCGACGCGCTGCGCCGCGCGGTCGCGTTGCAACCGCACGACCGACAGGAGCGCGAACAACGCGTAGCCGCCGGCGACCGGCAACAAGATCCCCTCGCGCGAGGCCGCGGCCGCGACGACGGCCAGTCCGGCGAGCATCGCGCCCGACGAAAGCGTCTCCAGCCGCAGGTACGACTCGACCATGCCGAAGCCGTAGTGCGCCGATTTCAGATGCTGGTAGGCGTTGTAGGTAAACGCGATCACGCCGGCGATGATCGCGTCGCGGGCGGACAGCGCCACGCCGGGCACCACCGACAGCGCGACCGCAACGCCGGCGGCGACGACGATTCCCCCGGTCGTGTTGTGCAGCAGCGTCCGGCGGTAGATTCCGTCGGCAACCCCCGGTTCGCCGCGGCCGATGGCTTGCGCGAGATACTTCGCCGTCGACGTCTGCCAGCCGCCGGAGACCAGCAGCGTCGCGAACATCGCGGCGTTGATTGCCAGCGTCACCTCGCCGAGGGTTGCCGCGCCGAACCGGCGTCCGACGACGACGTTGTAGATCAGGCGAGCGGCGCCCAGCAATCCGATCGCGACGAGCGACAGCGCGGTGTTCCGCGCCAGGCGAATGTGCGAAGGGGTCGTGTCGGTCATGGGCGTGCCGGTCGGGCCGTATCATACGGCCGCCTACTCGTCCGACTCGGAGGCCGCGCACAGTGGATCGTCTGCTCGTCGTTTCGAACATGTATCCGTCGCCGCAAGCGCCGTATTTCGGCGTCTTCGTGCAGCGGCAGGTGCGGGCGATGCGAGCGCTGGGGGTGGACGTGACGCTGGCGGTGTCGACCGAGCGGGGCGGCTCGGCGCTCGGGGCGGCGCGAAAGTATTCGCGGCTCGCCGCGGATGCGCTTCGCGAGGCGAGGCGAGTGAAGCCGCAGGCGATTCTTGCTCACTTCGTGTTTCCGTCCGGCGCGATCGCCTTGTCGGCGGGACGCGCGGCCCGCGCGCCGGTCGCATTGGTCGCCCACGGCGGGGACGTGGACCCGTCGACGGGCAAGCCCGTCTGGGTGCGGCGCGCGACACGCAGCGTGCTCGGGCGCGTGGACTTGCTGCTGGCGGTGAGCCGGTCGATCGCCGAGGACGCCCGCGGCGCCGGCGCCGATCCCGAACGCATCGTCGTCGCAAGCATGGGCTACGACGCCGATGCGTTCGTGCCGCGTCCGCAGGCCGATGCGCGCACCCGGGTCGGAATTCCGCGGGAGCGTCCCGTTGCCGTGATGGTCGGCAATCTGATCCCGCGCAAGGGCGTCGGCGTCATCGTCGAGGCGGCCGCGGCGCTCCGCTCGCAGATCCCGGATCTGCAATGGGTGCTGGTCGGCGGCGGAGATCAATCGCCGTGGCGCGCGCAGGCCGAACGAGCCGGAAGCGCCGACGTGATCCGTTTCGCCGGAACCGCCGACCCCGAAGAGGTGCCGTGGTGGCTCGCGGCGGCCGATGTGGCCGTCGTGCCCTCGCTCCGCGAACCGTTCGGCGTCGCGGCCGTCGAGGCGCTCGCCTGCGGCGTGCCGGTCGTCGCATCGCGCACCGGCGGCCTGGCCGAGATCATGGACGGCGATCACGGCCTGACCGTGAAGCCCGGCGATGCCGACGGACTCGCCGAAGCCGTCGCGCTGATCTTGTCCGACGGTGGTCTGCGCGCGCGACTCGCGCAAGCGGGTCCCGTCGCGGCCGCGCCGCATACCGCGGACCGGCAGGCGCGAGCGACGCTCGATGCGATCGAGCGGATCCCGCCGCGTTAGGGCGCCGGGTCGCCCGTCACGTCAACGGGCGGGGGCGGCGGGGCCTCACCGCGTTCTTGCGCGTCGCGGCGAGCCAGCAGCGCCTCTTTGCGCGCGATCCGGTGACGGCGGCGGATCTTGGCGTCTTCTTGACGGCGGCGCTCTTCGTCGTTTTCGGGCTCGAGCCGCGGAACGGGCTGCGGCTTTCCTTCTTCGTCGAGCGCAACGAACACCAAGTACGCGCTCGAGACGTGGCGGCGCTCGGCAGTGATGGTGTTCTCGGCTTCGACCCGCACGCCAACTTCCATCGAGGTGCGGCCGACGTCGTTGACTTGCGAGGTGAGCGTGACCAGATCCGTCAGGTAGACCGGCTCGATGAAGCTCATCTCGTCCATGGAAACGGTCACGACGCGCCCGTGGGCGTGCTTGATCGCCGACAAGCCGGCGGCGGTGTCGACGAGCTTCATGATCACCCCGCCGTGCACGTTGCCCGCAAGGTTCGCGTCGGTGATGCTCATCGCCTGGGATAGCGACACGCGCGACTCGCTCGGATGACGAATGATCTCGCTCATTGGCTCGTAAGCGTGTCCGACCGCGTAGTCGCGCGCAAATCGACTCAAGAACTCGGTGACGGACTGGTCACCGGCGAGCCGGCCGTTGCGGCGTCCGGTCAGCTCGGCGACCCCGGGAGCGGCGGGCACGCGCGGCCCGGGCGTCGCGCGCTCGTCCGGCACGAGTGCTTCGAAGACGGCAGGCGGACGCGTGCGCATGCCGGCGGCGATGACCAGCGCGATGCCGGCGCCGAGCACGATGTCGCCGATGCTGATCACGTCGCGGATCGGCCGGACCGGAATCGTATCGCCCAGCCAGTTCAGGACGGTTCGGTCGCTCGCGAAGACGTGCTTGAGCGCGAAGCGATTCTCCTCGCCGGACGGGATCGGCGCGCGTGCGGCGCGCAGCGCCTCGCGCGAGACGGGAATCCCGCGGTTCGGCGCGATGGCCACCAGATTCAACGCGGTTCCCACCGCGACCAACGCAAAGGCGATTCGAATCCACGAGCGGTGCGCGGCCGCGACGGAGCCCAGCCACACGATCAAGACTCCGTACGAGCCGACCACGATCCAGAACTTTGCCTCGCGCGCCAGCCATTCGGCGGGCGTGAAGCCGGCACCGACCTGCGCGAGCACCGCCGCGTAGAGCAACCACACCCACGGGAAGCGCACGTTCGCGGCGAGCCACCGCAGGCGGCCGCCGGCGGCGAAACCGGCCGCCAAACCCAACACGATTCCGGCGAGATACAGCATTCGGCCACGATTCTAGGCGGGATCGTCGATCGCGCTCGGACGCTCGGCACGCACTAGACTCGGCGCGCCCATGAAGCGCCGACCGACGACGGCCGTGACGGTGGCGACCGCCGCCGCCGTCGCGAGCATGCTCGCCGTCCCCGCGCTTGCGGGGATCGACGCGGGGGGCCGCCTGATCGTCGCAATCGAATTGCGCGCCGACACCCGCGATGCGGTCACGGTCTGCCAGGATCAGCCGTTCGGCGAGGGTGTCGAGTCGTTCGCCGACACTGTGGCGGCGGCGTTGGCCCTTCCGCTGACGGAAGCGACGGCATCGCCCGACTCCGATTGCTTCGCGTTGAACCTGACCGGTCCGATGACGACACGCGGCCCACACGGCGAGCGCGCCCTGCGATTCGACGGCGGCGCGTTGTCGTCGGTGGCGACGCAGGCGGGCTATGCCGAGGCCTTCCTGGTGGTGTGCACGCCGAATGTGACCGACCGCGTCGAGGTCCGCACCGGGGACGATCCGATCGAGGCGGGCGGATGCGATGCGAACGGGTATGCCTGGCCGCTGCTGTCGCCGCTGGACATCGATGTCGCGTATCGAGCGACCGGATGGGACCTGGCCGAGGGCCTGCTCGCCGCCGCCTCATGGTGGATCGCGCTCGCGACGCTCATGGGTTTGGTGGTCGCGCGCTCGTCGCGACTCGGAGTGCTCCGGCGAATGCCGCTCCTCGGCGGAGCGACCGGCGCGATCGTCGCGGGCGCGGGCGCCTACGGATGGGTGTTCGTCTCGTCCCGCTCGCCGCTGCTCGACTCGCTCGCCATGCTCGCCGGCATCGGCGGCGGGGGCGAAGTCGCCATCATGACCATCGGAAGCGCGGTCGCCGTGACGCTGACGGCGTTCACGGCGCGTCGCGTCGTGCGCGGCGCCGGCCGGCCGGCGCCGGCCGAACCGAGCGGGCCGGTCCTGCCCGGCGTGCCGTCGCTGCCGCTGCGCGATGTCGTCGGACCGTACGCGGAGCAGATTCGCCGCGCCGGCGCCGGCCTGCTGTGGGCCTTCGTGCCGGTGCTGAGCTTCGGCGTTGCCTATCTGATCTTTCTGCTGACGCCGGCGGCCGACGAGATCAAGATCGAAGGGATGCTCGCAACGGCGCTCGCCTATGCGATGCTCGCGCCGGCATTCACGGCCGCGACGCTGCCGGCGGCGTACGACGCCCGCCGGCTGATGCGCGACGAGGAAGCGCCGTTGCTGGACGCGCTGCGAGCGGCGGGGTCGTCCGTTCGCGAGATATGGCGCACGCCGGTGCCGCCGGCCGCCGCGCCCGCCGGCGGGGCGGCGCTGGTCGCGGGACGGCGGGCCTACGTGTGGGAACCGCTGCTTGCGCTTCCGGCGGACGAACTGGCCGGCGGCGTGGCGCTCCGCGGCGCGAAACGGCGTTCGTGGGTTGCCGCCTTCGCCGGCGCCGCCGTTGTGGTTGTCTACGGATGGGTTCGCGGCAGCGACGTGCCGGCGGTCGTCGTCTTCGTGCCGATGGCGCTGCTGACCGCGATCGGCTTTCTGGATGCGATCGAGCGGATCCGAGTCCGATCGGCTGCGCGCAACTCGGCGGCCGCTGGGTCGCGGCTGCGCGGACTGCTTATCCTGGGGCGCGCGCATGCGCGCCTGGCGGCGGGCGCGGCGCTCGGCGCGGTCGCAATGCCGATGCCCGGCTACGCGCAGGCTCATTGGGAGCGAACAATGCGGATCGCGCACCGCATCGGCCTGGACGCAGGGTTGTCCACGGTCGACGTCGCGCGCATCGCCGACGAAGCCATCGCCGCCGACGCCGCCCGCAGTCACGGCCGCGAATCGGGCGCCGCCTCCGTCCCCGACTAGGTGCCGTGCGCTCGCGACACGAGGTCGGCGACCTCGCTCATGATCCGTGTCAGGTCGTAGTCGACCGGCGTGTAAACCTTCGCGACTCCTGCATCCAGCAGCCGCTTGGCGTCCTCGTCCGGGATGATCCCGCCGACGATCACCGGGACTTTCGCGGGGTCGACGCCGCGCGCCGCGAGTTGCCGCAGCACTTCGGGCACTAGCAGCTCGTGTCCGCCCGACAAGATCGACAGGCCGACGACGTGAACGTCCTCGTCGGCCGCGGCAACGGCGATCTGTTCGGGCGTGAGCCGGATCCCTTGATAGACGACTTCGAAGCCGGCGTCGCGCGCACGAACCGCAATCTGCTCGGCTCCGTTTGAATGCCCGTCGAGGCCCGGCTTGCCGACGAGCATCCGCAGCCGGCCGGCACCGATCCGGGCGGCGACCGACGCGACCTTTTCGCGCACGGCGTGCAGGGAAGCGTGACCGTTGACCGTGAGCGCCGCCCCGGAAACGCCCGTCGGTCCGCGATACTCGCCGAACGCCTCGCGCAGTGCGCCGGCCCATTCGCCGGTCGTCACGCCCGCGCGAGCCGCTTCGATCGAATACGGCATCAAGTTTTCGGATTCGTCGGCGGCCGCGCGGCGCAGCGCGTCAAGCGCGCGGGTCGCCGCGGCCGGATCTGCCGACGCCCGGAACGATTCGAGCAATTCCATCTGCCGCGCCTCGGCCTCTTCATCGACCTTTTCGATCATCTGCTCGGTTGCGGCCAGCGGGGACGGCTCCGTCTCAGGGTAGACGTTGGCACCCACGACCAGGATCTCGCCCGACTCGATCGCGCGCCGCCGTTTCGCGAGCGAAGAGACCAGACCCTGCTTCATGTCTTCGATCGCCTCGACCGCGCCGCCGAGCGCCATGATCCGATCCAATTCGGCTTGAGCGGCGGCCTCGATCTCGGCGGTCTTGGCTTCGATCACGTGCGAGCCGGCCAGAAGGTCTTCGTATTCCAGCAGGTCGGTTTCGTAGGCAAGGATCTGCTGCAGCCGGAGCGACCACTGCTGGTCCCACGGACGAGGCAGTCCCAGCGCCTCGTTCCATGCGGGCAGTTGCAGCGCGCGAGCACGAGCATCCTTCGACAGCGTCACCGCGAGCGACTCGAGCAGGATGCGGTAGACGTTGTTTTCGGGTTGCACCGCGGTCAGGCCGAGCGAGTTCACCTGCACGCCGTAGCGAAACCGTCGAAACGTCGGATCGGTCACGCCGTAGCGCTGTTCGGTGAGCCGGTCCCACATACGGGTGAACGCGCGCATCTTGCAGGTCTCTTCGATGAAGCGGACGCCCGCGTTGCAGAAGAACGAAATGCGGCCGACGACGCGTCCGAAATCGGAGTCGGGAATGCGGTTCGTCGCCCGGACCGCGTCCAGATAGGCGAACGCGTTCGCGAGCGTGTATGCGATTTCCTGGTGGGGTTCGGCGCCGGCTTCCTGCAGGTGATAGGAGCAGACATTGATCGGATTCCATTTCGGCATCTCGGCCGCGCAGAACGTGATCATGTCGGTGATGAGCCGAATCGAGGCGGCCGGCGGGAACACGTAGGTCCCGCGCGAGAGGTACTCCTTCAAGATGTCGTTCTGTGTCGTGCCTTGCAGCGCCGCCCGATCCGCGCCTTGCTCATCCGCGACGGCGGCATAGAGCGACAAGAGCCACATCGCCGTGGCGTTGATCGTCATGGACGTGTTCATCTGCTCCAGCGGAATCCCGTCGAACAGCGCCCGCATGTCGCCGATGTGGCCGACCGGAACCCCGACCTTGCCGACCTCTCCGCGGGCCATGATCGCGTCGGCGTCGTAGCCGCATTGGGTGGGAAGGTCGAACGCAACGCTCAGCCCGGTCTGGCCCTTGGCGAGGTTCCGCTTATACAGCTCGTTCGAGGCCGCCGCGGACGTGTGGCCCGCATAGGTCCTGAGCAGCCACGGCTTGTCCTTCGGATGGTTCACGCCCATGCACGAATCGTAGCCGCTGGCCGGCGAAGCATCGAAAATCCCGGACAGGATCGGCCCGTGGGGTTTTGGGATCTGCCAACTCTGCATCGAAGCGTCGGAATGGCACGGTTGACTCGGTTACGCCCGCTCGTCTAGGTTTCAATGCAGAGTAAAGGGAAATATCAGAACCGGCCGACCCAGAAGGGGGCTTGGATGAATTTCCGGCGCCGCAGAATGATTGTCGTGGCCAGCAGCATCGCTGCGCTGGCGATTGTCGCCTTCTATCCGCGGGACAACGCGCCGTCCCGCGTCGACCTTCTCGCACACGGCTACAGCTACGGATACGGATCCGGGGCCGCGTGTCCGACCGCGTTGAGCCTTGGAGTCACGAGCCACAAGGTCGTGTCGGGCACCCCAATGACGCTCAACGGACTGCTCACCGCCGAATCCGGTTTCAGCGTCGCCAGCCAGCCGATCCAGTTCTTCCAGGCGATCTTCACCGCGACGCAGTTCACGCAGATCTCCGGTGCGATCACCAACGCATCGGGTGCGTACACAAAGACGGGATGGCCGTCGGCGAACGCGACCTACAAGACGCGCTGGGGTCCGCTAACCGGGCCGCCGCTCGTGTGTCCCGAGGTGAACAGCGGACGCGCGACCGTGCTCGTGTACGTGCGAGTGCCGTGGCTGCTGGGATCGGCCCCCGTGCGTGGACGCCCGGTGCTGCTGTACGGATCGGTGCGACCGGGTCACCCGGGGCAGCAAGTCGTGTTCCAGTACCGCCGGCTCGACGATGCGCGGTTCCGGTATGCCCGCGCGACGCTCGACGGGGCCAGCAACTTCTTCGTCAACTTCACCTTCGACCGTCCCGGCCGCTGGGTCATGCGGGTGAGCTTCTTCGACCCCGACCCGTTCCACGAGGGCAACTTCACTGAAAAGATCATCAACGTCGGCTGATCCGCTCGCGAATCAAGGAAGCCGCGGCCCGCGCCGCGGCTTCCTTGCATATCATCCCTCGCGACTCCGAAAACGCCGCCGATCACCAGCAGAAGTCGACATGATCCGGATCAGGGGGCTTGTTCTCCACGATTCCGGCGATGACCGAAATTTCGGTCTCGATGATGCGGCTCCAGTTCAAGCGTTTCCGAACCACTTGTCTCGCATCAAGATTCCCGCCCCACATCGAGGACTGGGTGAGACATCCTCGGAGAGCAGCCGCCAGGGACTCGGTGTCCTCGTGCTCGACGAACGAGACCGCGTCCCCGACGATCCGGCGAAGGGTCGGCGTCGAGGTGACGACGATCGGCCGATCCGTGGACAGGTATTCCAGAAGCTTGTTGGGCAAGGCCGTCATCGTCGTTGAAGAAGGTCGAAACGGCGCGACGAGCACACCCGCCTCGCCCATCAAGCTGGGGAGTTCGCGGTTGAGGATGGAGGGAACATGCGTGACCGATTCCGCGATCCCGAGCCCGGCCGTTAACTGCTCCAACTCCTTGCGATATGCATCGGCTCCTTGACCGACGATCATGCAGGACGCGAGAAATCCGGATCGTCGAAGCATGGCGAGCGCATGGAAGAGAACGTCGATCCCGTCAAGTCGGCTGACGTCCCCGATGTACAGGATCTTTCCGCCGGCACGATGCCGGCGGTCACGCGCTTCGCCCGTCGCCTCTTTGGCTTGGGCGCGCGGCAGGAGAAGCGTTCGCGGGATTCCATGCGGGAGAGCATAACAGCGGTTCGGATCGGCTCCGGCTCGGGTCCAAGCGTCGCGCTGCTCGTCAGAATCGACGATGACCGCATCGGCGCGAGCAGCGAACCTATTCATCCGCTGAATCAGGGCTGTCGCCGCGGATGTCCACGGAAGCCGCGAGGCGGCATACAGATCGGTGTAGAAGTCGCTCAAGTTTGCGACGATCGGAATACGGCGACCTCGTCGGGCGAGCAGGGCGGCCACCGTGGGGATTGTTGAAATCGACCGAATGCAATCGACCGGCTCCGATGCGACGATCCGCCGGATGACACGAGCCAAACGTACGATGTCGGCGGCTCGGCCGAGTGCATCCGCGAAGCTTCGCACCCGCCGGTACGGCGCGACGTGGTGATATCGAACCTGAGGATCCGCTGCGGGGGCCTCCTCCGGCCTGGGACAGATGACGTCCACTCGATAGTCGGTGCGCGACGCTAGAAATGCGACCAACGGTTCGGCGCGATAGTTCATTCGAGCATGGGGAACCGGCCCGTCACACACAACCAGCACTTGGCCGGTCACGTTCGCGACTCTGATTCAAGATCCAGAACTCGAATCATGAACGGCGGGGTCCAGCGCCGCCGCGCAAGAATGTGATGCAGCCACGCGGCCGCCGCACGATTCCGCAGGATCTTGAACGCGACGATCATGAGTAAGGTGGCCGGCCATACCCACACGGCCGACATCGTCCGGACCGGCGGGAGATAGAACGGATACGAGACGGCGGCGCTTCGTGTCCAGGTGGCCCGCGGACAGGCTTGCTCTAGCAACGCAGCCAGTCGGGCGTCGGTGAAATGCTCGTCGCCATTGTGGCGGGTGTAGAAGGCCATGATGGGGTTCTCAGCGTTCGCTTCGATCACGATGACACGCTTCTTTGCCAGGCGAACGAGCCACGTTGCGGCAGCCACTGGATCATCCGCATGGTGCAAGAGATCCTTTGCCAAGACGACATCGGCGCATCCCGACGTCATCGGAGGACGCGATGCGTCGCCCACGACGAAACGCACCGATCGGCTGTGGCGGCCCCAGTCTTCATGGCCGGCGACGTCCAACCCTATGACCGCCGCACTCGTTCCGGCACTCGCGACATGCGATGTGAACAATCCCTCACCGCATCCGACATCCACGAGCCGCCCCGGATACACCCATGGAGCAACCGCCTCGGCCAGCCGCCGATACTCCGCTTGCTTCCAGGAATCCCGAAAGGTTCCTCGCTTGAGTATGCGAAGCAATCGATCAATCAGCATCATGCTCGACTCCCACGGTTCGCCTGCGGATGCCATAAGCGGCGAGCATCAACAGTCCGAGAATGGATCCCACGCGGCCGGGCACGATCCATCGCTCGGGACCGAATCGAACGGACAGGGGTTTCCCGGCGTCGTGCAGAAAGCCGGTTGAGAAACCGTTGAAGCGGACCGGGCGGAGTGATCGATCCCCTTGTGTTCCTACCCAGTGAGCGTTGTATGGATGAGACGTGCGTGTGGCAACCAGGCCGACGTTTGTCGGCGGCATCTCCGGACTTCCTTGGAAATCGGCTTTGAGCTTCCCCCGCGAGAGCCACAAGAGCGCACGCGCGTCCGTCCCAAAGTCGTCGGGAACGCTCACGTGCACATCCCCGCTCGAAAGCTCCACCTCGTCACTCACAAGCCAAGACGAGTTGCTGTTCCGCCGAAGGAGAATATCCCGCGATGCAACGACCGCACTTCCCTGGCTCGACGGCATGCGGCTTCGAACGACGAGACGGTACCGTCCGGGTTCGGGTATCCAAGCCGTTCCGGCAACGGATGAACTCCCGGGCCGTGCGGCCGTTCCCCCATCGACAACCACATCCGCTCCCGCGAGCGATGCCCGCATCCGATCAGCGATTGACTCGACCGTTCCGACGGGAGAGACCACGACGGCATCCAAGGCGTTGAAGGATCCGACAACATCAAGGCTTAGTGCATGACGCCCGGCTTGCAAACTCACCACGGGCCCCCGAAGCCATCGCCATCCCGTCGTCGTCTCGTCGTAGCTAGATGCGGATCCCCGCTGTCCGGATTCGGTTGTCACCGAAATGGCTTCGCTCTTCGCACTGACAAACGCTCGGATCCACACCTGACATTCACACGATGTCGTTCGGTGGATCGGGACGACCAGCCGGGCGTCGGTCGATGTCACGAGAAAGTTCGGGCTGACCGTGGGGTCGTACGATTGCTCCGGGAACTGTCGCAGCCGGGATGCCAGCCAGGTGTTGCTTTCGAAAAAGTCCTTGTCCCACTCGCTCAACGGAACGGTCTGGGTGACGTAGTCGGCTGCAAAGAGACGACTGATTCCCGACTGAGGCGAGTCCAGCGCAAGATCCAGCCAGTCACGACGGCCGGCAAACGTGACTTGCCGGACGCTGTTCCACCACGACGCCGATCGAGCGGCGTCCGGCAAATGTGCTGAGAGAATATGTGGACGCAGTAGTGGACCGGCACCGCGCGCCGATTCCATAACGACTTGACGAACCCCACCGACCGTCACGACAACGCCATCGGACGCGGTCGGCGGCGGCGCCCCGGGCCGGAACACGGCCAGAATGCCGTCTCCATACACTTGTCGAAAATCCGGTCTTCGTCCAAGGTTCGTCGCGACCGTCCGTCCTTCCGTGAGATCCGTTCGCACAGCGATCGCGGAACGGCCGTTCGCCAGAAGAAATCGGCCTACGTCATCCGGCGACTCTCCATTAACGAGATCTCCCACAATCAAATCGAACGTGCGCCCCAGGGCGGGCCCCAGCCACGAGACGCCGCGCGAAGAAATGGCGACGGGAGACACCCACCCAGGCAACGGGGGAATGCGTCCGCCGATCAGGGGGATCTCGCTCCGGGCTTCTGCCCAGGGCGGCTCGTCGTTCCCGTCCCCTTGAAACGGAAGCCAGACCACTCGACCTGGGGTCGCCAGAGCGTCAAGACCACTCCGCGCCAGTGAATCACCGATCGATGCCGGGATGGAAACCGGGCGCATGTATCCGGCCAGATCACCCGTCAGCAGGGGCATCCCGCCAACGACCGACCATGCCAGCACTAGGACCAAAACCACGGTGAACCCAGCCCGATGCAGACGCGACCTCATCTTGATCGAGGCCAGTGCGAGCATGGTGAGCGTCACGAGACAGAACACCACCACGGGGATCAGTTTGTAGGGTCCCTTGAGCACAACGAAGGCGATGCGCCGGATCCCCGGCGCACCCGCAAGCTCGGCGTATAAATCACCCCGGGGAAATCCGGTGCCTTTTGCCAGCCACGCAAACAGAATCACACCTGCTGCGAGCCCGCCCTCCGCCCACCGGCGACGCGACGATCGCACAACGAACAGGAGCGCCGAACCGGCGAGCAGCCCGTATCCCCCGACCAGGGCAATCGCCGCCACGGGCGCCCCCGCTGCGGCATCGACTAAAAACGCCGTTGTCGCCCGGTAGAAACCTGCGATGTTTAGCCACAACGGTGTGATTGGGCTCAGGATGAAGAGGTCCTTTGTCGTGAAGAGCGCCCATGATGTCCCGGACGAGAACCCGGTGCGGAAACCGAAGGTGATAGGAAGAATCCAGTAGAAGGCTGCCACGAATAGGGCTGTGCCGTATCCCGCGACGGCCACGAGCGTCGTCTTCGCGCGGGCGCGCAGAATACCCGGACCGGCAGCCAGGAACGCCGCCGACAGGACACAGACGAGCATCGCATGAAAGGCGATACCGTATGCGGTGAGCGTCGCGGCGGTCGCGAGTCCCGCCGCGATGAAGGCCCTGAACGTGCGTGCTCCGGACGAGGACGAAAGACCTTTTCGAACCCAGTGCACCGTGAGTGGGAGAAGCGCGTAGAGCAAAAGGTAGTACAAGTGGATCGACTCGACAGAAACCCACGGGTTCACCGTGTAGATGATCGCGCTGAGTGCCGCAATGGGAAGCGACCGGCCCGGCGAGATCGATCGCACCCACAAGTAGGTTGTCACCGCCGCGGCGCTAGCCATGAGAAAATAGACGGCGAGGAGTAACAATTTCTGGGCCCATTCCGAACCGAGAAGGGGGACCAGAAGCAGAAACGGAGGTGCTTGACTGATGGTTGCCGAGTTGTCGTCCCCAAGATAGGGATTCCAAGCTCCTCTCCAATTGTCGAGTTCGTGTGATGACTGTGTGTGCGCGCTAAAGTCCGCCGAATATTGAATGTTGCCGGGGCTCGTCAGAATCCCTCGAGTTACCAGCAGCGCAAGACAGGCCGCGAGTCCGAGCAGCAACAGGATGTCCGAGGTGCGGGTGGTTCTCGAAACATCCGCACTCCCTGCCCGCACGTCAGGCTTATTCTCGATCGACGTCGCCATCATTGGACCCGAGCCGCGTGCGACCGCAGCAGATGCTCATAGAGTGAGGCGGTCGTACGCGCTACGGAATCCCATCCGCGTTCCGCGCGGATCTCGCCGAGCCGGTCGCCGATTCGACCGCGAAAGTCGTCGTCCGAAATCACACGCGCAACCGTTCGTGCCAAAGACTCGTGGTCTCCGGCGATGAATGTGGCGTCGGGGAATCCGAGATCGTCGGCCAGGGATGCAACGTCCGACACCACGACGGGAATCCCGTACGCGACGGCAATGGCGAACGGACCGCTGGTCGAAAGACCAACGCTGTGGGGCAGAACCAGAACGTCTGCGATCGCAAGCATCGTTGGGATGAGATGCTCTGGAACATACCCCATCCGCCGAATAGACTTCCAGTCATGAGTGGCGCCTCGGTGCGTAGGCTTCTCATCGCCGCTGTCCGAACCCGCGACGACAACTTCCACTCCCAATTCTTCGAGAGCCGGCGCGGCCGCGCACAATGTATCCAGGCCCTTGTACGGGAGGAGATAGCCGAAGAAGAGGGCGCGAGGGCGTTCATCCATGCCGAGGGCTCGCAGCGCTTCAGCCCTGGGAACGAGGGGCGAAACAACACGCGGTACACCTTGGGGTACGACGGCCACGGGCGCGTCAACACCGTAGCCTGCCAAGGCGCGCCGAAGAGATGGGCCGTGCACGATCAGGCCCGTACTGTTGCGCGCCATCTGACGCATCAGAAGGGCGTAACCTCGACGAAGCACCCGTACGGGAGACCTTCTCGCGTAGGCACGGACCAGATCCGTCTTCCACGCTTCGGCCGGCAGCACGCCGTGGATCGTGGTCACAGTGACCGAATGACGAAGAGCTCGTAGAAGAAGGACCGGCACGGCGGCAGCACGTCCGGGACCGAACACGAACAGCTCGTGCTGGAGATGAACGACATCGGCGCTCGATTCCCTGACGGCCGCGCTGATCTGCCTGAGCGCGCGAAATCCCGGACACCACGCCCGTCGGACCTCGACCCCGTCCTCTCGGTACCGGCACTCCTCGCCCGGCTTCATGTCCGCGATGACGGTAACTTGAATCCCGTCCGCGACAAGCGCTTGGGCCAACCCCTTCGAGTAGGCAGCGATCCCTCGACCCGCGTCGAGCGCATTCCTTGGCGGGTACCTCGTGATGAGCGCTACATGCATCGCACGATCACGCATCGAACGGCATCGGACTGTCTTACTCGCCCGGCGACGGCGACGCGCCGGCAACGACGGGATCATGCCCGATCGCAGCAGCGGCCGGCTCGACGTCATATTGGCGGATGATGAAGCGGCGATACCAAATCGCCATCGTGTCGCGGAGGATTCCGGCGACCGCCGCCTTCGAGATCGTGCTCGAGAACTGGAAGTCGAGTTTGATGGGTGCTTCGAGAACGCGACGGTAGCCGGCCCTGCGCAGCGCAACGATGAGTTCCAAGTCGAACGCGAAGCGCTTTTCGACCATGAGCGGGAGCACGTCGGCGAGCGCGGCACGGCGGACGAGCTTAATCCCGGTCTGGGTGTCCGAGACCTTCACACCGAACAGCAGCCTCACGATGATGTGATAGCCCCAGCTCATCGCTCGGCGAACCGGTGGATAGGCAACGTCCGAGAGCGCATGCCTTTTCGAGCCGACGACGAGATCGGCGCCGTACATCGGCATGAGCCGAAGGAACCGCACCAGGTCGGATGGATCGAGGTCGCCGTCGGAATCGATGAAGGCGACGTGCTCTCCCTTCGCCATCGCCATGCCGGTTCGTAGCGCGAACCCCTTTCCCTGATTCTGCGCATAGTGCACGACCCGAACACGATCGATGCCCGCGGCGCGAACCAGAGCGGGCGTGTCGTCCGTGCTCCCGTCGGAGACGACGATGACCTCCGACCGTATCTGCTCGGCATCGAGCGTTGCGAGCAGCGCCGCCAAGCGCGGAATCATCGCAGCACCGCCGTTGAACGCGGGCGTGACGACGGACAACTCCACATCGGAGGCCGGCGGGGTCCACAGGTCTCCTTCCGGCATCCGGATAATCTTCGTCGCCCGCGCGGCGATGGATCCGACGGTACCCAGCAGCGTCATGCCGATGACCAACGACGCCGCGGCGATGGCTTGCGGACTGGAATGGAACACCGCGATGAGTGTGGCCTCAGCAACCACCGCTGCCCAGAGCGTCTTGACGGGAGGAGTGCCGATGGCGAGACAGTAGTAGACGAGGATGTGCACGGCCCCGAACGCCGTCATCGACACGGCCAGGAGCGATGCCGTCCCGGCCGCCCGATGGAAACCCGAGCCGAAGACAACTGCGGCGACACCGGGAAGAAGCGCGATTCCCGCCGACGCAACCACGCCGACCCCCCCGACGATGCCCAGCGATCGCACAAGGGTCCGTCGCGCCTCCGGCCCCTTCGGTCGTTCCGCGAGACGCGGGAAGACCAGAAGGGCCACAGCGTTCGGCAGATAGAGCACCGCCTTTCCGACCACGGCAGCCGTGGCATATACACCTGCGATATCGGGAGGCAGCCATCCGCGAGCAAAAACGACGTCGATCGAAACCAGCGCCCAGAAAGCGGTCAGCGCGCCGGCGGCCGATGCGCTGTCGCGAATCATCGCCCGCACCAACCCGGCAGCCGACCCGGTTCTCGTAAACATCATTCGGAGTGGCGCGAACGTGAACGCGAGCGCGATGAACTCGCCGACGACCAAACCCAAGATGCCCCCGCGCAGGCCGAGACCCGCGGAGACGAATGCAATGCCGAGCCCGAGTCGTGCGACCATCCCGACGACCATCGACAGACCCAGCGCCGGGAATCGATGCCTGCCCTGCAACACCCCGCGGCCGACCGGGAGCAGGCACGACGGAACCGCAAGTCCCGCGAGCGCAAGCACCGTATCGAACAGGCCGACCTGTAAGAACGCCGAGAGCAACGGCGACGCGAGCATCACAACGAGGGCAACGATCAGCGCAGCTATTCCCCCAAAGCGAAGAGCCGAGCGCGCCACTTCAGGTTGAGCGGCGTCGCCGGCATTTGCGATATGGCGCGCCACCACGGCTTGCACAGCGGCGAGCGGAACGGCGGTCACCGTGAGAATCCCGACGATGGCGGCGAGGGCACCGTAGCCAGCGGTTCCCAGCAGGCGGATCATCACCACGTGGAATGCGTATGCCGAGACGTTCGCAGCGGCGACGGCCACGACGAACGTGACGACGTGAACCGCCTTGTCGTGCGGGAAGTCGAGGTTCGGGCTCTCACCGTGCGCTCTCAGGGAGCGTGCAGTTCGCAGACGGGCACCTCCCCGATCACTCGACGGGCTGGTACATTGTCCCAGATTTTCCCGTTCACCGCTTTCCTATGTCAAGAGTGACTGATCCCTCGCGTTCGTCCGCAGCGGTGCACGCCGGGTTCGGTGTGCTCGTCGCCGCTCCGCTCCTTCGGCCCGGATCGCTGCTCTTGCTCGACTTCGTCTACGGCCCGGATGTCGTGGTTCGGTGGAATCAGGCACCGAGCGTGCAAGGCCCGGTGAACCACGCGCCTCTGCAAGCACTTCTCTGGCTGCTGCGAATGACTGGGCCGCCGGCGGCATTTCTTTTCGTCTTCTTGCTCATCTTCGGGATGGGCTACGCCATGAACCGCGCGATTGCGCGAGTCGTTCCGCAGACCGGCAACGCCACGCGAATCGTGTGCGGGTTGCTCTATGCCGTGAACCCATTTACGTACACCCGCTTGGTTCACGGCCATGTGGGTCTGCTCGCCGGGATGGCCGTCGTCCCGCTCCTCGCGATCGCGCTCGTGCGTCTGAAGGAATATCCATCGGCCGGCCGTTCGCTGGTGTTCGGATCCACCATCGCGATCGTGGGTTTCACCAGCATCCATATGGCCGCGATGCTCGTGCTCCTGGTCCCGGCGCTGCTGGTCATCGTCGGCCGGCCTGGTGCGCGCTGGCTGGCAATCTCGGCCGGCGCTGCGCTTGTGCTGTCGTCCTGGTGGCTGACCCAATGGGTCTCCACGCCACCGCCTCCCTTCGGAGCCGATGACTTGACCGCGTTCGCGACCGTCCCGGCCGGCGCATCCGCGCCCGGACACGTCGCCGCGCTCTACGGTTTCTGGCGCGTCGGCGAGTTTGTGTTGCCACGCGACGGTGTCAGGGCCTGGCCGTTGACGTTCGCGCCGATCGCCGTCGCGATCGTGTGGGGTTTCATCTATTGGTGGACGATGCGGCGGCGCGCTGCCGTCACACTTGCGGCGCTCGCGATCCTCGGCATCGCGCTCGCATCAGGCACGTCGTTTCCGCCGACGGCGGGCACGTTCCGATGGCTGTACACCACGGTTCCGGGGTTCACGGTGTTTCGCGAACCGCAGAAATGGGTCGCCGTGGTGCTCTTTTCCTATGCCCTGTTGGCAGCGCCGGCCGTCGATCGACTCGCCCGTTTCGCCGATCCGCCGGAATCCGGGTCGCGCCGCTTTCCGACCGCACTCGTTGCCGCGATGCTGGCGTGCATCGGCCTCATCGCGTTCTACGGCCGTTCGATGATCCTTAACTTCGATGCGCTTCGGCCGGTTCGATTTCCGGCCGACTGGCACACGGCGAACGACACGATGCGGCGCGAGGAGTCCCGCGCACTCATTTTTCCATGGCATCTGTACATCACGTTCCCGTGGACGGGAAACCGGATCGCGAATCCGGCGGAGACCTTCTTCGACGTTCCGGTCGTGGCGAGCGATTCGATCGAGGTCGGTTCGATCCGCACGCAATCGCGCAATCCCGAGTCGCATGCGGTGGAACGCGTCGTGTTCGACGACGGCGGTCACGATCTGCTCGACCAAACGCTTGCCGGCCTATGCACCCGCTGGGTCGTGCTCTACAAGACGGCCGACTGGGAGAGCTACGCGTGGCTCGACTCGTCCCCGATCCTGACGCGAGCCTTCGACGGGCCGACCATCCGGCTATATCGAGCCGCGATCCCCGACTGCACGAAACCGTCCGGCCGGTTTGGCCTCAGCATTCCCTGAATGCGAAACTGGGGATCCACACTTACGTCGAGGAGCGAAATCAATGTCGATCGAAATCAAGACCGTGGGGATCGTGGGATGCGGGACGATGGGCGCCGGCATCGCCGAGATCTGCGCGCGCAACGGCTACACGGTGGTATTCCGCGAACTCGACGACGAGCTGGTCACCGACGGGATCTCGCGCATCGAGCATTCGATGCAACGCGGCGTGGACAAAGACAAGATCACTGCGGACGAGATGGAGAGCGCATTGAGCCGGATCTCGGGTGGCACGTCCTGGGAGCACCTGAAGGATGCCGACCTGGTGATCGAAGCCGTTCCCGAGCATCTGGAACTGAAGCAAGAAACGTTCAAGGCGCTGGATGCCGTCCTGGCTCCCGAGGCGATCATCGCGACGAACACCTCGTCGCTGCCGGTGATCGAGATGGCCGTCGCGACCGGTCGCCCGTCGCGCGTGATTGGATTTCATTTCTTCAACCCCGCGCCGGTCATGGGCTTGGTCGAGCTGATCAAGACCGTCGTGACCGACGAGGATGTGGTCGAGTCCGCGAAGTCGTTCGCGGCGAGCCTTGGCAAGACGCCGGTCGTCGCCACCGACCGCGCCGGCTTCATCGCGAACCTGCTGCTGTTCCCCTACCTGAACAACGCGGTGCGGATGCTGGAGAGCGGATTCGCCTCACGCGAGGACATCGATGCCTCGATGATGCTCGGCACCGCGCATCCGATGGGGCCGCTGGCGCTGGTGGACCTGATCGGACTCGACACGACCTACGAGATCCTGGACGCGATGTACCGGCAATTCCGCGAGACGCTCTACGCGCCGGCGCCGCTGATCAAGCAGCTAGTCACCGCCGGATTCCTCGGCCGCAAGACCGGGCGCGGCTTCTACGAATACGAAGAGCCCGGCGCGCCGCGCGTCAAAGAATCCGGTCATCACCGCCGCGAGATTGATCCGGCCGCCGCCGCTCACATCCGCAAGATCGGCGTGCTCGGCACCGGCACGATGGCGACCGGCATCGCCGAGGTGGCCGCGAAAGCAGGCTACAAGGTCGTCATTCGCGGGCGCGCGCAGCAGCGAGTCAGCGAAGCGATGGCCGCGCTCGACAAATCGCTCGCCCGCGCCGTCTCGAAAGCCAAGATGACCGAAGAGCAGATGGAATCGACGCGCGCGCTTGTCAAAGGCACCACCGAGATGAACGACTTCGCCGACTGCGACATCGTCATCGAGGCGATCGCAGAGGAACTCGACGTCAAAGTCGCGCACTTCAAGCAGCTCGACGAAATCCTGCCCGCGCACGCGATCCTTGCGTCCACGACATCGTCCCTTCCGGTGGTCGCGCTGGCAGCCGCGACGAAGCGTCCCGAGCAGGTCGTCGGCATGCATTTCTTCAATCCGGCCGCGATCATGCGACTCGTCGAGGTCGTCAAGACGGTCCGCACCAGCGAAGAAACCGCCGATGCCGTGCTGGCGCTCGGCAAGAAGCTCGGCAAGCACTGCGTCGTGTGCCCCGACCGCGCCGGCTTCATCGTCAACGCCCTGCTGTTTCCCTACCTCAACGACGCGATCAAGATGCTCGAGTCCGGCTACGCGAAAGCCGAAGACATCGACGCCGCGATGAAGCTCGGCTGCGGCCATCCGATGGGCCCGTTCGCATTGATGGACATCGTCGGCCTGGACGTGACATATCAGATCGAGCAGACCCTCTACCGCGAGTTCCGCGAGCCCGGCTACGCCCCCGCGCCGCTGCTCGAGCACCTGGTCCACGCCGGCTTCCTCGGCCGCAAAACCAAACGCGGCTTCTACACCTACTGAGAGTCACGAGACTGGGCGGACGGTCTCAGGGTGTAGTAACGATTATCTCCCCGGCAGTCGGGAGGACGACGGGCCAGCCGTACTGAAGCTGGACCTCTCGTAACTCCGTAGCAGAAAAGTCGCCCGCGTCGATGGAAACGGTAAGCGATGCGATCATGGCGCCGGCCAGCGGTGGTGAGCAACTCCCCACACACACGATCTCACGCGATAACCCCTGCACCGTGTAGAAGACCTTGAACAGGACCGGCTCGCTGCACCGGTCGAATGCCGTCAGGGGGACCGCGAGATCGTCCATGCAGACGACCGCCCCCCATGACGAGGGAAACGAAAAATCAAAGCGAGTGCGGATGAGGGCGCCCGGATCATAGGCTGGCAAGGGACAGTCCACCGACGGTTCCGGCAAGATCGACGCATTGCAGTGAGGCGGGGGCGCCGGCGTGGAAGGCATGACTACAGCGGGATAGTTCGCTGTCTGCTGGGCCGCGGAGGCCGGGTGGATCCCCACAATGCCTCCGACGAGCAAGACCAACGTCATTGCACGAACAAGCTTGAGCATGATCACATCACCTCGAATGTTTCCGAGAGCATGAGCTCCCCCGGAAGAGAGTGGGCTGTGCTGAATGACGGGAGAGACTCATCGATACGCCTCTAGGAACGCCGAGACCGGCGTACTTTCAACCGGAGGTGCATCTCGTTCTCCTTTCGAACCTCGAATGTGTTGTCACGGTTGACGCAGTGCAGCGTCCGGCGGACACACCCACCCAGCTAGCTTCAGGCGGGTGGGTCGTAGGTCACCGTGATCGTTCCGGTCGTGGGTATGGCATCGCAGAGATCGTTCTCCACGAACACGATCACCTTCGTCGCCTCGTTCGGAACCCCGACGGTGATCGAGCCGCAGAACCCTCCGCCGCCCAGATCAACAAGTCCATTCCGGAAGCTATAGCTCCCGGCTATCGTTGCGTCGCTGTCGTCCTTAAGCTCGATCTGGATCGTGTCCTCGCCTTCGAGCCGGAAGCACTGCGCCACAGGACTGTCGCCACAACTGGCCCCGGGACCGGGCGCGACGATGCTTGCCTGCCCAACGTCCACGCGCGCTGCGAGATCGATCCACAGAGAGCCCAGGCCGACAACGTAGCCCTTCGTTTCGGCCGGCCGGTTCGAAGTGTGCCCCACGACCGGCACTCCAATCACGAGAGCCAGAGCAGCAGCGAGTGTCAATCTGTGCCTGTGCATCATCGTTCCCCCCATCAGACATAAGGAACCCCCGAACACGATGCTCACGATGGTGCCAACGGGGGCCGATGAACAAAGCCCCCACGTGGAGGACGGCGAGAGCCCTCAAATGGGGAGGGCCTGGGCAGGAGGAACCTTGTGGAGCAGAGAACACAAAGGGGGCGATGAGTCGTATCGAGGTTTTGCTGGTCGACGACCACACGGTGGTCTTGCAGACGCTGGCGAGGGCGCTGGCGGCGGCGCCTGACATCGAGGTCGTCGGCACGGCGCGGACGGCGGCCGACGCCTGCTCGATGGCCGAGACGCTGCAACCCGATGTCGCGCTGGTGGACGTGACCCTGCCCGACGGGAACGGAATCGCCGTGGCGCGGTCGATTCAGCACGCGTCCGGCTCGACTCGCGTTCTCATGCTGACCGGAAACACCGACGTTTCTCTGCTCGCCAAA
>DASWHR010000035.1:0-11006 GCA_036398095.1 Actinomycetota bacterium
TTTCGATCACGGCCGCGCCGACGGACGCCCCTCCCCCCGCCGCCGAACCCGAACCCGAATCCATACCCGAGCCCGAACCCGAGCACGAGCCCGAACCCGAGCACGCACCCGAGCACGCACCCGCACCCGAGCCCGCACCCGATCCCCTGCCGCCGCCGGCCGTGTCCGGGCCGTTCGAGGTCGGGGAACTCGTCACGGTGCGCTCATACGCGGGCCATCGGGCCGACGAAGAACCGCGTGTCATCGTGGTCGGCGGGCGCGAGTACCCGGTCGAGTCCATCGACTGGCGCGCGCTCGAAGAGCGAGCCGACGGATCCAGGCGCCGGATCTTCGTCGTCCGCGCCGGCGGTGTCCGGATTCGCCTGGTCTCCAGCGAAGAGTCGTCACGCTGGGAGGTCGAGAGGGTGCTCACGGCGAAGTAACCATTTCGGGCTTGCCGCTTATCCGGCAACCCGAACGGGCCGAGATCGTTAAGGAAGGCAAGAACCGTCGTCGAGTCTCTTCGTCCGAGGTGCCCATGTCGTGGATCGATCGAGTGTCCCGCCGTCGTGAGCGGCGCGCCTCCGACCGCGCGCATGCACGATGGTCCGGCCCCAAGACCGCCTTCGTTCTGTCGGGCGGCGGCGTCCTGGGAGCCGTGCAGGTCGGCCAATTGCGCGCGCTGATCGAAGCCGGCATCACGCCCGATGTGGTCGTGGGCGCGTCCGTCGGGTCGATCAACGGCGCGATGGTCGCGGCCGACTACTCGCCGGAAGGCCTCACCAAGCTCACCGAGATCTGGACGTCCTTGCGGGCCGAGGACATCTTCCCGGGGAGCCGCGTCGCGCGCGTGTGGAACATCGTCGCGCGCGGCGACCACATCCATCCCAATGACGGCATCCGGCGGCTCATCGACATGCTGCCCGAACACACCTTCGAGAGCCTGTCGCTGCCACTGCACGTGTGTGCCGCGGGACTCGCGAACGGCGAAGAGCGCTGGTTCGACTCCGGACCGCTGGCCCGCGCGATCCTTGCCTCGACCGCGTTGCCGGGCGTGTATCCGCCGGTGTCGATCGACGGGAACCTGTACGTGGACGGCGGCGTCGTGAACAACATTCCGATCAGCCGCGCGGCCGAGCTGGGTGCCAAGCGCATCTACGTGCTCACCTGCGGAACGCCGAACACGCGGCCGCGCGACGTCCGGCGCCCGATCGACGTGCTCATCCAATCGTTTGCGCATTCTCGTTCCGTCCGCTTCGCGCTGGACCGCGAACGGCTCGACAACGAAGCCGAGTTCGTGATGATGCCGACCTTCGATGTGGGCGCGATCCGCTACAACGATCCGTCGCACTCGGCCGAGCTGATCGACCGCGCCTACACGCTCGGCAGCGAGTTCCTCGCACAACCCGGCGAAGCCAACGCCTAGAGCCGGGAAGGGAATCGTGGGGTCGCCCGGGAGCGTTACCTCGCGACCATCTGTTCGGCCGGCACGATGACGGCGCAGTTCACCTCGTGCACTACCTCGGCGGCGTCTTGGTTATGGTCGCCGATGGCAGGCTCGACGGTTCGGTCGATGGTTTGGGATGCGGTGCCTTGCAGCGGCGTGCCAGCGAGCGCGTCGAGCCCGTCTTCGCCGCATCTGTCTTCGCCGATCATGACGGTCGCCTCGGCGGTCTCGCCGCTCGGGTCGGCGATCGTGTACGCGAACGAGTCGGATCCCTTGAACGTGTGGTCCGGCGTGTAGGTGATGGTCGCGCCGTCGGTGGAGGCCGTTCCGTGCGCGGGCACGGCGACCGAGACGATCGTGATCGCATCGCCGTCCACGTCGCCGTCGTTGGCAAGCACGCCCATCACGACGGGCCGGTATTGCGGCGTCGTCGCCGCGTCGTCCGTGGCGAACGGCGGATCGTTGACCGCGGCAATCGTGATCGTCACCACGGCGAGGCTCGACATGCCGCGCACGTCGGTGGCTCGGTAGGTGAACGAGTCCGTGCCGTTGAAGTCGAGCGAGGGGACGTACGTGAAACTGCCGTCGGCGCGTAGCTCCACGGTACCGCCGGCGGGTTCGGCCGCGATGGACGCGGTCAGCGCGTCGCCGTCGATGTCGGTGTCGTTGGCAAGCACGCCGGGCGCGGCCACATCGAGCGCAACGTCTTCGTCGGTTTCATAGGCGTCGTCTTGCACATCCGGCGGGTGCGTCGGGCATCGCCACGCCGGATTGCCGGCTCCGAACGTCGTCAGCCGCGTCTGCTGCGACCCGTCGGCCAGCATCGTCCAGATGTCGAACGCTCCCATCCGGTTGCTGATGAAGGCGATCATTGATCCGTCGCACGAGACCGCCGGGCTCGCATCGGTCTCGGCATGATCGGTCAGCTGGACGGCGCTCGTGCCGTCGGCGTTCATCGTGAAGATTTGTCGGTTGCCCGTGCGGTGGCTGGCGAACGCGACCATCTGTCCGCCGGGGAACCAGTCCGGCTCGACGTCGTCCACGCTGTTCGAAGTGATCTGGACGATCGCGAGTGACACCGGATCGACCGTCGCGAGCTCCCAGTCGTTGCGGTCGGTGTGCCGCATCGTGACGATGCGCTGTTCGGGGCTCCAGTCACCCCAGCCCCCGCCCGAGCCGAGCCCGAATCCGTTCGTGATGCGCCGGACCGCGCCGGTATCGATCGAAACCGCGTACAGGTCGGTGTGGCGGCCCGACCACCATTCGTACGGCCGGTCGAACAGGACTTCGCGGCCGTCGGGCGACCATGCCGGACGCCGATCGACTCCCGTGTGGTCGGTGAAGGTGAGCTGCCGCACACCGGTTCCGTCGGCCTGCATCACAAAGATCTCGTAGTCGCCATCGCGGTTGCTGGTGAACGCGATCGTGGTGCCATCGGGGGACCATGCGGGCTCGAGATCGGACGCGGCATGGTCCGTCAATTGCTCGACGCCGCTGCCGTCGGCGTTCATCACGTAGATCTCCGCATCGCCGTCCATCGCGCTGTGGAACGCGAGCTGCGGGCCGTGCGCTGCCGGAGCCGGCCGGGCGACGAGCGTCGACGCCGCAATCATCACCAGCGCGCCGAGTCGCCACGCCGGCGTTGTCGTGTGTGTGCCCTGCTTCGGCTCCGGACGGTCTTGCATCAGGCGCACCTCCCAGACGGTGACGGTCGCTCAAGGGGTTCGACGCTCAGACGGACGTTTCCTCTCACCGGCATGCGCATTCACTAGGCCACGGCGACGGCGCGTAAGCTTGCCCCGTCATGAGCGATCCGGCGACGGTGGCGCGGTTCCGCGAACTGCAGCGAAAGTTCTCGGACTTGTGGCCGACGCTGACGATGCGCGCCCAGCCGCTTCCGCGCACGGTCGTGATCGTCCACTCGATCAACATCGAGCTGCCGCCGCACCTGCTTCCGGTCGTGTCGGCCTACGAGGAGCGCTACCTGGCGCTGGTGCTGTTGCTGCTCCGGCAACCGACGGGCCGCGTCATTCACGTGACCTCGCAGCCGCTTCTGCCGCAGCTCGCGCAGTACTACTTCGGGCTGATGCCGAAGCTGATCCGGCCGAGCTCGTGGGATCGGTTCGTTCCGGTGAGCGTGAGCGACGGCGGCCCGGGTCCGTTGACGCGCAAGCTGCTCGACCGCCCGCTGACGATCGAGCGCATCCGCGGCCTCATCCCCGACTCCGATTGGGCCTACATCGTGCCGTTCTCGGTCGGCCCGGCCGAGCGCGAGCTGGCGGTGCGGCTCGGCGTTCCGATCTACGGCACCGATCCGGATCTTGCGTGGATGGGAACCAAGAGCGGTTCGCGTCGCCTGTTCGCAGACGCCGGCGTGCCGCATCCCGCCGGCATCGAGGACGTGAGCACGATCGACGATGTCGTCGACGCGATCGCCCGCATTCGCGAGGAGCGTCCGGATGCGGCCGCGGTGATGGTCAAGGTCAACGAGGCTGCCGGAGGCATCGGAAACGGAGTCGTTGATCTGCGCGGCGCCGGCGACCGCGCGGCGGTCGAGAAGCGCGTGCAGGCGGTGGCGCTCGACGATCCCGACGGCAGCCGCGAGGCGTTCTTCGATCAACTGGGACGGATGGGCGGGATCGTCGAGGAGCGCCTCGACGGTCGGGAAGTGGCCAGCCCGAGCGTGCAGATCCGCATCTCACCCGACGGCGTCGCGGAGGTGCTCAGCACGCACGATCAGATCCTCGGCGGCCGGACCGGTCAGATGTTCCTCGGCGCACGCCTCCCGGCCGATCCCGGCTACGCGAGCGAGATCGCACGTCACGCGATGACGATCGCGGAGCGGCTCTCGCGGGAAGGCGCGCTCGGACGGTTCGGCATCGACTTTCTATGCACGCGCGATCGCGGCAAAGCGTGGGCGGTCAATGCGATCGAGATCAACCTGAGGAACGGAGGAACCACGCATCCGTTCCTCACACTGTCGGCCTTGTGCGACGGCACCTATGACGCAGAGACGGCAACGTTCGTCGGGTCGGACGGCGCGCCGAAATTCTATGTCGCGACCGATCATCTCGAGTCGGAGAACTACAAGCGCCTCACCCCCGACGACGTGCTCGACGCGATCGAAGAGCGCGAGCTCGGCTGGAACACCGAGACCTGCACCGGGTACGCGTTCCATCTGATCTCTGCCGTCGCCGTCGCCGGCCGCCTCGGCCTGACCGCCATCGCCAACTCTGCCACCGAAGCGCAACGGATGCACGACCACGCCAAAGAGGTGTTTGACGAGGTGTCCGGGGCCTGACACCGTAGAATCAACGCGATGGCGGCGACCTTGGTGATCGCGCGGAACCCGGATCCGGATTCGTCGCTGCCCTACGTCATGCGCGTCCCGATCGGCGGCGGCCTTGCGCTCCTGATCCGCGACACATGGCCGCGCACGTCGGCGGTCTATTGCCATCCCATCGACGAGTGGCCGGCCGGCGCGGAGATCGTCGAAGAGATTCCGGTGCGCTCGTGCACCCGCCGCGGCCCGGCGATCGACTTGCTGCTCGACCGCGGCAAAGAGAAGCGTTCCCAGATCGTGTTCACCCGTCTCAAGACCGGGCGCGAGGTGATCTTCTGGCAGACGCCGAAGACGATTCGCACCGCGAAGCCCGGCGCGCGCATACCCGCTCGGCGCGCATCGGGACTGATCGATCTGCAGATTCTGCAAGACACGCGCGAGCGATACGGCTACCGGTTCGCCAAACAGAAGGCGACGGTGACGCGTCGCGCGCTTCCCGCCGGTGACTATGCCGTCGCGGTCGAAGGACGAACCATCGCCGCCGTCGAGCGGAAATCGCTAAACGATCTGGTCAAAGGATTGATCGACGGCAAGCTCATCTATGTCATGGCCGATCTCGCGCTCCTTCCGCGCGCCGCGGTCGTCGTCGAGGAACGCTACTCGTCGATCTTCAAGGTGGACCGCGTCAAACCCGGCTTCGTCGCCGAGTCTTTGGCCGCCGCTCAGGTGCGCGAGCCGCGGGTGCCGATCGTGTTCTGCGAGACCCGCCCCCTCGCCGAAGAGTGGACCTACCGCTTCCTGGGAGCCGCCCTCGCACTCGAAACCCACCCCGCCAACACCCGCGCCGCCGAGGCCGCCGGAACCTACACCGCGAGCGAGGATGTCCCGCCCGAGGAACGCTAATGCCCGACGACAATGATCGGTTCCCGGGCCAGCCCGGCGTCGATCTTGAAGCGGCATCGATTCAAAGGTCGCTGGCCGCCCCCCGCTCGGCTCACGCAGGCTTTCCACCATTCGGCGACGAGCTTCCCCAATCGACGCGGGCGGCAGGATCCTCCTGAACCCTACCTCAAGCGGAATCGTTTACACAACCCTACCGATTACGGTATAGTTTCTTCGTGAGATGGATCAGCGTCGCCGAGGCGGCCGAAAGGCTCGGCGTCGGCGTGCGGCGCGTTCGCCAGCTCGTTGACCAGGGGGACTTGCCGGCCTCTCGCATCGGAAGGTCCTGGGCCATCGACTCGGCTGCGGTTGACCGACGGCTGGAGCGCGGATCGCCCCCTGGACGCCCCTACTCCGCTCGTAGTTCCTGGCGCATGGCCGAGCTAGCGGACGCGATCGTCCGGGACCAAGAGGGGAACCTGTGTCTCCTCGAACTGAAGCAGGTCCCGCGAGGCCAACAAGCTGAACAGCGCTGGCGCTCGATCAGATCTCTCCGGAGTCTGCTCGCGCACAGCGACCCCGATGTCGTGGCAGCGATGCTGCGTTCGCGGTCTGGTCGAGTGAAGCCTCGATATGTTCATCCTTCGCTTCTCCGCAAGCTCTCGGAAGATCACAGGCTCATGATCTCCGGAGCGCGCGCGGCCGAAAACTTTGGAGACCTGGCTGCGGATGAGCAGCTGGAGGCGTACGTCAAGTCAGGTGATCTACCAGTGGTCCATGATGAGTACGGACTCCAGAAGCCGGCCGACCCAGCGAAGGCAAATGTGATCCTGCGCGTCATCAAAGACGATCTCGCGTGGAACGCACGGGCGGCTCCTCTTCTGATGGTAGCGGCGGATCTCAGGGAGCGAGACAACGCACGTGCTCGTGAGGCTTCAGATGAACTATTTCGACGACTCCATAGCGCACTGGAGTTCGTGGAGTGATCGGGCACGTCGATCTGTCATCGATCGAAGGGCCAGAAGTTGAGGCGTGGAGCGAACTCATGCTCTTTGCGGAGCACTTCCACGATTCATGGTGCGTGGTCGGAGCACAGATGGTGGTTCTCCACGCTCTGGTCCACGGGATATCCCGACCACTGCGCACCATCGACCTAGACATCCTCGTCGATGTGCGCGCGAAGTCTCCCCGCGAGATTTCGGCGTTCCTCCTCGGCCGCGGTTTCGAACTCGACGGAGTGAGCGCTGATGGAGTTGGTCATCGCTTCGTTCGAGAGCGGATCTCGATCGACGTCCTCTCGATAGACAACATTGGAGAGCGCACTGACACAACTACCGTTCCTCCGGCCCGCACGATTCTGGTTCCTGGTGGGAGACAGGCCATTGGTCGACTGGAAACGGTCAGTCTGGCGATCGACGGCAAGGCAGGAACGATTCCGGTTCCAGATTGGATCGGGGCGCTTGTGCTGAAGTCGCGCGCAGCGATCTCGATAGCAGAGCACCGCGCGAAGCACCACAAGATGTCGCATTGCTTCTGGCTTTGCCCGTTGACATTCAGCCCCTCTTGGATTCCATGACAAGCAACGAACGCAAGTACATCCTCCAGGCATTAGGCCTACTCGGCGAAAACACGTGGCGAGCAGTTGCCGGTTCGGTCGATGATTTATCGGGGCGAGCGGCCGCTGCGCTCATCATGGCAGGACGATGACCCTTCTATGATCCCGATTCACTTGCGCTTGCCTTGGCCTCGGCCGGAACCGGATCACTTCCGCCGAACCTCGCTCACGCCGCCGCCGGGGAGCAACGTCGTTGTGCCGAACCACTCTCTGCATTCGATCGTTCGATCATTCCACGTGAAGCCGACCGTGTACTCGATGCTCGTGCGGGACCCGTCTACGGGCGGGTCGTTGAGCGCGGCCGCGGCGATGCACGGTGACGACGGCCTCGGCGGATCCGGCGCGGCGGCGTAGCCGGCCGAGAACACGGCGGCCGACCATACGATCAGCCCGATCACGCCCACCGAGGGACGTCGTCGGCGCGGAGCTTCTCTCGCGTCCGGCTCGTCGTCGCCGGGAAGGATGATGCGAGCCGGCTCGGCCGTTAGGTCGATGATCTTCCGAGCGTCTTTCGTCCGCGTTCTCATGCTGTTCTCCGTGGATCGTCGCTACTCCAGTGGGACCGTGACCGATGCCTCGACGAGCATGCCGATGTAGGCGCTGGTCGTAGCGGCGAGCTGGCGGTAGCCGACGTTGCCGCGCTGGCTCGACGGGCCAGACCCGACAACGTGCCGGCGTAGATCTGGTCCGGCCAATTCGGGTTCCCCAACACAACGCCATTCCAGACGTTCATGTACGGGGAGGAACGGCGCCGATGTCGACGTCCACACGATTCGCACCGGCCCGCAGTATCCCTGCGGAACGTCGAGACGGCGATCGAGAACGTCGGATCGACAACGAACTGACCAGGCTGCGACTCGTAGTAGGCGCCGCACTGGTAGCGCGTCCGCTTGTCGTATGCCGTGCCCCATGCATAGGTGTCGTCGTGGCCGTAGGTGCGCCCGTAGACCACGGTCACCGTCGCAAAGAAGGACGAGTTATCCCACCAGGCCGCGGGACCGAGATCCAGCCACCACACCTGTGCCTTCGGCTGAGCGGTCGCCACCGCCGGAGACAAGGCCGCCACAATGCACGCTGCCGCCACAGTGCGTCTCATCGGTATCCCCCCGATCCGAACCGTTCACAACTGTGCCCCTTCGTGCCGAAAATGCGGGTTCGTCAACCGGCTCCAAGTAATCTCACCGGAGCTAGAAGAGGCGGACCGTCATGGGTTGCGGGTGATCGATGCGCGTCGCGAGGTAGCCGTTCAGCTGAAGTGCGACTTCGACTTGTTCGGCCGTGCGAGGGGCGCGCAACAGTGTGCGGTCGCGATACGGCGGCCGGCCGATCGAACGCGGTTCGAAGATGAGAGCCCCGTCCGTCCAAAGGGTGACGAGTCCGACGACTCCGCTCCTTGAAAAGAGCCAGGACTGCACCGGACAACTCTCTTCTTCACGCACCTTCATGACCCCCAGATACGGCCGAGCAACCTCGGCCCTTTCGTGCCACAGCACTGGAGGAATCAACCGAAGGAACATATTCCGTTCGCGACCGTTCGCGTCTTCCCCGTCGAATACGATGCCTACGCCACAACGGAGGGACCGGATCAGCCGGTCAGGGTGTCGCGCAGGTGCTGGCCGATGTGGCCGACCACGAACGTGCGCTCGTCTTCGTCCAAGTAGAAGTAAATGCGCGCGCACGTGCGGGGCGAGCCGGCGCCGAACGCGACGTGCGGACCCAGCATGATCCGCCCGCCGTTGTAGGTGCGTTCGTACTCGCGCCCGTACTTTCCCAGCGCCGTCGGTGACACGTTCGCCTTGAACGGCAACCCGGATTGCTCGAAAGCCTGCTTCAAGCCACCACCGAGTTCGTTGCTTCGATAGGCGCCGGCCAACTCGTCCATCCGCAGCAGCGTGTCGTAGATCTTCTGCGGCTGCTGATAGGGGCTCGCCCACGCCGATTCATAGGCTTCGGGTAGCAGCACCATCGTTCGGCATTGCGCGGCGGCTGCCTCGACGGCGGCACCGACGCTTCGAAACGCTTGATCGTCGGCCGGCTCGGCGGCGTGCGCTTCCTCGAGCACACGCTCGAGCTCTTCGATACGGGCCAGCAGCTCGGCGTTGGCGATGCGCAACCGCTCTTCTTCGGCCCAGGCGCGTTCCAGTTCGACTTCCCATTCGCCGCCGATCTTCGCGTCGGCCGCGCGTCGGCGAGCGTGGTCCACGTCGCGCTGCCGCTGCCGGTCGACCGCTTCGCGGATCCGCTTCTCCAGTCCGGGCGGCGGGCTTGGAGTCGACGATTCCAGGATCTGTCCCAGCAGGAACCCTTCGAATCCGCCGCGGCGCCGCGAGAACTGCTCGATCCGCTCGACCAGCCAGAGCGGATGGTCGTAGAGGCTCGCGGTCGGGAAGAAACCGGGATGATAGATGCGCACCGCGCCCAGGAACACCGACCGCTCTTTCCCGATCGCATCCGTCAGCGCGAAACTGGTTTTGAACTCGGCGAACACCACGACGTGCGCGAGTCCGGCGAGCGTCGCCGCAACCCGGTCGGGATCGACCAGCACGGCGCCGTCCTGCGTCCGCGAGACCACCACGATCGGAAACTGTCTCGGCCGGCTCAGGTCTTCGACCAGTTCGGCAACGTCGTGCGTTTCGATCACGGTGGGACGGTCGCTCATTCGCCGGCCGTCCGCGAAGCAGTCGACGGCCTGCAACAAGGCGGGAACGACCGCGGGGATCTCGGGCGGATTGTCGAAGCTCGCGCCGGGCCGCAGCGATCGTCGTTCGAACGCGTGCCGCACGAACGCCCACGACCGGGACGCTTCGCGCGCGATTTGAATCTCGAGCGTCCATCGCGCGTCGGGATCGGTCGCATGCGGCGAACGGCGCCGGAGCATCCACAGCCGCTCCGCGTTCTCGGGATTCATCGACGCGTGCCATGCGATGCGCACGCCGCCGGACTCAACCTCGCCATCGTCCGGTTCGGGGCTACCGCCGGCGACAAGATCGAGCGCAACCTTGATCGCGCGGTCGTAGTTGGACTGCGGATCGCCGATGAAATGAACCATGCACGCGTAGACATCGTGGGCTAAGCGACCGCCGCCGGCCAGACGGAATCCGGCGGGCAGTTCGGGTTCGAGGGGTCGCGCTTCGGCGGGGGCGATCAGTGGCGCGGGTGCAGCGGGTGCGGCGGGCGGGGCGGAGGCCGGCATCGGTTCGGCCGCTGGGGCGACGACAGCGGACGCCAAGGCGCGCATTCCGAGGCGCGCCTCGACGGCCTCCAGACGCGCGCGCAACGCGGCCAGCTCGATCGCTGCCGTCGTCGACGACGCCTCCAGCGTTGTGGGATGCCTGGTCGCGCGGTGGCGTCCCAACCCGGCCGCATGCCGCGCGACGAAGTCGCAGTCAGGGCAAGGCAACCCTTCGGGGAACACGCGCATCCCCGAATCGTAGCGCAGCCGGTTCGCGCGGTTTTCGCGTTCCGCCGGGACGGGACATTGCGCGGCCGCCTTCCCACAATGGCTTTCACCTATTTGAAAGAGGGGAGCACCATCGGATACATGCCGGAGCCGAGTATTGGATCGTCGATCCCGACGGGTACCGCGTCGATGTCTACCGGCTCGGACCGGACGGGTACGGCAAGCCCGAGATTTTCGAGGCCGGCGACATCCTCACCTTCGAGCGCCTCCCCGGCCTGGCCATCGACTGCACCCCGCTGTTCTCCGAGTAGCGCCGATCAGTCACCGCACGTTGCGCGGTAGACGGTCGCGCCGGCGGCGAACCACACCGCGCCGTCGTCGGTTGCGGCCAGTCCGGTGA
>DASWHR010000036.1:0-9731 GCA_036398095.1 Actinomycetota bacterium
AACACGTAGCCGCCGATGTAGCTGGGAATGACCAACGGAAGCGCCGTGAGCACCGTCCAAGCGCGGCGTCCCGGCAGATCGGTTCTGGTCGTGAGCCAGGCGAGCGGCACCGCGATCACGACCGCCGACGCGGTGACCGCAAGCGCAAGCAGCGAGGTGCGCACGAGCAGGCCGACCGTTCTCGCGTCGGCGACCGTATTCCACACGCCGCTCGCGCCGAGCCCCCACGAGCGCACGACCAAATACAGCGCAGGCAGCGCGACCCCCGCTGCGACCGCCGCGCCGGCGATCGCCAGCCACGGCGGCGTGCGTCGGCCGCTACGCGTCCGGCCCTGCGGGGGCGCGGGACGCGCAGCGGCTTCGACCGCGGATGCCTCGATGACGAGCTCCTACACGATTCCTTCGTCGCGAAGCATCGCCAAGGTCGCCTCGAGATCCGCCAGCTTGGACAGATCGATCGCCGGCGGCTCGAGCGAAGACAGCGGCGGCAGCGCGCCGGCCGCCTGCACGCCCGCGGCCAAGGGATACTCGAACGTCTTCGTCGCGAAATAGGTTTGCGCGTCGGCGCCGAGCAGATACTCGATGAAGGTCGCGGCGGCCTTGACGTTCTTCGACGAGGACAGGATGCCCGCGCCGGCGACATTGACCAGCGCGCCGGGATCGCCGCCCTTGAAGAAGTGGTTCGCAGCCTTCAGGCCCGGTTGCTCTTTGAGCATCTGCACCAGGTAGTACTGGTTCACGAAGCCGACCTGAACCTCGCCTTTGGCGACGGCCTCGACGATCGCGCCGTTCTTCGGATACACGACCGCACCGTTGGCTTTGATGCCGCGCAGCCAGGCTCGCGCCGCCTCGTCGCCTTTCAAGATGCGCAGCCCGGTGACGAAGGCTTGGAACGAGGCGTTGGTCGGCGCCCACCCGATCGTGCCTTTCCACTTCGCATCCGTGAACCCAAGGATCGTCGCCGGCAGGTCGGCCGGCGTCAGCGCCTCGGTGTTGTAGACGACCACGCGCGCGCGTCCGGAGACGCCGACCCACCGGCCGGCCGCGGAGCGAAACCCGTCGGAAACCCGCTTCAGCAGCGCGTCGTCGAGGGTGGCGAGGCGGCCGTCGGCAGCGACCGCGCCCAGCGCGCCCGCATCCTGCGCGAAGAACACGTCGGCCGGCGAGTTGCCGCCCTCTTCAAGGATCTGTGCCGCCAGCTCGGCCGTGTCGCCGTAGCGGACGGCGAGCTTGATCGAAGGGTTGGCGGCCTCGAACTGAGTAAAGAGCGGCTCGACGAGATCCTTCTCGCGTCCCGAGTAGACGGTGATGGTCGTCGGCTTGTCGGCCCCGGTGTTCGCCGGCGAGGTCCCGCACGCGGACCCAAGCAACGCAAGTACGGCCGCTCCCAGCAGCAGCTTCGGTCGATAACGCATTCGTTCTCCCCTTCGTTCTCATGTGCTTAACAGAATCTGTCAAGGCATCTTTACATCCACAATTCCTACTCCTGCGGTCGGCTTTTGGCAAGGCCCGGGGGTGCTACCCGCGGGTGCGTTTGTCGCGGTTGTAAACTTTCGCGACAAGGGTAAGATCATGGCACCATGGCGACGGCGAAATCGCGTGTCATCAGTCTTCGGCTGAAAAGGGGGCCGGCGGCCCGGTTGGAGCGGCTGGCCCGGCTGTTTCGGCGATCCATGGGAGAGACGGCCGCCCTTCTGCTGGAAGAGAAGTTGAAGGAAGAGGAGTTTGCATTCATCGAGTTCCGGGATTCGACCGTCGGAAGGCAGGCCTGCGTCCAAGGATCCAGCCTGGCCGTCTGGGAAGTGGTCCTGGTTGCCGCCGACGCCGGCATGGACGCGGCCACAGTCGCACGGCTTCTTTCGTGGCCGATCCAGAAAGTTCAAGCGGCGCTTGCCTACGCGGCTGCCAACCCAGAGGAGATCGCTCCGATCGTCGATGAAGTTCGCGCGACGACGCTTGAGCACGTGCGAGCGACCATTCCCTGGGTGCAAGAGGTTGGGCGCTGAGCGGGCTTCGCCTGCTCCTGGACGAGCACATCTCGCCCCGCGTGGCCCACGCATTGCGACGCAACGGCATCGATGCGGCCGCGCTCCGCGAGTGGCACGAGGGAGCCTTCCTGGGACGTCGCGACGAAGACATTCTGGCTGCGGCGCTGAACGAAGATCGCGTGTTTGTGACCTACGATCTTCGGACCATCCCTCCAATGCTCAAACGGTTTGCCGTCCAGGGCGCGCTTCATGCCGGAGTCATCCTGGTGAACGTGGGAACCATCCTTCCTGGGGACGTGCGTCGTCTCACCCGCTCGCTCGGCCGGCTCGCGAAAGAGCAAGAAGGACTCAGGAACCAGGTGCTCTTCCTCACGAAGTGACCCGGCCGGGCGGCGCCCGCATCGAACGTCGCCGCCCGATCACGGTACGCTCAACGCGTGACCAGAGCCGATCTGCTCCGAAAGATCCCGCAAGTCGATGCAGTCCTGCGGGAAGCAGCCGTGCGCGATGTCGCCGCCTCGTTCGGTGATGTGGTGGCCGCTCGGATGGTCCGCGACGCGCTCGACGCCGCTCGGGCCGGCGCCGCCCGCGGAACCGAGCCACCGGACGCTTCGGCGATCGCGGCCGGCGTCGCCGCTCGGGCCGGCGCGCTGCACGCCTCGCGGCTGCGGCGCGCGATCAACGCGACCGGCGTGATCCTGCACACCAACCTCGGCCGCGCTCCGCTATCAGACGACGCGACACGCGCCGTCGCCGATGCGGCCGGCGCGACGCCGCTGGAATTCGACGTCGCCGCCGGCGAACGCGGCGCTCGCGCGCCGCTGGCCGCGTTTCTTGCCGCCGCGTTGACCGGCGCCGAAGCCGCGCACGTCGTCAACAACAACGCGGCCGCGCTGCTGCTGATGCTCGCGGCGATCGCGCGCGACCGCGAGGTGATCGTCGCGCGCGGCGAGCTGATCGAGATCGGCGGCGAGTTCCGGCTGCCGTCGATCATGGAGGCCTCCGGCGCGATCCTGCGCGAGGTCGGCACGACCAACCGGACCCATGCGCGCGACTACCGCGGCGCGATCGGCGAACGCACCGGCGCGATCCTTCTGGTGCATCCCTCGAACTATCGCGTCGTCGGCTTCACGGCCCAACCCGTCCCGGGCGACATCGCCGCAATCGCACGCGAGTCCGGCGTCCCGCTGCTCTACGACATCGGCAGCGGCCTGCTGGCCCCCGACGAGCGCCTCCCGGGCGAGCCCGACGCGCAGACCGCGCTGCGCGACGGTGCCGACCTGATCTGCTTCTCCGGAGACAAGTTGCTGGGCGGCCCGCAAGCGGGCGTGCTTGCCGGTCGCAAGGATCTGGTCGAGTCGTGCAAGCGGCATCCGATCGCCCGCGCCGTCCGCGCCGACAAGATGACGCTCGCCGCGATGGAGGCGACGCTGACGCAGATCGCACGCGGCGAACCGACGCCGGTCCAACGAATGCTCGGCGCCGACCTGAACGGCCTGCGTGTACGCGCCGAGGCGATCGCACGCGGCGTCGACGGGGCGCGCGTCGAAGACGGCGAGAGCGTCGCCGGCGGCGGCAGCGTCCCCGGCCACGGCATCCCATCCCCCATCGTGGCGATCGCCTGCGACAAGCCCGAACGCGTCGCGGCCGCGCTCCGCGCGAACGACCCGCCGATCATCGCGCGCGTGGACGCCGGACGGCTGATCGTGGATCCGAGGACGGTCGATCCGTCCGACGATGCACAACTCGCCGCCGCGCTCGCGGCTACTCGCCCTTGACTTCGCTTTCGAGCTCGGGGTGGGACGCGTCCGTGAACTCGCGGAACTCACCGGTCAGCAGAAACGCGACTTGTTCGCCGATGTCGACCGCGTGATCGCCGACCCGCTCGAGCTGGCGGGACACGATCATGATCCGAAGCGCCCATTCGAGCAGTCCCGGATCACCGGCGCACGCCGCGACTTCTTTGGCCATGCCGCGGTTGATGCGATCGATCGGATCGTCCATGCTCGGCAACTGCATCGCCAAATCCAAGTTGCGGTCGGCGAACGCTCGCAGCGCCGCCGTCACCATCCGCTCGGCAATGGCCGCCATCTCTCCGATGCTCTCCATCATGGTCGCGCTGGTCGGAAGCGAGGCGGTCAGCTTGACCGCCTTCGCCAGGTTGACGGCCATGTCGCCGATCCGCTCCAAGTGCAGGTTGATGTGGATCATCGCCGACAGCAATCGAAGATCCGACGCGACCGGCGTCTGCAACGCGAGCAACTCCAGAATGCCGCGGTCGATCAAGATGTAGAGACGGTCGATCTCGTCGTCGCCGGCGATGACCTCTTCGGCGAGGATCGCGTTGCGGTCGAGCACGGCGCGGACCGACTTCGACAGCAGCGCGAGCGCACGCTCGCCTTCGAGGATGAGCTGCGTTTCGACGAATCCAAGTTGATCGTGAAAGTGCTTGCGCGCTTCTACCATAGGAACTCCGGAGACATTTCTCTTCATCTTACGCCTCCGCGGGCCGATGCTCGCTGTTGGCGTTCGGAACGGTCCCCGCGGCGTCTTCGAACTTGTAGCCGAGGCCGCGGACCGTCTTCAGGAAGCTCGGCCGGTGGGGGTCGTGCTCGATCTTTTGTCGAAGCCGCTTCACGTGCACGTCCAGCGTGCGAGTGTCACCGACGTATTCCGGGCCCCACACCTCGTGGATCAGGGTCTGCCGCGTCACCAGGCGGCCGGCGCGCGCCATCAGCGAATGGAGCAACTCGAACTCTTTGGGCGGCACCTCGACGCGGTCACCGTTGATGCGGACCTCGTGCGCCTCGACGTCGACGACGACCGGCCCGACCTCAAGGACCGAAGAGACCGGCTGAACGATGCCCGTCGTGCGGCGCGACACCGCCCGGACCCGAGCGATCAGCTCGCGCATCGAAAACGGCTTGGTCACGTAGTCGTCGGCGCCCAGCTCCAAGCCGGTCACCTTGTCGGCTTCGCTGTCCTTGGCGGTGATGATGATGATCGGAACCTGCGACTGCGAGCGGATCGCCTTGCAGATGTCCAGACCGGACACCTCGGGCAGCATCAGGTCCAGCAGCACGACGTCGGCGCCCCCTGCGCGAAAACGCTCCAGCGCTTCCCGTCCGTCGCGCGCCGTCACGACGCGAAACCCTTCGCGTTCGAGCCCGTAGCGCAGCGCCTCGCGCAGCGTCTCTTCGTCTTCGACCAGCAGCACTCTCACTCGGTCGCTCCCTCCAAAGGAAACGTGATCCGAAACGTCGAGCCACGGCCGTACTCGCTCGTCGCCTCGACGCGCCCACCGTGCCGCTCGGCGATGTGCTTGACGATCGACAAGCCCAAACCGGTGCCGCCTGTGGCCCGCGACCGGGCCTTGTCCACACGGTAGAACCGCTCGAAGATCCGTCCCAGCTCTTCGGTCGGGATCCCCGGCCCCTCGTCTTCGACGGCGAACGCGACTTCGTCCGCGGCGGCGTCCACGACGACGCGCACCGAACCACCGGGCGCCGAGAACCGGACCGCGTTATCGAGCAGGTTCGCGAGTGCCGTCGCGGCCATCGCCGGGTCGGCGCGGAATTGCACAGGTGTTTCAGGCGCGGCAACCACGATCGAGATGTCTTTGGCATGCGCGATACGCTCGACGCGGCCGAGCGCGTCCGACACGACCGCGGTCGAATCGACGTCGGCGACGACCGGCGCCATGTCGCTTTCGATCCGCGACAGATCAAGCAGGTCGACAACGAGCCGGGCGAGCCGGTCGGTCTCCTGGTGGATGTGCTCGGCGAATCGCAGTGCTGCCGGCGTGTCCTCACGGACTGCGTGCGCAAGCTGCTCGGCGATCAGAGCCAAACCCGCGATCGGCGTCTTGAGTTCGTGGGAGACGTTGGCGACGAAATCGCGACGCACCTGCTGCGAGCGCCGCTCGTGCGTCACGTCGGCGATCAGCGCGAGCGCCCGCCCGTCGAAGGGCAGCACCCGGATCGACAGGATGCGTCGCACCGGAAAGTGCAATTCCCGCTCTTCGGCGACCGGCTCGCCCGACTCGATTGCGCGGCGCGCGCTCTGCGGCAGATCCAGCGCGCCCAGCGCCGGCGATGAGCGTCCCGGCGCGATCTCGAGCATGACGCGGGCCGCGCGATTCGTCAGCAGCACTTCGCCGCCGGCCTCCAGCAGCGCCACGCCTTCGTCGGTGGCGTCCAGGATGCGCTCGAGCAGCGACGCATGCTCCATGGACTCGAACAGCGTTCGGCGAAGATTCTCGTCGCTGTCGGGCCCGGCGGTGTCTCGTTCACGACGTCCGAAGATGGCCGAGGTCCACCCGGTCCGCTCGACCCGGTCGTCTTTGGCGGTCATCGGCTTAGCCGAACCGTCCGGTGATGTAGCCCTCGGTTCGCTCGTCGGAGGGCTTGGTGAATAGCAGATCGGTTCGGTCGAACTCGACCAGGACGCCGGTTCGTCGATCGTCGGTCTCGCTCAAGATCTCGGTCGTGAAGAAGGCGGTCATCTCGGAAACGCGCGCCGCCTGTTGCATGTTGTGCGTCACGATGACGATCGAGTACTGATCCTTCAACTCGAACATCAGGTCTTCGATGCGCGACGTCGAGATCGGGTCGAGCGCGGAACACGGCTCGTCCATCAGGATCACGTCGGGCTCGACGGCGATCGCGCGCGCGATGCACAATCGCTGCTGCTGGCCGCCGGACAAGTCGTAGGCGTTCTTCTTCAAATCGCCCTTGACCTCTTCCCACAGGGCCGCGTCGCGCAGCGCTTGCTCGACCCGGCCGCCTACGTCGTCGGTCAAGCCGTTGACCTTCAACCCGAACGCGATGTTGTCGTAGATGGACTTGGGAAACGGGTTGGGACGCTGGAAGACCATGCCGATCCGGCGGCGCACCTCGACCGGATCCACGGCCGGATCGTAGAGGTCCTGCTGATGGTAGAGGACCTTGCCTTCAACCCGGGCGCCCGGGATCAAGTCGTTCATGCGGTTCAGCGACCGAATCAGCGTGCTCTTGCCGCAGCCGGACGGGCCGATCAGCGCGGTGATCTGCTTGGCCGGGATTTCCAGCGTGACCTCGCGAACCGCGCGGAAGTCTCCGTAGTAGACGGAAACGTCGGCAAGGCTGAAGACGGGTTGAAGATTCGCTCGGGGCTCTGCCACCTTGTGAGGCTCTCTCCTGGGTTTGGCTTGTCTCTCCCGGAGCAGGTTACCGAACTCGGTCACGGATTGATCACCAGCGCCTCTCGTACTTGTTCCGCAGGAACACGGCCAGGGCATTCATCACCAGCAAGACCCCCAGCAGCATCAGGATTCCGGCGGCCGCGACTTCTTGGAAGGCGCTCTGGGGACGCGACGTCCAGTTGAAGATCTGGATCGGCATCGCGGTGAAGCGGTCGAACGGCCCGGCCGGCACGAAATTCACGTAGGTGAGCGCCCCCATCGTGATGAGCGGCGCGGTTTCGCCGATGGCGCGGGATAAGCCCAGGATCATCCCAGTCATGATCCCCGGGATCGCGGACGGCAGCGTGTGGTGCCAGACGGCCTGAATGGTCGTGGCGCCGACGGCGACGGCCCCGTGCCGGATCGAATCGGGGACGGCCCGCAGCGATTCCCGCGCGGAGACGATGATCACCGGCAAGATCAAAAGAACGAGCGTCAACGCGCCGGCCAGGATGGTGCGACCCATGTGCATGAACCGCACGAAGGCCGCCAGGCCGAGCAAGCCGTAGACGATGGATGGGACGCCGGCGAGGTTGGCGATATTGACTTCGATGAAGGATGTGAACTTGTTCTTCGGCGCGAACTCCTCTAGATACACCGCGGCGCCGACGCCGAGCGGGAACGAGATCGCCGCGACGAGCCCCATCAACCACAGCGTCCCGACGAGCGCCGGCATGATTCCGGCCCGCGCCGCGAAGCGCGAATCCAGGCTGCTGATGAAATCTCCCGACAGCCGCCCGGCTCCGTCGCGGAACACGTCAACGAGCAGCACCAGCAGAGTCAGCAATCCGACCAGCAACGCGAACAGCAGCACCGCTTGGAACATGACGGCGCGCAGCGACCGCTCGGCGCGCTTCCCGGTCGCCAAAGGCGGCATCGTCACCGGACGATCCAGCACCGTCATTCGTACTTCTCCCGGAATCGCCTCACGATGCGGTGCGACAAGATGTTCAAGCCGAGCGTGATCAAAAACAGCGTCGTGCCGAGCGCGAAGATGGTCTTGTAGGCGATCGATCCGGCCGGGGTGTCTCCGAGCGAGACCTGAACGATGTAGGCGGTCATCGTCTGCATCGGCTCGCGAACGTCGCCGGACAGATTCGGGATCTGCCCCGCCGCGATCGTCACGATCATGGTTTCGCCGATCGCTCGCGACAGCGCGAGGATGAACGCGGCCGCGATCCCCGACAGGGCCGCGGGAACAACCACTTTCGCGGCGACGGTTCGTCGCGTTGCGCCCATCGCGAAGGCGCCCTGCCGCAACGAGTGCGGCACGGCCCGCATCGCGTCCTCCGAGATCGACGCGACCATCGGGATGATCATGATGCCGACGGCCACGCCGGCAGCGAGCGCGTTGAAGACCTTGGTGCCGGGAACGATCGTCTGCAAGATGGTCGGTGTGATGAACGTCAACGCGAAGTACCCCAAGACCACGGTGGGAACGCCGGCCAGGATCTCCAGGATCGGCTTGACGGTCTTGCGCACGCGATCGCCGGCGAACTCCGATAGGTAGATCGCCGCTCCCAATCCGAGCGGGAAGGCGATGATCGCGCCGATGATCGTGATGACGAACGTGGCCGAGACCAGGGGAAGCACGCCGAACCGCGCGGGCTTGAACGTCGGAGCCCACGAGGAACCCGTGAGGAACTCCTTGAACGGAACCGCGCGGAAAAACTCGATTGCCTCGAACGCGAGCGACGCGACGATGCCCAGCGTGGTCGCCAGAACCACACTCGCGCAGAAAAGGAGCGCAGCCTTGATCGCCGACTCACCGGCGCGCGATCGCTTGCGCGTCAGTGAAACTGCGTCTTCCGGAACGGCCACGCTCCTCCTCACCGCGCGAATGCTACCGGTCCCGCCGCCTGCCGCAACAGCCGGGGCCGGTTAGGCCTTGAACGCGTCCCACGCGCTCTTTTGCTCCGCCAGCATGGCATCGGGCATCTCGATATACCCGACATCGGGCACAAGCGTGTTGACGTTCTCGAGGTAATAGTCGACGAACGCCTTCACCTCTGGCTTGCCCAGCGCCTTCTTGGCCACGTAGATGAAGATCGGGCGGGAAAGCGGCTTGTAGCTGCCCGAGTTAATCGTCTCTCGCGACGGCTCGACGCAACCCGACCCCGGGTCCACGCCGGCCAGCTTGAGCTTGTCGGTGTTTTCCTCGTAGTAGGCGAACCCGAAGTAGCCGATCGCGTTCTCATCGCCGGCGATGCCTTGCACGAGCACGTTGTCGTCCTCGCTCGCGGTGTAGTCCGACCGGCTTACGCCTTCTCCGCCGTTGATCTCGTCGGTGAAGTAGTCGAACGTTCCCGAGTCCGTTCCGGGTCCATAGAGCGTGAGCGGACGGCTGGGGAAGCCGGCGCGAACCTGGCTCCAGTTCGTGACCTTTCCTTGCGCCGCCGGCTCCCAAATCTTCTTGAGCTCGTCGGTCGTCAGGCACGCCGCCCAGGTGTTCTTCGGGTTGACGAGCACCGACAGTCCATCGATCGCGACGGTCAACTCGACGTACTCGACGCCGGTCTTGC
>DASWHR010000037.1:0-9965 GCA_036398095.1 Actinomycetota bacterium
AGCTGCAAGCGCCGTCGCCGACCATCACCTACGACATCGCCGCGCTCGGTGTCGGCGGCATCCAGCCCGTAGACCTGACCGGGGGCGACGCTCGCGACGGCTCGTGGGCATGGTGGCTGATCGGCGCCGCGCTCGGCAGCGCCGCCATCGCGATCGCGCGACGCGCTACGAAAGCAGGGACTGCGTGAGGGCGCGCATCTCGGGCGCGTCGGAGGCGCCGATCGTCCACTCGACGATCGTGGTATCGGGCTTGATGTAGTAGACGACCGGCTCGGCTTCGAGTCGGTAGGCGGCGGCGGCCGGCGCAAGTTTGCCGGTCGCCGGCGCGTCTTTGTCGTCTACGTACTGCTCGATGTGAACGAAGTTCGCCTGCGCGCCCAGATCTTTCTGCACGATCATGAGCTGATCCACAATCGGCCCGCAGAAGCGCGACGTGCAAAACGCGGGCGTTCCGATCACCAGGACGGTGGGCTTGCCGTTCTTGAGCGCCGCGTCCAGCGAGATCGCGTGCATCGTGCAGGGCTCGCGGGTGCCGGCATCGTTGACCCGCGTGCAGATCGGGTTCACGCCGCGCGCGTTGTCGGTCGTGGGGGTTGGGGTGGAGATCGCCTTGTCTCCGGGGACCGGCTGCGGCTCCTTGCCCGGCTGGGCCGGCACGTTTCCGACGACCAGCGTCGAGCCGCCCTGCACGGCCTTGTCCGTCCCGTCGGGTCGCGCCTCGACGTAGACGAGCCACTGGCCTTCGGTGTCGAAGGTTGCGCGTCCGACGTAGACGCCGCGGTCGAATCCTTGGCCGTGATACGTCAGATCGATCGGACCCTGAACGGGCGCGGTCTCCGACGGCGCGACCCAGGCGCGCGCGGTTCCGCCCTTATAGGTCTCGGCCCCGCTGGATCCGGTGGGGAGCAGCGCCAGCGAGAGGCGATCGCCGGGCCGCGCCAAGTTCGGTTGGACCGACACGACGCTGAGCGTGTTCTGCTTGCCGGCGATCAGCTCGTTCATCGTGTTGCCGGTCGGGCCGGGACCGGGATCAGCTTTCTTGTCGCCGCCGGTGCAGGCGGCCGCAACCAGGCCGAGCATCGCGGCTCCGCCGGCCGCAAGAAACTCGCGTCGATCCATCGGTGGGCTCATGGGGGACCGATCCTACTGCCGGTCGTCCCGGCTCGCAGACGTTGTTGTCGGTGGCATCGGTCATGCTCTTGACGACGGGTGGACCGCGGGCGTACCGTGTCTTTCTCACTCGAACAGATGTTCGATGTTGGTTTGGGTGAGGGGGATGGGCCGATGCCCGCGGGTCGGATGCGGGTGAGCGGCCGGAAAGCCTGGGGAACGATGGCGAAGCGATACGACGAGCCGGCCGATGTGGAACTGACTATCGACGCCGGAATCGAGGCGTTCTGGTGGCGCGGCCGGCGCTACCGGGTGCGCCGCGTGCTCTCGCGCTGGCGCGAGGCCGGCGGCTGGTGGGAGAGCGCCGCCGACACCGCGCAGCCGTGGGCGCGCGGCGAGTCCAAAGAGATCCTGCGGGTCGATGCCTTCCCCGACCACCCGCAGGTCCCGGAACGCGTTTCAGCTGAAACGCCGATCGCGGCCCGGCGAAGCGTTTCAGCTGAAACGCCGGCGGGCCGTCTTGCGGGCGTGACGACGGCGACCGCGCTGTTCGCGGCGCGCTCGGGCGGGCATCATCCCGCCGGCCGCCGCCGCATCCGCGCGCCCATCGCCGGCACCTACGAACTCAGCCGCGACCTCCGCAAAGGCACGTGGACGTTGCTGCGGATCTGGGACTGATTGATCGTGCGCATTCAGATCGCGAGTGTCTTGACGTTGGGATATTCGGTCGCAAGGCGGCCCAGATCGTCGGGGTCGTGGGTGGCGATGAGTCCGCCTCCCAGCCGGATGGCCGTCGCGACGACCAATGCGTCCACGGCGTGCGCCGAATCCAGACGGTGCCGGGCCAGCAGACGGCCGGCGAGCTTGGCGATGGATTGTCCGGCGGGAACGACCCGGCCGATTCGCTTGATGGCGAAATCGACGGCCGCATCGTCCTTTCGCCCTCGATATACCTCCACCAGCACGGCAGCCGGCACGCGAACGAGCGCGCCCATTCGATGGGCCGATGTCAGAACCACTTGTGCACGGCGAAGCTCGGCGGAGCGGCGCGATCCTCGCGCGAGCGCGCTGAGCGCCTCGGAATCGAGAATCAGGAATCGGGCCACAGCGAATCGATCTCGGAAACCTCTCGCTCATCGACCGGACCGATCTTGTCTTCCAAATCCGCGAGGAACATCCCGAGTTGATCGCGTTCGATCTCGTGCCGCATCGCTCGAGCCGCGAATGCGGAAAGCCCGCGATCGCCGGCATGCCGGCGAACCTCGCGCGCGAGCCGCTTCGGAATGCTCACCGAGAGCTTGTCGAACCCTTCGCCCTTGGCCATGAACACAATCATACCATGGTAGGAATTCTTGAATCGCACAGGTTCGCGCACCTGTCGGTGCGGACGGTCTATTCGCTGCGCGAGGGGGCGATCCGGCCGGAGGAGCTGGTGGCGCGCACGGCGGCGCTGGGCATGGACGCGGTCGCGATCACCGACACGAACGGCCTCTACGGCGCGGTGCGCTTCGCGCAGGCCTGCGCGTCTCGCGGCGTCAAGCCGATCTACGGAACGCGGCTGACGGTGGCCGGCGACGACGCGGGGGAGCGGTTCGTGCTCACGCTGCTCGCGGCGAACGACGGCGGCTATACGAACCTGTGCCGGCTGCTCACCGCGGCGCACAACAATGGCGAGCGCGGCGATCCGTGCGCGACGATCGACGACGTCCTGCAGCGCGCGGACGGCATGTTCCTTCTCCTCGGTCCCGAAAGCGACGCGCAGGCGCTGCTTCGCCGCCGCCGCTTCGACGAAGCGGCGCGAACCGCGCGCCGCTGGCGCGAAGCGTTCGGGCGCCGCCTGGTGATCGAGACCCGCAACCTGCTTGAGCCCGACTCGGCGCTGCGCATGCAGGACGCGCTGCGCCTGGCCGATGAGATCGACGCCAGAGCGGTCCTGACCAACGGCGCGCGCGCCGCCACGCCGGCCGACGCGTTCCTGCCCGACGTGCTCGACGCGATCCGAAAGCTCGTCCCGATCTCGCAACATGCGCGCGAGGCGACCAACTACGAAGCCACGCTCAAATCGCCACTGGAGATGAGCCTGCTCGCGCGCGGCCGCACCGACCTGCTCGACAATGCCGCCCGCATCGCCGACGAGTGCACGGTGGACATCGGGCTCGGCCAGCTTCACCTGCCCGAGTACACCGCCGCGAACGGCCGCTCGACCAACGAACTGCTCGCGAAACGATGCTTCGAAGGACTCGCGCGGCGCGGCATGGACGCAAGCGACCGGACGACGCGCGAGCGGCTCGACGCCGAGCTGGCGCTGACCGCGCGACTCGGCTTCGCCGGCTACTTCCTGACCGTCGCCGACATCGTGGCCGGCATGAAGCGCAAAGGGATCCGGTGCCAGTGCCGCGGCTCGGCGGCCGGCAGCCTGATCATCTACCTGACCGGCGTCGGCGAAGTGAACCCGATCGAGCACGACCTGCTGTTCGAACGCTTCGTCAACCCGTATCGCACCGAGCTGCCCGACATCGACATCGACGTCGAATCAGCCCGCCGCGAAGAGGTCTACGACGACATCCTCAAAGCTTTCCCGCGCGACCGGGTCACGTGCGTCGCGATGGTGGACACCTACAAAGCGCGCGGCGCGATCCGCGAGGTCGGCAAGGCGCTCGGCTTTCCCGACGGCGAGGTGGACATCGTCGCGAAAGCCTTCTCGCAGATCGGCGCCGCCCGGATCCGCGAATCGCTGGAGCATCTGCCCGAGCTGAAGCGCACCTCGCTCGCGCGCGGGCAGCTCGATCTGATCTTCGCCGTGGCCGAGCGGCTCGCCGGCTTCCCGCGGCATCTGGCGCTGCACCCGTCCGGGATCCTGATCGCGCCCGACGACCTGACCACGCGCTCGCCGCTGGAGCGAAGCGCCGCCGGCTTCCGGATGGTCCAGTTCGACAAGGACGACGTCGAAGCGCTCGGCCTTTTGAAGCTGGACGTGATCGGCATCCGGATGCTTTCGACGATGACGCACGCGCTCGGCGAGATCAAGCGCACCTCGGGACAGGACGTGGACCTGGACGCGATCCCGCGCGACGACGACAAAACCTTCGAGCTGGTCCGCGCCTCCCGCACGCTCGGCTGCTTTCAGATCGAATCGCCCGGCCAGCGCGAGCTGCTCGCCAAGTTCCAGCCCGACCGCTGGAAAGACTTGATCATCGACATCTCGCTGTTCCGGCCCGGCCCGGTCCAGTCCGACATGATCGGTCCCTACCTGAACCGGCGGCACGGCTTCGCCAACCCGATCTACGCGCATCCGGCGATGCGGCCGTTCCTGCTCGAGTCCTTCGGCGTGATCGTCTACCACGAGCAGGTGATGCGCGCGATTGCGGTCGCGACCGGCGTGGATCTGGGCAAGGCCGACCAGATCCGCCGCGAGCTGTCCGATCCCGAGCGCCTGCCCGCGATCAGGGACTGGTTCTTCAGCGCCGCGCGCGCTCGCGGCTGGCGCGACCGCGACACCGAGGCGGTCTGGAAAGAAGTCTCGTCCTTCGCCGCGTTCGGGTTCTGCAAGGCGCACGCCGCCGCGTTCGCCGTTCCCACCTATCAGTCGGTTTGGCTCAAGGCGCATCATCCGGCCGCGTTCTACGCCGGCGTGCTCACCCACGAGCCGGGCATGTATCCGCGGCGCGCGATCATCGACGACGCCCGCCACGAAGGCGTGCCGCTCTTCAACGTGGACGTCAACGTCTCGATGCGCGAATACACCGTCGAGGCCGGCGGCGTTCGGATCGGGCTGATGCACGTCGACGGGATCGGCAAAGCCGAGATCGACTCGATCCTGTCCGCGCGCGCGGCCGGCGGACCATTCGCCGATCTGGGCACCCTGTGCCGGCGCACGCGTCTGTCGCGCCCCACCGCCGAGAACCTGATCCATGCCGGCGCGTGCGACGCGTTCGGCGGCCGCCGCGACCTGCTGTTGCGCGTCAAGGACCTGTGGGAGAAGAAGATGCCCAAACCCGAGCGGGCCCAGACGGATCTGTTGGTCGCCGAGCCGGCGCCGGTCTACGGGCTTCGTCCCTACAGCGAAGCCGAGCAGGTCCGCGCCGAGCTGGAAGTCACCGGCATGGACGTCACCCGCCACGTCATCTCGTTCTACGAGCCGGTACTCGGCGCGCTGCGCGTCACCCGCAGCGAAGGGCTGCGCCGCACCCGGCAGCGCCAGCGAGTCATGATCGCCGGCGTCAAGGTCGCCTCGCAGACGCCGGCCGTCCGGTCGGGTCAGCGGATCATCTTCTTGACCCTCGACGACGGGACCGGCCTGGTGGACGCGACCGTGTTCGAGTCCGTGCAAGAGCACTGCGCCTGGACGGTGTTCCACTCGTATCTGATCGTGGTGCGTGGCACCGTGCACCGGACCGGTGCGCGCGGCGTGTCGATCAACGTCGAACGCGCCTGGGACCTGGGCGGGCTCGCCAAGCAATACCGCGAGGGCTCGCTCGATCTCGAAGCACTCTGGACCGAAGGCGTCGCCGAGATCGAAGCCGCCGAACGCGAACGGCTCCGCAATCGGGGAAAGAAGGCGCCGCCGGTCAAGCATCCGGGTCAGATGGTCTTGCCGATGCCGGCTCAGCCGGCCGAAGCGCCGCGCAAGCTGTGGCACTCCAGCGGCGGATCGGCCGGCGCATGAGAACCGGCGCGTGAGAAGATGAGCGAGATGAGCGCGGCCGAGTCGATCCTGCACGTGGACATGGACGCCTTCTATGCCTCGGTCGAGGCCCGCGACGATCCGACGCTGGCCGGCATCCCGCTCGCCGTCGGCAGCGCCGGCCCCCGTGGCGTGGTCGCCGCCGCCTCCTACGAAGCGCGCGCCTACGGGGTGCATTCGGCGATGCCGAGCGTCCAGGCGCGCAGGCTCTGTCCCGAACTGGTCTTCGTCCCGCCCGATTTCGACCGATACAAAGCCGAGTCCGATGCGGTCTTCGAGATCTTCCGCACCTTCACGCCGTCGGTCGAGCCGATCTCGCTCGACGAGGCCTTCCTGGACGTCGGCGGCGCCGAGCGATTGTTCGGCTCGCCCATCTCGATCGCGCACGCGATTCGTGCCCGCGTCCGCGACGATCGCCGGCTGCCGTGCTCGGTCGGGGTCGCGCCGAACAAGTTCCTCGCCAAGCTCGCCTCGGGCAAGGCCAAGCCCGACGGCGTGCTGACCGTGCGCGCCGGCGCGATCCGCGCCTTCCTGGATCCGCTCGACGTCGAGGACCTCTGGGGCGTCGGTGAGGTCACGGCCACCGCCCTTCGGCGCCTCGGCGCGCGTACCGTCGCCGAACTGCGCGCCCTGCCCAAAGGCGCACTCGAGCGGGCGCTCGGATCGAACGCAGCCACCCACCTTCGCAGCCTCGCCGACGGCATCGACGACCGGGCGGTCGTCGCGCGCGAGCCGGCAAAGCAGGTCGGCGCCGAAGAAACCTACGAGCGCGACCTGGACGATCCCGCCGACGTCCGCCGCGAGCTGCTGCGCCTGTCCGAGCGCGTCGGCCGGCGCCTGCGAGCCGACGGCGTTGCCGGCCGGACCATCACGATCAAGGTCCGCTTCTCGACCTTCAAGACGATCACGCGCGCTCGCACCATCGACGCCCCCACCAACGTTGCCGACGTCCTCTACGAAACCGCCCGCGACCTGTATCGCGCCGCCGCTTTCGAGCGGCCGCGGATCCGGTTGCTCGGCATCTCGGTCTCCTCGCTCGTCGACGGGGACGGCGCCGCGCAGCTCAGCCTGGGCGAGGAGCGGCCCGACCGGTGGCGTGCCGCCGACGGCGCCGCCGACCGTCTTCGCAAGCGGTTCGGATCCGGCGCGGTCGAGCGAGCGGCGCTGGCCGACCGCAAGCCGGTGCGCGCGCGGCGGCCGCCGCCTCCATCGCGATAGGCTGGCCGGCAGGGAGGGACGCCATGTCCGACGACAAAGTTCTCTACACGGTCGATAATCGCGTGGCCGTCGTCACGCTCAATCGCGCCGACCGGCTCAACGCCATGGATGCCGACGTGTTCCGTCTGCTCACCGAGCACGGCCGGCGCGCCGCCGCCGATCCGAAGGTCCGGGCCGTGCTGGTCCGCGGCGAGGGCCGCTCGTTTTCGAGCGGGCTGGACATCTCGCTGTTCGGGAAGCAGGCATCCGAAGGGGGCGTCCCGCAGATCGACATCGGCGCACTCCAGCGAGCGTTCACCGTTTACGAAGAATGCCCGAAACCGACGGTTGCGGCGCTTCACGGGCACGTGCTCGGCGGCGCCCTTCAACTCGCCATCGCATGCGACCTGCGGATCGCCGCGACCGACGCGGTCCTGTCGGCAGCCGAGGTTCGATGGGGGATCATCCCCGACCTCGGCGCCACCCAGCGCCTGCCCAGGCTGATCGGGCTCGGACGCGCCAAGGAGATGGTGCTCACCGGACGAAATGTCACCGCCGAAGAGGCCGACCGGTGGGGGCTGGTCAACCGCACCTGCGAGCCGGCGTCATTGCGGGACGAGGCAATGGCGCTGGCCGCGTCGCTCGCCGCCGGCCCGCCGCTCGCGCTGGAAGCCGCAAAACGCCTGACCGGGTCGGCGCTTGATCGATCCGTCGCCGATGGATTGAATCGCGAGGCCGAAGCGCAGCGGACACTGCTCGCGTCGGCCGACTTTCGGGAAGCGGTGACGGCAGGTTTCGAGAAGCGAGCCCCCGCGTACCAGGGAAGATAGCGATCGGTGACGAAAGACCTGTTGTCCGGCTCGAAGCCCCGCCCGTATAATTCGATCGAGCCCCGACGAGGACGACGCGATTATGCCGCTATCCGAACACGAACAGAGAATCCTCGACGAAATCGAGCGTCGGCTCGTCGACGAGGATCCGAAGTTCGCGCGCGGAGTGAAGTCGTCCACGCCGCACGGTCAGTCGCTTCGACGCCTGCGTCGCGCGATCGGGGGATTCGCTGCCGGACTCGCGCTTCTCGTCGCCGGTTTGCTTTTTCCCGACGCATTCTTCATCCTCGGTATCGTCGCGTTCGGGGTGATGGTCGCCTCGGCCGTGGTGATCGCGTCGACCGTGAAGGCGATCGGACACAAGCGCGCCGTCAGCGTCGATCAGACCCAACGTGGAACGTGGTTCGACAAGATGGAAGATCGTTGGAAGAAACGCTTCGAAAAAGACGAGTAACGTCTGCGATTGTCGATACATCAACGCGCCGAAGGTGGTCGGCGCGATATTTTTTTGGAAAACATGGGCGTACACCTTGCAGGAGAGTCGCCCGGTGAATTAGAAATGGAACCTCGCGCCTTCCCCCGCGCCGCTCACCCGTTGCAGAAGTTACGGAGTCCTCGAATGATGGAAGGCTTTACCGCGCTCCAAGCATCGCGATTCACGGGCTGCACCGGAAACCAGCTTCGCTATTGGGATAAGATCGGGCTCGTCAAGCCGTCGATCCAACCCACGGGGGGACGGCCGGGTGTTCGCCGGCTCTACTCGTTCCGGGACCTGGTCTCGCTCAAGGTCGTCAAGTCGCTGCTCGACGAAGGGATGTCCCTCCAGCGAGTGCGCCGCGCCTACGAATACCTCCGCGACGCGCACGCGCTCGAGGATCATCTTTCCAGCATCAAGCTGGTCACCGACGGCAAGACCATCTTCAAGGTCTCCAAAGCCGATGACGAGTTCGTGGACGCGCTCCGCAAGGGTCAGATGGCTTTCTTCGTGGCGATCGACAAGATCGCGCGCGACGTCGACGATGGCGTGACCGAGTTCGTGCGGGACCGCGAGCAGTTCATCCGTACGATCAAAGCCGCCGAGACCGACCTGCGTGGCGAGCTGTCCCCCCGCCGTCGCCGCGCGGCTCGCTAGGTCTACTGGGTCTTCCACCAGCCCCAGCCGGCCAGCGACAGCAGCCGCGACACCGGGGGCAGGGTCGCGGCGACCGCGTGTCTGGCTTGCTTTCCCAGTTCGGCGGCGCGTTCGCCCTCGCCGGCCGGGGAAGCAAGCGGGGCCCAAAGCGTCCGTTCGGTGACGGCGGCGAGGTCTCGCAGCGGCCGCTCGGCCGGGGCGGCCTGCGCCGCCAGGCGTGCCGCGTACTCGCTCGGCGTCTCGCCCGGGCGCTTCGGCAGGCGCGCGGCCGCGCACCAATCGAGGAAGTCCATGTAGTGCGCCACCGTTTCCTCGCGGCCGGTGCGCGCCCGCCGCCGCCGAAGCGTCCGCTTGAGGGCCGCGCCGCCGGGCAACCCGACGATCAGGCCGACGATCGCCGCCAGCGCTAGCCAGAGCGGCCGGCGGTTGGCCGGCGTGGCGGCCAGGTCGCCGAAAGGATCCTCGGCGCCCGGGTCGTCCGGGTCGATGGTCGTCGGGGACGCCGAGCCGGTCGGATCGGTCGTCGGCTGCGCCGTCGTCGTCGGCTCGGCCGTCGGGTTGAGCGCCTGCGGCGTGGTGTAGGACGGCGTGATCGTGACCTCGCTGCGCGGGGTCGGTTCGAAGGCGAGCCATCCGTGCCCGGGGAAGTACAGCTCGACCCAGGCGTGCGAGTGCTTGGTGGTGACCTGATACTCGTCGGCCCCGATCGCCTCGCCGGCCGCGAAGCCGATCGCGACCCGCGAGGGGATCCCGATGATTCGGGCCAGGACCGCCATCGTCGCGGAGAATTGCTCGCAGTAGCCGCGCCGGACCTGCAGCAGGAACTGGCTCATGGTCCGGTAGGAGTGGCCGTCGGCGACCTGATCGTCGTATTCGAAAGTGCGCAGATGATTCTGGATCGCAACGGCCTTGCGAAACAGCGTCGAGCCGCCGGCGGTGATCTGCAGCGCGGCAGCGCGAAGCTCGGGCGGCGCGGCGTCGCCGGGCAGGCCGAGGAAGTTCCTGCCGATCG
>DASWHR010000038.1:0-26772 GCA_036398095.1 Actinomycetota bacterium
CGCGCCACTTCCTTGGCCAGATTCGGTCCGGATACCACGCCCGTGCGCCCCGGCTCGATCCCGGCGGCCTCGGCGATCACCTCGCTCATGCGCATCAGCGTGTCCGGCTCGACGCCTTTGGTCAGATGCACCACCGTCGCGTCGGGCGCGATCAGCGGACCCATCTCTTTGAGCTTCTCACGGAACGCGTGGCTGGGGACGGCCACGATCAGCGTGGAGGCGCGTCCGGCAGCCTCGTCCAGGTCGCTCGTGGCGCGCAGCGTCGTCGGCAGGTCGATCCCCGGCAGATAGGCCTCGTTGCGGTGGCGGCTGTTGATCTCGCGCGCCAGCTCGGCCCGGCGCGCCCACAACACGGTCGGCAGATGATTGCGAGCAAGCACGGTCGCGAACGCCGTGCCCCACGAGCCGGCGCCGATCACGGCCAGGTGCCCGCGCCGGCTCATGCGGCCTTCTCGCGCGGGGGCAGCAGCGGAGGCACGGCGGCGCCGCCGGGATAGTCCTTTTGCAGCTCCCGGACGAGCCGCTCGAGTTCGCTCATGATCCGGTCGGTCACCTCGCGCAGCGTCTGCGGATCCTCCTCGCGGCCGCGCATGCCGGCGAAGGACATCGGCTCGCCGATCGCAACGAAGACGGTTCGCAGCAGGCGGCGCTTGCGCACGCGACCCTTGGGAGAGACCCAATGCGATCCCCATACCGCGACCGGAACGACCGGCGCCTCCGATGCGATCGCCACGCGGGCAACGCCCGTCTTTCCGCGCATCGGCGACAGGTCGAGATTGGTTGTGATCGTGGCTTCGGGGTAGATCACGACGCCGTCACCGCGCGCCAGCGCCTGCAGTGCTCCGTCGACGGGACCGGCCTCACCCGAACCGCGCTCGACGGGAATCTGCTTCGCGCTGCGAAGGATGAGTCGCAGCAACGGGTTCTTCCACAGCTCTGCCTTCGCGAAGTAGCGAATGTGGTCGATGCGTCTTTGGACCAGCGCGTAGCCTTGTGCGAGCGGATCCATGTAGGAGATGTGGTTGCACGCGAAGATCGCGGCGCCTCGTCGCGGAATGCGCTCCAGGCCGGTCATTCGCCAGCGGAACAGCAGACGAAACAGCGGACGGATGGTCCACACGACCAGCGAATACGCGGGTTCCACGTCTGGATTACCTCCCAGTCGGCATCGGCCCTATTCTAGCCGCGACCCTCATGGCTCTCGTTGTCGTCCCCGCAAAGCCGCTCGCGCGAGCAAAAGCGCGACTGGCTACGGTCCTTACCCCGGACGAACGACGGACCTTGTGCCTGGCGATGCTCGCCGACGTCTGCTCGGCCGCGGTCGAGGCGGACTGCGGGCGGGTTCTGGTCGTGGCGAGCGACACCGACGCCGGCGCCATCGCGCGCATCTTCGGCGCCGGCGTCGTCCGGGATCCGTCCCCGGCCGCCGGCCTGAACGCCTCCCTGGAGGCGGCGATCCCGCTCGAAGACGACGGCGTGCTGATCGTGGCGAGCGACCTGCCGGCGTGCACACCCGACGACGTACGCGCCATGACCGGGTTCGACGGCGTGCTCGTCGCCACCGATGCGTCCGGCACCGGCACCAATGCGCTGTGGCGGCGTCCGCCCGACGCGATCCCCCTGATCTTCGGCGAGGCCAGCGCGCGGCATCACCGTGCGGCAGCAGAAGCGGGCGGCATTGCCGTGGAAGTCGTCCACCGCCCCGGCCTTGCCTTCGACGTGGATCTTCCGTCACATCTGAAGGACGCCTGGGATGCCTCCATCGGCTCGAACACGCGCGGCGCGCTCACCGATCTGGGGTTCCCCGACCGCATCGCCTCGTGGTAGGCCGGACGCCCGCGGTTGTCGCCGGGCGCGGCTCGTCGGGTATCGTTGCGGCGCGCCCGGCAACGCAGCCGAGGCAGCCGCTTCGAAAGGAACGCAGGAACATGGGGCAGGGCACGATCAAGTCCTACGACGTGGAAACCCGCTCGGGCGTCATCATCGACGACGCGAAGAACGAGCTGTTCTTCGATCTCGAGTCGTTTCGCGGCAGCGGTCTTCGCGAGCTGCGCTTGGGGCAGCGCGTGAATTACCTCCTTGTCGGGGATCCACCGCGTCAGAAGGTCCGCGAACTGCAGATCGTCACGATGTAGCGCCTGCGGCGCCTTCGGGACCGGCGACAATTCGGAAAGGGTGAGGACATGGCGACCTTCGATCGCAACGGGCGCAGCATCTCCTACGGCGACGAAGGCGCGGGTCCCGCCGTCGTCTTGCTGCACGGTCTTTTGATGGACCGGTCATTGTGGGATCCCAACGTCGAGGCGTTGCGCGACGCGTATCGGGTCGTGACCGTCGAAGCGCCGGGGCATGGGGACAGCGATCCCGTCCCGGTCGGCGTCACCTTCGACGACTGCGCCGCCGATGTGTGGGCGCTGCTCGACGGCATCGGCGTCCGGAGCGCCGTCTTCGGCGGGCAGTCGATGGGCGGCTGGACCTCGATCCGGTGCGCGCTTTCCCGGCCGGCGGCGACCCGCGGGCTGATCCTGGCCGACACGTCCGCCGGCCCCGAAGATCCCGAGAAAGTCGCACAGTACGAGGCGTTCCTTCAGGTGGCGCTGACCGACGGCATCTCGGAGGATCTCGCAGGAATCCTGCTCATGCTGCTGTTCTCCGAGCCGTTCGCCGCCACGCCGGCCGCGGATGCGTGGCGCAAGAAGCTTCAGGGCGGCGACCCGCCGCGCTTCGAGGCGATCGCCCGCGCGGTGTTCGACCGGCCGTCCATCCAGGACCGGCTCGGCGAGATCTCCGCGCCCGCCGTGGTCATCCACGGAACCGAGGACCTGTCGATCCCGATGGAGCGAGCCGAAGAGCTGGCGGCGGCGCTGAACGCGCCGCTGCACCGGATCGAAGGTGCCGGCCACGCGAGCCCGCACGAGAAACCGGCAGAGGTCACGCCGATCATCCGCGCCTTCTTGGATGGCCTGCCGCCGGCGGATAACGGGTGAGGGCGGCGAAAACGCGAACGAGGGCGGGATCTTCCGCCCTCGTCGCTCGTTCGGACTCTTAGCGCCGCTTCTTGGCCGCCGACTTCTTGGCGGGCTTGCGCGCGGCCGTCTTCTTCTTGGCCGCCGACTTCTTCGCGCCCTTCTTCGGAGCCGCCTTCTTGGCGCCGCCGACGGCGGGAAGCGCCTTGACGGCGCCGCTCACATACTCTTTGAACAGCTTCGCCGGCGTGAACTTGGGGAGCTTCTGTGCCGGGCGTGCGGCCGCCTTCACCATTTCGCCGGTGAACGGGTTGCGGACCAGGCCCGCCTTCCGTCCCTTGCGAACCTTCTGCGTGAAGTTGCCGAAGCCCGTCAGACCGACGCGCTCGCCCTTCCTGACCGCGTCCTGAATCGCGCGGATGGCATGATCGTAGACGGCTTCGACGTCTTTCTTCGACATCTCCGTCTTCTCTGCGACCGTCTTGAGCAACTGCGCCCTATTCAACGAACCACCTCCCGTGAAGTCGGGGCCCCCGTCGGATGCCGGGCCGCGGGCCTCGAAAACCGCTGTTTTCCCTGAATCGCGCGCAACGATAGAGGACCAGGCGGAAAGAGTCAAAGAAGCCGGGGGCAAAAAACCCCGAAAATCCTAGGGTTTTTTCGCCGGGCTCGGTCAGAAGAAGTCGGGGGTCCACGGAGCCGGCCCGGTGAAGACCGCGGCCAAGCGGTCCGCGGCCCCGGCAGAACCGTCCAACAGGCCCGACCGGCGAGCGTCGGCGGGCGTGATCAGGCCGCTGTAGAGCGAAGCGAGCGTTCCGACGCCGACGGCGATCTCCGCTTGCTGCGCGGGCTCGACTTCCGCCTTTCCGCCGGTGACGGCGATGCGCCACGGCCCGGCGTTCTCTGGGAACAGCTCGTCGCGAACCTCGACGGTGACGGCCGCGTCGATGGCGGCGGCATAGCCGCGAGCCGCGATGGCTGCCGGCACGTCGAGCAGACGCAGCATCAGGTGCCATCGCTCCTTTTCGCGGATCTTGTACTCGGCGCTGTGAAACAGCAGCGGATCGGTGGACGGTCCCGACCAGACGAAATCCCGGCCCAGCGAATGGTGCCTCGCGACAAAGGTGATGAGCGAGCGAGCGGCCGCCGGGGTCCGCCAGAAGAAGTCGTGAGACACCAGGTCCATGTGGAAGCCGTTCTCCTGATGGTAGATCAGCGACCCGGTCACGCGTCCGTCTTCGCGCACCAGCACGCGATAGACGGGGTCGTCCCCGAATTGGTTGCAAAGCCGTTCCCAGTACGCCGTCGATCGCTCCATGACTCCGTGCTGCTCGGCGGCCCATGCGCAGTGCGCGTCCACGACCTCGTCGAGCGCATCGTCGTTCCACGGCTCGACGGGGAGCGGATCATCGAAGCGAGTGAGCCGGTGCATCGGAACGCGGTACGTGCACCGGATCGCGCCGAATTCGTAGCCCAGGCGCCGGTAGATCGGAACCGTCGCCGGATACAGCGACGACAACGGCGCCGACGGTCGCTGCTCGCGCAGGATCGATTCGACGATCGCTTCGGCGATCCGGCCGCCGCGAACGTGCGGCGCGACCACGACGCCGGAGACGCCGGCGCACCCGACCGCGACTCCGCCGAAATAATGTCCGACGGGCAGGCTGCCGGCGCAGGCGACGAGCGCTCCGTCGATCTCGGCGACGCGGTACCGATCGATCGGCGCCTCGCGCATCCGCGCGACGTACGGCGGCGACTGGTTGAAGGACTGCCGGAGGAGCACGACGAAGGCGTCGCGGTCGTCTTCCACCATCGGCCGGATGATCACGACGGGCAGATTACTCCCGTCGCGTCGCGGCGGTCGAGGCGATTTCCCCTATGCGCCGATGAAGCAGTTCTGGACTTCGGGGTACTCGGTCGTCGGGTCGAACGGATCGTTCGGGCTGCCGGCCGCGTGTCCGTTGTTGCCGCCGTCGCGCGCCGATGCGCTCGGGTCGTAGTCGTCACCCTGGCTCATGAGCAACGTCGGGCCGCTGCTGCCGGCCATCCGGACGCCGACGTAGCCGTCGAAGCAGCGAACGGTGTTGTGGTTGGTCGAGTCTCCGTCGATCACGACCGATGAGTCCTGGAAGTCCACGACGGCGGCACCCTTGAACCCGCCGTTCATGAGGTTGAAGCACACGCCCGGGTCGGCCGTGTTGATCTTGGTCTTGAACGGAACCTTGTTGCCGCCGGTCGAGAACGGGTCGCCGGGCGTGGTCCCGTCGCAGTGCTGAGACGGCTGATAATTCGGTCGATGCTGGGCGAACGCGGATCCGCCGCCGAGCACGGCGACGACCGCCAGACCGGCCACTGCGAAGCGCATGCGCATGAGTCTCTCCCTCGAACGTGATGCGGGTCTCCGCGACCTGCTGCGGAGCCGGCGTCCCCTCCAGGCGCCGTCTTCGTGTCTCTTCGCCTTCCGCGTGCCGGTTCCCTCGCCCGCCGGCGGCCGCAAACCGGCTGTTGCGGCCGACCCGGAAGCGAAAAGCCCCCGCATGAGGCGGGAGCTTTTCGGGTGGTGACCCCTACGGGATTCGAACCCGTGTTTGCGGCGTGAGAGGCCGCTGTCCTAGGCCACTGGACGAAGGGGCCCTTTCCTCGGATGAATCCGAGCTGGGGCGCCTGGATTCGAACCAGGACTACCTGAACCAGAATCAGGCGCGCTGCCGGGTTACGCTACGCCCCAAGGAAACCCCCCGATGCTATCGGGGCGGGTGCGGCGGGGCAACCGAATCGACGTGGGATCACGATCCGGCTCGGGCTCGTTCGAGCCCCGCTCTAATGCGCGCGAGCGAGCGTTCGCGACCCAGAACCGCGAGCGACTCGAACAGCGGCGGGGAAATCTTCGCGCCGGTCACGGCCGAGCGAACCGGCATGAACGCCGCCTTCTTCTTCAATCCGAGCCCCTCCTGGACCTCGAACATCGCGGCTTTGATCGCCTCGGTCTCCCACACCGGAAGCGCCTCCAGGACGACCGCGTACCGCTCCAGGGCAGGAGCGTATTCGGGGACGAGCCATGCGGCCGCCTGCTCGTCGGGCTCGATGTCGTCGGTGAAGAAGAACCGGATCATCGGGGCCGCCTCCGTGAGAAGCTGCATCCGCTCTTGGATCAGGGGCACGATCTCGGCGAGCGTCGCGGGGTCGGGAGTCAGGCCGTCGCGCTCGAGGGACGGCAGCAGGCGCCGCGCGAACTCATCGGGCCGCATCTCGCGAATGTAGTCGCCGTTGATCGCGGTCAGTTTGGGAATGTCGAAGGCCGCCGGGTTTCGCGACACGTTTTCGAGCGCGAAATGCTTGACCAGATCGTCGCGCGAGAACTTTTCGGTGACGCCGTCGCCGTAGGACCAGCCCAGCAGCGCGAGATAGTTGGTCAACGCCTCGGGCAGGAAGCCGTTGTCGCGGTAATGCTCGATCGCGGTCACGCCGTGCCGCTTCGACAGCGGCTGCCGGTCCGCGCCGACGATCAACGGAAGATGCGCGTATCGCGGCACGTCGGTCGCGCCCATCGCGGCCAGCAACATCATCTGCCGGGGAGTGGCGGTGATCAGGTCTTCGCCGCGCACGACGTGGGTCATCTTCATCTCCATGTCGTCGTTCGCGGCCGCGAGCAGGTACGTCGGCGACCGGTCGGCGCGCAACACGATGAAATCCGAGATCGTCGCGTGGTCGAAGCGGCTCTCGCCGCGCACCAGGTCTTCGAAGACCGTCTCGCCCTCGGGCACGAGGAAGCGGACGGCCGGCGCGCGACCCTCGGCTTCAAACACCGCGCGCTGCGCCTGAGTCAGATCCAAGCACCGGCGGTCGTAGCCGGGCGTCTTGCCCGCCTTGAGCGCCGCCTTACGACGCTCGTCGAGCTCCTCGGGCGAGCAGTAGCACGGGTAGGCGGCGCCGGACGCGACCATCGCGTCGGCGCGTTCGCGATACCGCTCGTAGCGCTCGGATTGCCGGTAGGGACCGTAGGGGCCGCCGACGTCGGGTCCTTCGTCCCAGTCCAGGCCGAGCCACCGGAGCACATCCATGACACCGTGCATATGCTCTTCGGTCGCGCGCGACGCGTCGGTGTCCTCGATCCGAAGGACGAAGACGCCTTCGTGCTGACGCGCGAACAGCCATGCGAACAGCGCGGTCCGGCCGTTGCCGACGTGAAGCGATCCGGACGGCGCCGGCGCGAAACGAGTGCGAACACGCTCGATGGGCGAGGTCATCCGGCCGCCACCGTGTTCGAAAGCACGCCGATCCCTTCGATCTCGACCTCGACCCGATCGCCGGGCTCCATCGGTCCGACGCCGGCCGGCGTGCCGGTAAAGATGCAGTCGCCGGGGAGCAGCGTCATGACGTTGCTCACGGAGGACACCAGCCCGACCGGGTCGAAGATCAGGTTCTTGGTGTTGGACGACTGGCGGATCTCGCCGTTGAGGCGCGTCTCGATCGCGACCGAGGCGGCATCGAGGTCGGTCTCGATCCACGGACCGATCGGCGCGAACGAGTCGAAGCCCTTCGCGCGCGTCCACTGCCCGTCGGAGGCCTGCAAGTCGCGAGCGGTGACGTCGTTGCCGATCGTGTAGCCGAGGATCGCCTCGGCGGCCGCGGCGCGATCGGCTTTGCGGACCAAGCCGCCCACAACGACGACCAATTCCCCCTCGTAGTCGAGTCGCTGCGTCACGGCCGGCTTTTGAATCGCGTCGCCGGGACCGATGACCGCCGTCGCCGGCTTCAGGAACATGAGCGGCTCGGCCGGCAGGGTGTGGCCCATCTCCTGGGCGTGGTCGCGGTAGTTGACGCCGATCGCGACGATCTTCGAGGGCAGCACCGGCGCCAGCAGTCGGCAGTCCGACAGCGGCGCGCGCTTGCCGCTGAAGCGGAGCTCGCCGATCGGCGGTCCGTCCAGCTCCGCCACGTCACCCGATTCGATAACGCCGAAGGAGATGCCCCCGCCGTAGGACACCCGGCAAATCTTCACTCGCGCTCCCCCATCTCATCCCCAGTCTCATTGCCGGTCTCATCGTGGACGAGGCCGTAGGCAATCGAATCGCACAGCGCCTGCCACGAGGCTTCGATGATGTTGGGCGACACGCCGATCGTGGACCATTCTTTTCGTCCGTCGGTCGACTCCAGCAGCACGCGGGTCGTCGCGGCGGTGTGCTGATGCGAGTCGAGAATGCGGACCTTGTAGTCCGTCAGCTCGATCTGGGCGAGCGCCGGATAGAACTTCGTCAGCGCCAGCCGGAGCGCCCCGTCGAGCGCATTCACCGGACCGTTGCCCTCCGCGGTGGCGATGTGGCGCTCGCCGCGGCACCAGATCTTCACGGTCGCTTCGGTGCCCACGTCGCCGGTCGCGCGCTTTTCCATCAACACGCGGAACGATTCCAGCCGGAAGAACTCGCGCTCGTCGCCGGTCGTGCGCCGGATCAGCAGCTCCAGCGAGGCGTCCGCGGCCTCGAAGGTGTAGCCGACATGCTCCAGATCCTTCACGGCATTCAGGACCGCAACGGCCGTGGCGGGATCGGTTTCCAGATCGATCCCGAGTTCGCGGCCCTTCATCACGATCGTCGAGCGGCCGGCGAGTTCGCTGACGAGCAGGCGGCGGGCGTTGCCGACCAAACCGGGATCGACGTGTTCGTAGGCGCCCGCCATCTTCGACAGCCCGCTGGTGTGCAGACCGGCTTTCGTCGCAAACGCGCTCGCGCCGACGTACGGCTGATGCGGGTCGGGGCTGACGTTGCAGATTTCGGCGACGGCATGACTTGCCGCCGTCAGTTGCAACAACTGCTCGCCGGAGACGGGCCGAAGGTTCAGCTTGAGCGCGCAGTTGGCGATGATGCTGAGCAGGTTGGCGTTTCCGCAGCGCTCGCCGATGCCGTTCACCGTCCCCTGCACGTGCGTGGCGCCGAGCTCGATCGAGGCGATCGAGTTCGCGACCGCGCAATCGGTGTCGTTGTGGAAATGCACGCCGACGATCGTCGAGCCGCCGACGAGCTCGATCACGGCCGCAACGACGTCGCGAACCTCGCCGGGCATCGCCCCGCCGTTGGTGTCGCACAACACGACCGTGGTGGCGCCCGCGCCGATCGCTGCTTTCAGCGCGTCGAGCGCAACGGCCGCGTCCTGCTTGTAGCCGTCGAAAAAGTGCTCCGCGTCGAAGAAGACCTCCATCCCTTCGCCTTTGAGGAACGCGACCGTGTCGGCGATCATCGCGCGGTTCTCGTCGGTGGTGGCTCCGAGAGCCAGCTCGACTTGCGCGCGGCTGGCTTTGCCGACGATACACGCGACGGGCGCTTCGGTCGCGACCATGTCACGCAGGTTCTGGTCGGCGTCGGCCCGGCCGCCGGCCCGGCGGGTCGCGCCGAAGCACGACAGCTTCGCGCTGCGCATCCCGATCTCGGCGGCGCGCTGGAAGAACTCCATGTCCTTCGGGTTCGAACCCGGCCAGCCGCCTTCGATATACGCGACGCCGAGCCGGTCGATCCAGGACGCGATCTTGAGCTTGTCCTCGACCGTTAGCGAAATGCCCTCGCGTTGCGCGCCGTCCCGCAGCGTCGTGTCGTAGAGAATCAGTGGGGAAGGCACCGGATCAGTTCACGTGCTCGAGCCACGACTGGTACTGCTCGACCTCGCCCTTGACGGCGGCGTAAAAGGTCTCCTGCAACTTCTTGGTAATCGGGCCGGGCCGGCCGTCTCCGATGACGCGGTCGTCGACCTCGCGAACGGGGCAGACTTCGGCGGCGGTGCCCGAGACGAACATCTCTTCGGCCAGATACAGGTCGGTGCGGGCCATCTCGGATTCGCGAACGGTGATCCCCAAGTCGCGGGCGATCGTCATGACGGCATCGCGCGTGATGCCCGACAGGGCGCCGGCCGACAGCGGCGGCGTGACCAGTTCGCCGTCGACGACGATGAAGATGTTCTCGCCGGTCGCCTCGGCGACCAGCCCCTGCGAGTTGAGCATGATCGCCTCGTCGTAGCCGGCCTTGATCGCCGCCATCTTGGCGAGTTGCGAGTTGACGTAGCCGCCGGTGCTCTTGGCGGCGGGCGGCATGATATTGGGATCGTGGCGCCGCCACGACGAGATCATCATCCGCACGCCCTTGGCGAGGCCTTCGTCGCCGAGGTAGGCGCCCCACGGCCACACCACGACCGCGACGTTGATCGGCGCGAGCAGGGGGTTGAGACCCATCTCGCCGTAGCCCATGTAGACGATCGGACGGACGTAGCAGGATGGCAAGCCCGAGGCGCGGACGGTCTCTTTGCACGCCTCGACGAGCTGCTCTTCGGAGAACGGGATCTCGATCATGAAGATCTTTGCGGAGCGAAACAGGCGCTCGATGTGCTCGGTAAGCCGGAAGATCGCAGGGCCGCGCTTGGTTTCGTAGGCGCGAATCCCTTCGAAAACCCCGCCGCCGTAGTGCAGCGAATGCGTGAGGATGTGAATCTTTGCCTCGTTCCAGGGAACGAGTGTTCCGTCCATCCAGACCTTTTCCGTGGGCGTCACCGGCATGGCGTCCTCCGTTCTCGATTTCATCGGCCGCGTCCGCGCCCTTCTGGGGCGTGGCGGGCCCGTCGTGGCGGTTATCCGGCGATCAACCGGACGACCGCATCTCCAAGCTCGCGCGTCGAACGTCCCTGGGCGCCACCGTCGCGAACCACTGAAGCGACGGCCGTTTCGATCCGGCCGGCCGCGTCGGCTTCGCCCAGGTGGTCGAGCATCAGGGCTACCGAAAGAATACAGGCCAGCGGGTTGGCCAGGCCTTTCTTTGCGATGTCCGGGGCGGATCCGTGGACGGGCTCGAAGATGCTCGGTCCGCGTCGCTCGGGATCGATGTTGCCGCTGGCCGCGACGCCCATCCCCCCGGCGATTGCGGCGCCGAGATCGGTCAGGATGTCGCCGAAAAGGTTTTCGGTGACGACCACGTCGAAACGCTCCGGCTGGGTCACGAAGTACAGGCAGGCGGCGTCCACGTGGACGTAGTCGGTCTCGACGCCCGGATGATCGGCGGCGACGGCCTCGAAAGCACGCGTCCACAGGCCTCCCGCATAAGTGAGCACGTTGGTCTTGTGGACCATCGTGACCTTTCGACGCCGTCGCTCCGCTCGGTCGAACGCGTAGCGGATCACGCGTTCGGCGCCGCGGCGGGTGTTGATGGATTCTTGCGTGGCGACCTCGTCGGCGGTGCCGATCATGTGCGCGCCGCCGGCGCCGGTGTAGAGCCCTTCGGTGTTTTCGCGCACCACCAGCATGTCGATCTCTGCCGGCCCTTTGCCGGCGAGCGGCGAGTCGATCCCGTCGAGCAGGCGTACCGGCCGCAGATTGACGTATAGATCCAGGTCGAATCGCAGCTTCAGTAGCAGGCCGCGCTCGAGCACGCCGGGCGGCACCCGCGGGTCACCGACGGCGCCGAGGAGCACGGCATCGCATTCGCGGATCGCCTTCAACGCGTCGTCGGGCAGCACGTCGCCGGTGCGCAGATACCGCTCGGCGCCCAGATCCAAATCGACGCGCTCGATCGCGGAGCCGGTCGGGGCAATGGTCGCGTCGAGCGCGCGAAGCCCTTCGGCGATCACCTCGGGCCCGATTCCGTCGCCGGCGACCACTCCGATGCGATGCGGCATCAGAAGAGCACGTTCAGCGAGTTCAGGACGCGTTCGGCCAGCGCGGAATCCCCCTCGACGGTCACGCCGACACCGCCGGGCGCCCGGCGGCCGCCGGCCAGGATCAGGAAGGCTTCGGCGTCCATGCACAGCATCGTCGTCGGATTCGAGGGCGCGCCGAGGTCGAAGCGGCCGCGACCGCCTTCCATCGTGACCGTGCCGGTAAAGCCGGCCGGTCCGTCGATGCGGAAAGCGACCGTGCTTCCTTCGGGCGCCGCGGCCTTCTTTCCGACGACCATGGGCAAGGCGGCACGCATGCGTTCGACCGCGAACAAGGCGGCCTCAGTTTCCATCGCGCCGGGGGTGCCGGTGGCGCGTCGCATGTCCTGCTCGTGCAGGAACGAGTCCATGACCCGGATGTTGAGAAAGTCGCGGAGCTTGCCGGCGCCGAGCGGGCCGGTGACTTCGGCGTCCATCTGATCGGCGGACATCTCGGCAATCACCTTGAGCCGTTCCGCGGTCAGTTCGAGGAACTCGGTCAGAACGTCTTCGGGCGGCCACGCGCGGCGCTCGGCGACCTGCGCTTCGTTCATCGCGCCGAGCGGGTTGCGCACGTGCGGCGGCCACGGCGCGGCGAGCGGCTCGGGCTGCGGGCGGCCGAGCAGCATCGACTCGATACCGCACAGGTGCGAGAGCTGATCCTGAACGCTCCAGCCGGGCAGCTCGGTTTCCTTCGTCCAGTCGGCCGGAGTGAAGCCGGCGCACAGCTCTTCGATCGACGACCAGACCTGATCAAGCAATGCGACGACGGACTCGGCCATGTTCGCTGCACTCCTCCCTGGAGCCGGACCGTCCCCCGACGAGCCCGCACGCCAGAGTCTAGGCGATTCGTCCCCCCGGAGGAAAGAGGTTCTGGCAGACGATCGTTCGTGATAACATACGACTCATGACGGCGGCCGCGCAGACGGGTCCGGGTGGTTTCCCGCCGGAGCCCACCGCCATGCCCACCGGCATGCCCGTCCCTATGATCGGGCGGCGCATCCGCGCGCTTCGCGAGGCGCGCGGGCTGTCGCTGCGGGACCTGGCGGGCCGCAGCGGGGTGAGCGCCCCGATGTTGTCGCAAGTCGAACGGGGATCGACCTCCCCGACGCTTGCGGTCGCCGGCAAGATCGCGAGCGGCTTGAGCCTTTCTCTGTCTCAGTTGCTGCGTTTGGAGGAAGGCGTCCACGTGGTGGTCTCGCGGCGAAGCGAACGGCGATCGGTGCGCTCGGGCGGCCACCGCTACGAGCCGGTCACACCCGATCTGCCCGGCCAGCGGGCGTCGGTTACGCTGCACGGGCTCAAGCCCCGCGCGCGCACCGGTGGCGCTCCGCTGCACGAGGCCGGGAGCCGCGAGACGGTGCTCGTGCAAACCGGAACGGTGGCGCTCGTGCTCGACGGGGAGCGCTACCTGCTCGAGGAGGGCGACGCGATCACCTTCGACGCCGACCTGCCGCACCACATCGAGAATCCCGGTCGCACGGAGGCAAATTTTGCCGCCGTCGTGACGGCAGGGTTGCGAACGACCTGATTCGCGGAGGGCACCGGACATGGCTAAGACGTTGTTCGACAAGATCTGGGACGCGCATCTGGTTCGCGACGACCTGATCTACATCGATCTGCATTTGGTCCACGAGGTGACGTCCCCGCAAGCGTTCGACGGGCTGCGCCTGACCGGCCGGCGCGTGCGCCGGCCCGGCCGCACCATCGCCACGGCGGACCACAACGTGCCGACCGACGGCACGCCGCGCGCGTCGCTGATCGCCGATCCGCTCTCGCGCGTGCAGGTCGAGACGCTCGAGCGCAACTGCGCCGAGTTCGGCATCCCGGTCTATTCCCTGGGCAGCGATCGCCGCGGCATCGTGCACGTCATCGGTCCCGAGTTGGGGTTGACGCAGCCCGGCCTGACGATTGTGTGCGGCGATTCGCACACCTCGACGCACGGCGCGTTCGGTGCGCTGGCGTTCGGAATCGGAACCAGCGAAGTCGAGCATGTGCTGGCGACTCAGACGCTGGTGCAGCGGCGGCCGAAGACGATGCGGATCCTCTACGACGGCGCGCTCGGGTTCGGCGTCACGGCGAAAGACCTGATCCTGGCGACGATCGGACGACTCGGCACCGCCGGCTGCACCGGATACGTCGTGGAGTACGCGGGCGCGCCGATCGAGGCAATGTCGATGGAGAACCGCATGACGGTCTGCAACATGACCATCGAAGGCGGCGGTCGCGCCGGCATGGTCGCGCCGGACGACACGACCTTCGCCTACCTAACCGGCCGCGAGGCGGCGCCGGCGGGTAGCGAGTGGGAGGACGCGCTGGGCTATTGGCGGGCACTGCCGACCGAGGACGGCGCGACGTTCGATCGCGAGGAACGCATCGACGCGAGTGTCTTGTCGCCGATGGTCACCTGGGGAACGACGCCCGGCATGGTCGCCGGCGTCGGCGAGGCGGTTCCGGATCCCGCCGGGTTGGACTCCCCCGCCGACCGCGACGCCGCCGAGCGCGCCCTCGCGTACATGGGGCTGCGGCCGGGCACGCCCTTCACGCAGATTTCGCTCGATCGGGTCTTTATCGGCTCGTGCACGAACTCGCGGATCGAAGACCTTCGCGCGGCCGCACGGATCGTCGACGGCCGCCGCGTCGCGCCGACCGTGCGCGCGATGGTCGTTCCCGGCAGCGTCGCGGTGAAGACGCAAGCCGAGGCGGAAGGGCTCGATCGAATCTTCGCGAGCGCCGGCTTCGAGTGGCGCGACGCCGGCTGCTCGATGTGCCTGGGCATGAATCCCGACACGCTCTCCCCGCAGGAGCGTTGCGCATCCACGTCCAACCGCAACTTCGAAGGACGCCAGGGTGCCGGCGGCCGGACGCATCTGGTTTCGCCCGAGATGGCAGCCGCTGCCGCGATCGAGGGACGCTTCGTCGACATCAGGGAGTGGAGCTAATGGAGCCGGTCACGACGATCAGCGGCCGCGTCACGGTCTTGGACCGCGCCGACGTGGACACCGACCAGATCATCCCGAAGCAGTTCCTCAAGCGCATCGAACGCACCGGCTTCGGCGAGTTCCTGTTCTACGACTGGATCCGCTCGGGCGAGATCGCGCTCGAGCCGAACCCGATCCTGGCGGCCGGGCGCAACTTCGGGTGCGGATCCAGCCGCGAGCACGCGGTGTGGGCCATCCGGCAGTTCGGCTTCGCCGCGGTCGTCGCTCCCTCGTTTAGCGACATCTTCTCATCCAACGCGACCAAGAACGGCTTGCTGCCGGTCGCGTTGCCGGACGAGGACGTGCACGCGCTTATGCAGTCCGGCGAAGCGACGATCGACCTTGCCGCGCAGACCGTCCGGTTCGCGGGACGGGTGGCGTCCTTCGACATCGACACCGAAGTCAAGCGCCGGCTCTTGGAAGGGCTTGACGACATCGCGATCACGCTGACGCACGCTGCGGACATCGATATCTTCGAACGGCGCGCGACGCATCCGTCGCCGTCCACCGCGGGCCTGTAGCGAACGGCTCGATACACTGGACGGCGTGATGGCGCCGCTCGTGTCTCGGATCGATCATGTCGTGGTTCCGGTCGCGGACCCGGCAGACCTGTTCGCGATGCTGACGCAGCGCCTGGGGCTTCCGCCGCTCTGGCCGGTCGTGGATCTGGGACCGTTTAAAAGCGCCGGAGTCGCGGCGGGGAACTGCTGGATCGAGATCGTCGCCGACGCCGAGTCGCTGACCCCGCTCTACGCGGCGACGCTGCCGGCCGTCTTCCGCGGAATCGCGTTCGCCTCGCCGATGCCGTGCGCGCAGGCCGGCGCCGCGCTCGATCGGGCGGGGATCCCCCGCGACGAGGTGCGCGCATTCTCGGGGCGCCGGCCGGACGGGACCGACGGGCCGCTCGTCGCCACGCTTCCGGTCACCGGCTTGGTGGCCGATGCCGGCATCGGCTACCTGTGCGAGATGGCACACCCGGTCGACCCAGAACGCCTCGCCGCGCGGACGGCGAGGTCGGCGACCGGGCCCGCCGCCGTTGGGATCCGAGCCGTCGCCGAGATCCAGATCGGGGTACGCGACGTGCGGGCCGCGCGTGAATCGTGGACGCGGCTCGCGGAACCCGGCGACGACGGCGCCTGGCGGTTCGGCGCCGGTCCGGGGGTGCGGTTGAAGGAATCCCCGATCGACGGCATCTCTGGAATCGTCGCACGCGTGGATTCGCTCGAGCGCGCGACCGGTGCGTTGCGGGATCGCGGACTCCTCGGCCCGATGCGCGCATCGGGCGTGGGAGTCAACCACGCGGCCGCGCACGGGCTGGACATCTGGCTGATCGAGTAAGGGGGCGAGGCCGGCTCCCCGTCGAAGACCGGCCTCGCCTGATTTCCGTCGACTGATCCCTAAGCCCAGAACTCGTCTGCTGCGTACTGATCCTGCGACGTGAGCCAGGCTTCGGTGACCTTTCCGTTCTTGATATGGAAGATGCCGACTCCGGGGTTGTGGAGCCTGCGTCCCTCCCGCTCGGCTCGCGCCGTCGTCAGGGCGATCGCGTGAGCGTCGCCGGCGACGATATCGTGAACCTCGTTGGCGAACGTTCCGCCAGATCGCTGCACGATCTCGGCAAAGAACCCGAATACCTCATCGAGGCCCTTATAGGAGCCCGACAGCGCGCTCTTGCCGGCCACGTGCCAAACGACATCGGGAGCAAACATCGCCCGGAGCGTTTCCAGATCCCCCTTTCCGAAGGCGTCGTATCCCTTCCGGAGAAGTATCTCGTTCGGGTGCGCCATCCGGCCTCCTTTCCCGTCCCTTTCGGGACCGGATCCGCATCGACCGTACCCCGATTCCCAGGTGTGGCCAATGGCCCGATCGGGCCATGCCGCGACCCCATTTGACGGTGCCACATCGCAATCTGAGAAATTCTTTAGATCGACAAGCCGTAGCCCGGGCCGGCGAATGCCGATGCAAGCATTGTGAAGCAGCGGAGCCGAAGAACCGACGGGCTCGAGGCGTTGCCCGGCCCCGCCATTCGCTTCGTCGTCGTCGTGATCTCGGCCGGATTGCTGGGCTTGCTGGTCGCGGCGACCGGCGTCGCGTCGGACGGGGTAGGGCCGCTCGGCGTCTTCCTGCTGCTCACCGCGCTGCTCGCGGCGGCCGAACTCAAACCGTTCGAATTCCAGGCCGGCCGCGAACGAGGCAGCTTCTTTCTGTCGACCGTCTTCACGTTCGCGATCCTGCTGGTGTGCGGCACGCCCGCCGCCGTCGTCGCGCAGGCATTCGGCGCCGTCGTCGGTTTGATCCGGCGACGCCCCGCGCCCTGGAAAGCCGCGTTCAATGTCGCGCAATACACGCTCTCGGCCGGAGCGGCGGGGTTCGTCGTCGAAATCCTCGGCGGGCACTCGCAGCTTCCGGGTTTGTTCGCCTCGCGGCAGATTCCCGCGCTCGCAGGAGCCGCGCTGGCGTATTTCCTCGTCAACAACCTGCTCGTCGACACGGCGATGGCGCTTGCGCAGCGACGCCGGCCGGGCCGGCGGGAGCTTCAGCTCGGACTAGACGGGCTCGTCACCCTTTCCATGGCCTCGATCACGCCGATGCTGTTGATCGTGATGGAACGCAACCCGGCGCTGGTCGTGCTCTTCCTTGTGCCGATGGCGGCCCTCTTCAGCGGCGCCCGCGCGACGCTCGCGCGCGACGAAGTCGAGGCGCGGTTCAGCGCGCTGGTTCAAAACGCCACCGACCTGACGTGGATCGTCCGGCCGGAGGGAACAATCCTCTATCAAAGCCCATCCGCGTCGTCGGCGATCGGACGCGACGGCATCGGCACCGATGCGGGGGCCGGTGCCGGCACCGGCGGCGAGCGGCTCCCCGACCTGGTCCATCCGGCCGACCAGGACGCGGTCGCGGCAACCATCAAAGAGATGCTCTTGATGCCCGAACGGCCACGAACGAGCGAGTTCCGGATCCTGCACGACGGCAGCGTGCGCCACTACGAGGCGAGCTGGACCAACCAGATCCATCAGACCGGCGTCGGCGGCATCGTCATCAACGCCCGCGACATTACCGAGCGCAAGGGACTCGAGACGCAGCTGGCGCACGAGGCGTTCCACGATCCGCTGACCGGGCTCGCGAACCGCGCCTTGCTGCGCGACCGGACCACGCACGCGCTTCGACGCGCCTCCCGCACCAGGCGTCCCGCGGCGCTCATCTTCATGGACCTGGACGAGTTCAAAGCCGCGAACGATTCGCTCGGTCACGCTGCCGGCGACCGGCTGCTGGCCGTGGTAGGCCGCCGCCTTCGCAGCATGCTGCGCGACGGCGACACGATCGCCCGGCTGGGAGGCGACGAGTTCGCCGTCCTGCTGGACGACGCCAGCCGGACTCAAGCGATGCGCGTCGCCGAATCCTTGCGGGCGGCGCTCGTGCCGGGCATCGAATTCGAGGGGCGCGAACTGTTCGTCACGGCCAGCATCGGCGTGGCCGTCGCCGACACGTTCGACGAGTCCCCCGACAATCTGATCCGCAATGCCGACGTGGCGATGTACGTCGCGAAGGCGCTCGGCAAGAATCGCATCGAGCTGTTCGAGGACAGCATGCTCGAGCGAACGATCGAGCGACTCGATCTGGGATCCGACCTCGCGCACGCCGTCGAACGGGAGGAGCTGTTCCTGGAGTACCAGCCGATTCTGGATCTGCGATCGGGGCGGGTCGTGGGGGCGGAAGCGCTCGTTCGGTGGAATCACCCGAAGCGCGGACGGCTGGACCCGGGCAGCTTCATCGACGTCGCCGAACGCACCGGCCGGATCCTTGACCTGGGACGCTGGGTGGTTCGCAACGCCTGCCGCGAGGCGGCGAGCTGGCCGAAGGACACGACCGTCTCGATCAACGTCTCCGCCCGGCAGATGCACGACCCGGGATTGGTGGACGAAGTCCGCGCCGCGCTGCAGACAACCGGGCTGGCGCCGGAGCGGCTGATCCTTGAGATCACCGAAAGCGTCGCCATGGGCGAGGGCGAAGAGATCACGGCCCGGATGCGCGCGCTCAAGGATCTCGGCGTGCTGATCGCGATCGACGACTTCGGAACCGGGTACTCGTCGCTGGCATCGCTGCAGCGCATGCCCGTGGACGTCCTCAAGATCGACCGGTCCTTCGTCGAGGACTTGGCCTCCCGGCCCGAGCGGCAGGTGCTGGTTGGATTGATCCTGGAGATGGCCCGCGCGCTCAACCTGAAGGCGGTCGCGGAAGGGATCGAAACGCCGGCCCAGCGGGCGCTGCTGTTCGAGCTGGACTGCCAGTTCGGTCAGGGTTTCCTGTTCGCCAAGCCGGTACCGGCTGCGATCCTGCTCGACCTGCCGGAAGCCATGCCGGCCTGACCGGCGAATCGAGCCTACGGCGTCGGTTCGACCGGGGCGGTCCGGTGGCCGCGACGGGCAGCGCGGTTGAGCGCATTCAGAAATGCGCGCGCGCTGGCCTCGACGATGTCGGTGGCAAGGCCGCGGCCGGAATAGCGTTCGCCGTCGATCTCGAGTTGCACGCTGACGTCGCCGAGCGCCTCGGCGCCTTCGGTAACGGCCGCGATGTGGAACGATTGCAGCGTCGCCGCGACGCCGGTGGCCCGCATGACGGCGCCGAAGACCGCGTCCACCATGCCGTCACCCATCGCCGATTCTTGCATGCTTTGGCCGTCGCGTGCGATCCGCACGGTCGCGGTGGGCGCCAGATGCGTGCCCCCGGCAACCTGCAGGCTCTCCAGGCGGTAGATCTCGTCGACGGTCTGGATCTCGTCGACGACGATCGCTTCCAGGTCCTTGTCGGTGATCTGGATCTTGCGATCGACCAACTCCTTGAAGCGCGTGAACGCGCGGTCCAGCTCGCCCTTGCCGAGCTGGAATCCCATCTCGTCGAGCTGCTTGGAGAACGCGTGCCGGCCCGAGTGCTTGCCGAGCACGATCTTGCCGCCTTCGACGCCCACGTCTTCGGCTTTGATGATTTCGTAGGTGAGCCGGTCCTGCAGAACGCCGTGCTGATGGATGCCGGACTCGTGCGCAAAGGCGTTCTCGCCGACGATCGCCTTGTTGCGCTGCACCGAGTACCCGGTCAGTAGCGACACCAACCGCGAGGTGCGTGCGATCTCGCGCGTGTTGATGCCGGTCTCGGCCCCCAGCAGGTCGCGCCGCGTCTGGATGGCCATCACGACCTCTTCCAGCGAGCAGTTTCCGGCGCGTTCGCCGATGCCGTTGACGGCGACCTCCACCTGGCGCGCGCCGGCGCGCACGGCCTCGAGCGAGTTCGACACGGCCAGGCCGAGATCGTTGTGACAGTGCACGCTCAGAACCACATCGGCCAGGCGCGGGACCGCCTTGTAGCACTCACGGAGCATCTCGCCGAAGTCGTACGGGATCGCGTAGCCGACCGTGTCGGGAATGTTGACCGTCGTCGCGCCGGCCTCGATGACGGCTGCGACGATGCGGAACAGGAAGTCCGCGTCGGTGCGCGTCGCGTCCTGAGGACTGAACTCGACATCGGCGGTGTAGCCCTTTGCGCGCGTTACGCCGGCCACGGCCTGGGCGACGATCTCGTCCTCGGTCGCGTTCAGCATGTACTTGCGGTGGATGTCGCTGGTGGACAGGAAGACGTGGATGCGCGGCTTGTCGTTGGGGCTGATGGCCTCCCACGCGCGGTCGATGTCTTCGTCCACGCAGCGAGCCAGCGCCGCGATCGTCGGACCTTTGATCGCGCCGGCAATCGCGCGGACGCTTTCGAAGTCACCGACCGAGGTGCGCGGAAAGCCGGCTTCGATAATGTCGACATTCAGCCGCGCAAGCTGCTCGGCGATCTCGAGCTTCTCCTTGACGTTGAGGTTGATGCCGGGCGACTGTTCGCCGTCCCGCAGCGTGGTGTCGAAGATCCGTACTCGATCGCTCATCTCGTCCTCGCCTTCCGGTCCCATTCAACGAAAAAACCCTCCGCGGATGCGAAGGGCCGGCGCACGCGCATATCCGCGTACGCCGTCAAAGAAGAAGCAGGCTGCCGTTCATCGGGCTCGATCATGACACAACCGGCCCGCCTGGGCAAGCAACTTCTTGCGACCGGGAGATCAGAGCACGACGACGACGGCGCTTTTTGCGCCCGAGCCCTCGGCGAGCTCGTCGAGCACCTCGGCCGGGATCTCCTGGTCAACCGACAACGCCATGAGGGCCTCGCCGCCGCGCTCTTGCCGACCGACGCGCATGTCGGCGATGTTGATGCCGCGCTCCCCAAGGATGGTGCCGATCGCGCCGATCACGCCCGGCCGGTCGTCGTAGCGCAGGAAGCACATGACCGCACCGGGCGGCATCTCGAGCTGAAAGTCGTAGACACGAGTAATGCGCTCCTCGTTGCGCGTGCCGACGAGCGTGCCGGCGACGCCCACGCCGTCCTCGCCGCGGATCTCGATCACGTTGACGTAGTCGCGCGCGACGGCCGACTTCGTCTCGGAATACTCGACCCCGCGCTCGGTGGCGAGCAGCGGCGCGTTGACGAATGTCACCGGCTCGGTGACGACCGCGCCGAGCATGCCGCGCAGCGCCGACAACGTCAGCACCTTCGTGTCGTGGTCGGCGATCTGTCCGTTGAAGCGCAACTCGACCGAACCGACGTGGCCGCCCGACACCGACACGAACAGCCGCCCGAGCTTTTCAGTTAGGCCGATGAACGGCCGCACCGTGTCGCTGATCTCGCGGCCGGCGTCCACGTTGACGGCATATTGCGCAAGCTCGCCGCGAAGCGCCAACCGAACTTGCTCGGCGATGGTCACGCCCGCTTTCTCTTGCGCCTCTTCGGTCGATGCACCCAGGTGCGGGGTCAGCACGATGGCAGGCTCGGCGCGCGCCGGCATGTCCTCGGACGGCGGCTCGGACTCGTAGACGTCCAGCGCCGCGCCGCCGATCCGGCCTTCGCGCACCGCTTCGGCCAAAGCGGTCTCGTCGATCATCCCGCCGCGGCTTGCGTTAACGATCCGCGCGTTCGGCTTCATCAGCGCCAGCTCGTGCGCCCCGATGAGCGACGCGGTCTCAGTCGTCTTCGGAAGATGCAGCGTGACGAAGTCGGCGCGTGACAACGCGTCTTCGAGCGTGTCCACAACCTCGACGCCCATCTGCGCGGCGCGCTGCCGCGCGACGTAGGGGTCGAACGCGATGACTTTCATGCCGAATGCCAGCGCCCGTTGCGCGACCAGCGTGCCGATCCGGCCGAGGCCCAGGATCGCGAGCGTCTTGCCGTGCAACTCGACGCCTTCGAAGCGCGACCGTTCCCATTTGCCGGCCCGCATCGACGCGTCGGCGCGCGGAATGTTGCGCGCCTGCGACAGCATCAGTGCGATGGTGTGTTCGGCCGCCGAGATCACGTTCGAGGTCGGCGCATTCACCACGACAATGCCGGCCTTGGTCGCGGCCTCCACGTCCACGTTGTCCAGACCGATGCCGGCCCGGCCGATCACCTTCAAGGTCGGCGCGAGCCCGATCAGCTCGGCGTCGGCTTGCGTCGCCGACCGGACGATCAGCGCGTCGTAGTCGCCGATGACCGACAGCAGTTCGTCGCGGGTCAGGTCAGTTCGGACGTCGACATCGAACTCGGCTTGGAGCAGCTCGATGCCGGCCCCCGCGATCTTTTCGGCGACGAGAACCTTCATCCGGCTTGCGCGAACACATCTTGGGCGGCGGCGACGCCGGCGCCTTGTTTGACCGGATAGCCGAGCTCGTCGAGGACCATCTCGAGCGCCGCGACGGCCTGCAGCACGTCGGCCCGCTCGAAGTAGCCGAGATGACCGATGCGGAAGACCTTGCCCTTCCACTGCCCCTGGCCGGGTGCGAACACGATCCCGAATTTCGCGCGCAGCAACTTCGTGATCGCCGAGCCGTCGATGCCTTCGGGCGCGCGGATGGTGGTGACGCAGACCGCGCGCTCTTGGTCCTCGCCGACCAACTCGAGTCCGAGCGCCTGCACGGCCGCCTTGACCGCACGCGCGAGTGTGCGGTGCCGTTCGAAGCAGTTCTCGATCCCCTCTTCGCGAAGCAGCTTGATTGCGGCCTGCAGGCCGAGGAACAGCGAGACGGCCGGCGTGTACGGCGATTCCGGGTCGGGCAGATCGTGGGATTTCTTGACCGGGCCCCAGTCGAAGTAGAACTTCGGCAGCGTCGATGTCTTATACGCGTCCCACGCTTTCGGCGAGACGGCAACGAAGCCGATGCCGGGCGACATCATCAGCGCCTTCTGCACGCCGCCGGCGGCGACGTCGATCCCCCACTCATCCACCTTCAGCGGCGAGGCGCCGAGGCCGCTGACGGTGTCCACGATGAACAGCGCGGGATGATCCTTGACCACCTTGCTGATCGCTTCGATGTCGTTGACCACGCCGGTCGAGGTTTCGCTGTGCTGGATCAGCACGCCCTTGGTGTCGGGCGTGAGGGCGGCCGCGACATCGGCGGCCTTGGCGGTCTTGCCCCACTCGTAGTCGATCACCGTCACGTCGAGCCCGTAGGTCTTGCAGATAGTTTGGAAGCGCTCGCCGAAATTGCCGACAGACACGACCAGCACCTTGTCCCCGGGACTGAAGCAGTTCACGACCGCCGACTCCATCGCACCCGACCCCGACGTCGTGAAGGTCAAGATGTCGTTGCGCGTCTGCATGATCCACTGCAGCCCTTCGATGCAGTCGCGAAGGACGGCGCCGAATCCGGGGCCGCGGTGGTAGACGATGGGCGAAGCCTGGGCCAGCAGCACTTCGGCGGGGACCGGCGTGGGACCGGGCGTCATCAAGATCTCGGGCTTGCGCACGCGCGAAACACCTCATTTCGATTCGATCGGGCTCGCAAGCCATTCTAGGGCGCGGCGGGCAGGATGCCGAATCGAATTATCGGGCGGAGACGCGTCAGCCGATCTGGAACGAGACCGGCTCGGAGGATCCTCCGTTCGCGCCGGCCCACACGGCGTGCATGAAGTAGCGGCCCACAGGCAGGTACGCGGGCGACTCGCCGTTCCGGGCGCATCCGAGGCCGTCCCAGGTGATCTCGAACGACGCTTCCTCGCCGTCGGCGTAGGAGCGCCGCACGAGCTCCTGCGTGAAGACGCCACTCGAGCGATACGACCACGCCCCGAGACCGTCTGTGGTCGTGATGATGAAGTCGGCTCGGGGATTGCCCTCTTCGTTGGTGACGGGTGCGCCTGTGCCGTTGCGAAATGTTGCCCGAAACATGATCGACTCGCCGCGCCGAGCCTGCCGGGGCTCCGCCAGCGCGGTGACCGAAACTCCCTGGGGGGGAGGATCGGCTGCGAGAACCGGTTGCGTGCAAGCCGGCTCGACGGGCGCCGAAGAAGGATCAGACGGAGGGGTCCGATCAGAGACCGGTGGTTCGAAGGACGGACGAGTCGTGGGCCCTTCATCGAGATGCGCTTTCGGGAGGCCAGATCGGTCTTCGCCTGGCGATTCGCTCAATGGAGTCGATTGCCCTTGAGCCGGACGGAGCAACCCGGCATCCCGGCTGGGAAGAACCTGCGCGAACAAAGCGACGGTCGCCGCGATCGAGACGGCCATGCCGAGGCCGGCGGCGGCGGGGCGTATCCGCATGCCGCGTCGCGCGTCGGCACGCGACGGCAGCAGGGGCACGTTCCCGGACTCCAGCTCGGATTCCAGCGCCCGTAGGCGACGTCGAAGATCGTCGTCGGATGGCATCGTCGATAAAGAGTCCCCGGGGGGCGGGCCGGGTTAGTCGCCCAGAAGATCCCTGAGTCGCTCCCGGGCCTGGGCAAGGTGAGCCTTGACCGTCCCGGCCGCGATCCCGAGCGTCTGGGCGATCTGCTCCTCGCTCTGGTCGTGGATGTAGCGAAGCACGATTACGGCGCGTTGACGGGGCGGCAGGCGGCGAAGCGCTCGCAGCATGTCGTCGCTCGGCTGGCCGGTCGCCGGCACCGGCGGCGGCTGCACGAACAACCGAGCGAGCGCCTTGAGTTCGGCGAGCGCGCGGCGGCGTCGGCGTGTGGCTTCGCGCACGATCGTCGTCCGCAGCCACACATGCACGGTCGCGGCGGTAAGAACCTGCGGCGGGGATCGCAAGAAAGAACTCATCGCCGCTTGCACCAGATCATCGGCTTCGAAGCCGTTGCGTGTGAGCATCAAGGCGAGCGACCGCGCCCACGGATATGCGTCCAGCAGCAGCGCCTCCAGGGCCGCACGATCCGGGGCCTCCATGGGCCGCAACGATACTCGCGCGACCGGGGGGACCGACGCAGCCGCGGCGGATGACGATGCAGTGCTACCGTTCTCCCCCATGACACGACCCGTCGTCTCTATCGCGCAGAGCGACCGCATCGAAGCGGCCGTGGACGACGCGCTGTCGCCGCTGGACCTGGACGCGACGGTCCGCGGAAGGTTGGTCGCAGTCAAGCCGAACGAAACCTGGGCGACGAAGGACGATGCGACCGGTGTGACCCAGCCCGACACGCTGCGCGCCGTCATCCGCCACCTGAAACGCTTCGAGCCGCGGCATCTCGTGGTGAGCGGAGGGGCGGGCGCGGGCGACACCGAACATGTCATGCGCGACTCGGGCATGATGCACGTGGTCGAAGAAGAAAGCGTCGAGTTTTTCGACCACAATCGCGCGCCCTTCGTGTCGGTGGACCTGACCTATGCGCCGGACGCGGACGTGGACGGACCGCAAACAGCGGTGATGGTGAACCCGCGCGTACTCGAATACGAGCTGCTCGTGTCCCTCGCGCAGATCAAGATGCACGAGACCGCCACCGTGACGCTGGCGCTGAAGAACATCGCGATGTCGTTTCCCGCCGCCGACCATTACGGGCATCCGCGTCACACGCGCGAGCACGACAACTGCTTCTTCGACGACATGCATTCGTTCATCGCGGCAATGGCCAAACGCTTTCCGATCGGCCTGGCGATTCTGGCCGGCCACCCGGCCATGGTCGGGACGGGACCTCTGGGGGGGCACACCGTCGAGACCGGACTGGTCGTCGCGTCCACCGACCCGCTCGCGGCGGATCTCGCCGGCGCTCGCTTGCTCGGATTCCGCAAGCAAGGAGTACGGCATCTGTGGGAGGCCGCGCGCCTTGGGATTGGAGCCGAAGAGATATCGGACGCATCGTTCCCGGGCCTTTCGCTCGAGCAAGCGGTCGCTGCGTTCACCGCCGCCGTCTACGGCTCGCGGATCACGCCGAAGTGATACGGTCTGCGCGTGCGCGGCCGACCGGAAGCCGCGAATGACAAGGAGATTCCATGCGCAAGCTATTCGTCCTGGCCACCGTCGCAGCGCTCACGCTGAGCGCGTGCGCCAAGACGAACGCGGTGAAAGATCCCGACGAGGGATCCGCGAACACCGTCAGCGTCAAAGCCCACGAGTACATGTTCGATGTCTCGGGCACGGCGAAGACCGGACAGGTTTCGTTCGCGTTCAGCAACACCGGCAAGGAACTCCACCACGCCATCCTCGGCCGCATCGACGAGGGCAAGACCCTCGCCGACGTCAAAGCCGAGATCGACAAGCAGGAGGAAGGGCCGCCGCCGGAATGGTTCCACGACGAGCCGATCGACTCGAACGTGATCGCGCCCGGCCGGTCGGCCACGATCAGCTTCCCGCTGACCGACGCGGGAACCTACGTGCTGCTGTGCTTCATGCCGTCGGCGGACGGAACCCCGCACGTGTCCAAGGGCATGTACACGAGCTTCGAGGTCGAAGGAGCCGGCGACGCCAAGGCACCGACGGCCGATGCGACCGTTCAGATGACCGAGTACGCGTTCACCGCGCCGAAGGTGGACGCGGGCACCGTCACGCTGGAGTTCAAGAACACCGGAAAGGAGAACCACGAGTTCATCGTGGTCAAGTTCGCCGAAGGCAAGACCAGCGCCGACGTGGACGCCTGGTTCGAGGGCGGCCTGCAGGGCGAGCCACCCGCGCAGTTCTACGGCGGATCGCACGACTTCGAACCCGGCCTCTCCGTGTTCTTCACGGTCGACTTGGATCCGGGGACCTACACCTTGGTGTGCGGCGTCGAAACCGACGACGGCAAGAACCACGCCGACGATCTCGGGATGATGACCGAGTTCACCGTCGCGTAGCGCACATCGCCGAAACGTCGCGGCCGGGAGCATCGCTCCCGGCCGCTTCCCGTTGAGA
>DASWHR010000039.1:0-6189 GCA_036398095.1 Actinomycetota bacterium
CCCCCCCCCCCCCCCCCCCCCGAAACTGCGCGCTAGGCCGCCTGGCGGCGTCGCCCGACCCAGCGACGCTCTCGCGTCTCCAGCGTCGCGATCTGCGCCGCCGATCCGAATGCCGCGGCTCCGGCCACGATCAGAAGGAAGCCGGCGAGGATAGTGGTCCAGGTGATCACGCGGAACGAGACCGGCTTGATGTCTTCGTAACGCGGCAGGTTCTCCGCGTAGGCGGCGGCGATCGACTGCGCTCGAGCCAGCGCCTGCGGGGCATTCTGGAGCGTTGCGGCCAACGCGGGGAAGTTCTTCCCAAGGAACGCGTTGACTTGATCCGCCGGAAGCTGGAGTTGCGAGGCGATCGCCGGAAGCATCGTGGTCGTAATCTCAGACGTCATCGCTTCCAGCGTGCTCACGGCCTGTTGCGTCTGAACGACCCGAGCCGACGTGAACACCGGCGCCAGGTTCGCGTTGAGCTGATCGGCTGCCGCCGCTTTCGACGGCATCGAGATGACCAGCGGCGCGCCTGCGAGGGCGACGCCGAGCACGATCGCCGCGACTGCTGTTCCGCGGCGGCGCGTCGCCGAGAACGCGACGATCAACGCCAGGATGCCGGCACCGGTCAGCAGCCACGGAATCGATGTGGTCGTCTGATCCTTCGTCGGGATCGCGTCCGCTTGGGTGAAGCGGGCGCGTTCGGCGTCGAAGGTCGCCGCAAGCGAACGCATGCCGGCCGCGATCTGCGGGATCGCATTCATGCCGGTCGTCGTCGCCGGGAACTGCTGCGCGAACTGCGCCTCGAGTGCGGCAGGCGCCACGCCCAGCCGTTGCGCGACGGCCGGAACGAGGGCGGTGCGATACTCGGTGGACGCCGCTTCCAGATCGGTGATGTCGGTCTGCATCTGCGCGACGGATTCGGCCGTCATGAGCGGGCGGAAATCGGCCGTCAACCCCTCGAACGGCGCGGTCCGCCAGAACATGAGATAGCCGAACGTGACCAGGATCAGCGCGAGGCCGGCAACGATCATCCCGGCCTTGCTGAGCTTGTTCGACATGACGATCCTCTCCTCCCGGTGGTGCCCCCTGTGATGGTTTGTTCTGCCACGGTTAAGCATTCCCCTTCGGGACTTATTCGGCCATAGCCCGAACGGACCATCCGTGCTGCGATCGACTGAGATCGTCCGTTTCGCGGCGCGTCCGACGGCGTCACGGACTACAGTCTTGGCTTGTGAGCGACGCGGGGTTCTTCGGTCCGGACAGCGCCTCGTGGCAGGTGCACCGAGAAACCACGGTGCTCTTCGGCGGTGCGCGCGCTCTGCTGCTGCAGGCCGCCCATCCGCTCGTCATCGCCGGCGCGTCGGCTACCGGCTTCTACGAGCGTAATCCGTGGTCGCGGCTGATGCGAACGCTTCACCTCACTTACGCGATCACGTTCGCGTCGAAGGCTGAAGCCCGCGCCGCCGCCGAGCGCATCAACGACGTCCATCGGCGCGTGCACGGCATCGACCCGGTCACCGGAAAGCGATACGACGCGCTCGACCCGGATCTGCTGCTTTGGGTGCATGCGGCGCTCGTGGATTCGGCTCTGGAGTTCGAGCGGCGTACCGTCGGGCGTCTGGACGAAGCGGGAAGGCAAGCGTTTCACGACGAGCAGATGCTCGCGGCCGAACTGCTCTTGCTCCCGCGCGAGACGATTCCACCGACCCCGGCCGCGCTTCGCGCGTTCATCGATTCGGTGATCGCGCGTGGGGATCTGATCGTGACGCCCGCCGCGCATCGTGTCGCGTCGCTGTTTCGCGATCCGCCGCCGGAAGCCGAGTGGCGGCCGGTGCTGCGGGCCGTTTCGCGATGGGCATTCGGGACTTTGCCGCCGACGCTGCGCCACGCCTACGGTGTGCGGTGGGATCCGGTCAAGGAAGCGGGACTTCGCGCGAGCCTTGCCTGGGTGAAAACGATTCGGCCGTTTCTGCCGGCGTCGATTCGCCAGATCGAGATCGCCCGACGTGCAGCCGCGCAAGCAGACGTCGCACGCTGAACCGTCGCCGGGCGAGCATCACGATCTCGCCGCATTCGGGGCAGCAGGCGCGGCCGGCGACGGTGCCGGTGATGAACGATGTGAAGCATTCCGGGCATTCGCCGCGCCGGGCTCGTCCGGAGGCGGGTGCGAGCGGCGTGTCGACCGGAGAGATGTCGTGCCCGTTCGGACACGCGCCGGATTCCGGCGAGACGACGTGGCGGCAGAGGAAGCATCGGACCATGGGAATCACTCAGGGGCTCTTTCGGCGGCCGCATACCGTGGCTTGAAGAACGCGCGGCCTTTGCGGAGAAGGTTCCGCGAGTCCTTGACTCCCCATCCACCCCCGCCGAAGATTCGCCCGACCGATAAGGAGGAATCGCCACGACCGCGAATGATGTCATGGCCGCGTTGGTTTCCGCCCGGCGCGCCGCCGATCGCGCCGTGCGCGATGCGGAGCGTGCCGCGCTTCCCGAAGCGCAGGCGCTCGAACGATACCGCGCTGCCGCCGACGCGTCCCCCGGCGACGCGCACGCCGAAGTCGCTCTGAAGCAAGCCGAAGCGCGGGCGCGCAGCGAAGCCCTGGAGTGGCAGGTCGAGCGGCTGCGCACCCTGCTCGCCGATGCCAAGCCGATCACGTTCGACTTCGAATCGTCCCGTCCCGGCGCCGAAACACCGGCGTTCGATCCGAACGGTCTCGACGTCGAAGAGCCGATCCCGGCGCCGCCGCCGGAGCCGGACGAGCCGCCGGGATTGCTCGGCAAGATCCTTCCGTCGGCACGCTCCCGTCATGAAGGCGCGGTCGCCGACGCGCGTGCCGCCTACGAACGCGCCGTCGCCGAGCGCGCCGATCGTGAACGGGCCCGTCAGCAGCGTCTGGCCGATGCCCTCGCCGCGCACGAACGTGCCCGATCCGAAGCCGCCTCGACCATCGCGACCCGCAACCGGGAAGTCGATGCCGTCCGCGCGAGGATCGAATCCGGCGATCCGGACGCGCTCGCGCACTATTTCGCCGCCGTTCTCGCCTCGGGGGACTATCCCGACGGATTCCCCCGCCGCGCGACCGTTGCGCTGGATCCGAATGCCCGCATTGTGGTTTCGGACTACGAGTTGCCCGGTCTTGAAGTCGTTCCCGCCGTGCAGGCATATCGCTACGACATCACGATGGACTCGTTCGAGGATGTGCCGAGGCCCGCGGCTCGCCGCAAGGATCTGTACGCGCTCGTGGTGGCATCGGTCGCGCTGCGATCGGTCGGCGAACTCTTCGACGCCGACCGGACGCGAGCCGTCGACGAAATCGCCTTCAACGGCTACGTCCACGGGATCGACCGCGTGACCGGCGAGGCGGTGCGTCCCTATCTCGTGAGCCTTCGCGTCACGCGGGACGAATTCCGGCGTCTCGAAGTCGCCAAGACGGATCCGATCGTGACTATGCGAACGATCGAAGCCGCTTTCTCGACCAACCCCTCCGAACTGGCACCGGTTCGCGCGGTCGTCGGCGCAAAAGCGGTCGGGACGGCTCATCTGGCGACCTCTCAGGACGTCTAGGCGGAGCCCGCCGTTGTCTCCGTTGGCTCCAATGGGGTACATCCATGATGTGCGAGTGCGTCGATTCGCTCTGCTGCCGCGCCGGATCAGTCCCGTCGCGGCACGGCTGCTCGCGGTCGTCGGCCTGGTATTCGTCGTTTCGCGGATCGTGGCTCCGGTCACGCTCGACGTCGGGATGAATGCCTTGGAGGTGCGAGCGATTCCCCGACTCCCCGGCGGGCACGTCATCGTTCCGCTCGGTCCGCTCGGCCGCGTCTCGTTCGCCACGCACACCGGACCGGTGGATTTCGAGGCCAACATTCTGATCGACCCGCGCACGACCGCGCTGCCCGACGCCGACGACATCGACGTCGGCTCGTGGCGGACGACGTTCATTCTGGCGAAGCTCCCCTGGCTGATCGCATTCGGAGTGCTGGCCGTCCTGCTGGCCGTGCACGGCCCGCCGAAGCATCTCGCTGCGGCATCGGCCGTTGGTGTCGCCGTCACGCTCGTCAGTGCCGGCGTCATCGCCTTCACGGCCGTTGCGACGTTCAACCTGGATGCGCTGGGCAATCCGCGCTACCGGGGGCCGGTGCGGGACGTGCCGCGCATCCTTCAGCTCGCCCGCGAAATCGGACGCGACTTTCCCGGCGCCAGGCGCAATATCGCTCGCGCGGTCGAAGGGCTCGGCCGGCTGCGCGCCGACCTGCTCGCCGGCGAGCCGGTCCCGGCCGGCCGGGCGATCCGCTTCCTCGTCGCCGGCGATCTGCAATCCAACCCGCTCGGGCTGCTCATCGCCGGCCGGCTCGCCACCGAGTTCGACGTGGATGCGATCTTGGACGCCGGCGACGTCACCGAACGGGGCACGGCCGCCGAAGGCGAGCTCTTTGCCGAGTTCTCGCGGATCTCGGTTCCCTACATCATCGTGCCCGGCAACCATGAGGACGATGCGGCGATCCGGCGACTGTCGCAGATCCCGAACGTGCGGGTGGTGACCGACCGCGAGGACACCGTCACGATCGAAGGTGTCACGATTCTCGGCGCGGAAGATCCGAACGCGCGCTCGATCGAGGTCGATCCTCGCAACGAGCTGGCGACCGAGAAGCGGCCGGTGATTTGCGCGCATCTGGTGAACCGCCTCAGGCAGACGGGCGCGCAGGTCCTGCTCGTTCACGACCCGTTGATCGGCGAGTGCGCCGAGAGGGACGCGATCGAGCGGCAACGGCCGCTGCTCTCTGTGTGGGGGCACACGCACCGCGCCGCGTTCAGGCGCGACGGCGCCGTCGTCGGTCTATCGCCGGGGACCAGCGGCGCCAACGGCGTCAAGAGCGACAACGTGGCCCCGTACGGCTTCGCGCTCGTCGAGATGGATTCGATCACCCGCCGGCCGTCGTCGGTGTGCCTGTTCGCGTTCGACACGCCGGGCGAGCTCGGCCGCGCCGACTGCCACCTGATCAACGAGCCAAACTAGCGGAACGAGCGGAACGCTAGATGGTTGCCGACACGATGATGCTGTCCACGATTCCGGCCGACGCGTTGACGACGCCCATCGGACCGAACGCCGTGGTGATTGTCCCGTTGGCGCGGCCGTTGCGCGACACCTCGGTGAACACGGTCGCTGATTGCGGCGGCGTGGGAACGACTTCAGCGTCGGCGTACGGCAGGTTCGAGCCGGCGCGCGTGGTGAGGTAGGTCAGGTCCGCCACGATCGGCCCGGCGGCGCCTTGCACTGTCGCCGTGATCGTGCCGGCCTGATTCAACGGATCGAATGTGACCGTCATCGGCCCGCAGCCCGAATCCTGCGCCGGACCGATCCTCACGTCCACGCAGCCGGTCACGGTTTCGGGTTGCTGGCCGGTCAGGTCGGTGACCTGGAAGAACGTCATCCAAAGCGAGCCATAAGGGGAGCTCTGCGTGGCGTAGAAGTTGCGGGTCCGAACGGCCGTGATGCCGGCAGCCTGCGACGGCGCAGCCGAAACGACGAGCGCGAGCGTCGCCACGATGGCCGAGACGATTCGTTTCACCGGAAATCCCTCCAGAGCCGATCTTTGGGAACGCAGTTCGAGCGAATGTTCGACGAGGCCGCCTCGGAACCCTGCTCCCCGCCTACGGGTTGTAGGGTCGTTCCATTCGCTCTTCGCCGAACCGTTGGGCGTGCGGAATGAAATGCTCGACGCCGACTTTCAAAAACAGCGCCTTGGACTCGACCGCGACGACGCCGCCGACGCTGCCGCTCATCGTCACCCAGATCTTGCGGCCCTCGACCTTGTCGATGACACCGACCAGCTCCAGTTTCGAACCGACCGGAACCGGCCGGCGAAAATCCACCTCGATGCGGGCGGTCACGGCGGGTGTGGCGAGTAGATACAGCACGAAGCCCATGCCTTCGTCCATTGCGGCCGCGATTACGCCGCCGTGCGCCAGGCCGGGTGCTCCTTGGTGATGCTCGGTGACCACCAAATGGCCTTCCACGCGGTCTCCGCCGCCGGTCATCTGCAGATGAAGGCCGGTCGGATGATCGTTGCCGCAGCCGAAGCAATACTGGTAATGGGACGGCAGCGGACGCATCTCGTCGCCGCCGTCGGGCGGGGTCTCCCAGGGAGTCTTGGAATCGCTCATCGGCGCGCAAAGCGTATCGGCCGCCGCCGTGCGCGGCGAAC
>DASWHR010000040.1:0-51411 GCA_036398095.1 Actinomycetota bacterium
GGTCGCGGCCGCGCCGCGTTTCGCGCTTGCCGTCCTCATCGCCTTCAGCCCGATCTTCGTCGCCAACCTCGTCTTCGCCGAGCGATTCGCGAACGTGGAGAACTCGACCGCGGCCTTCGGAGCGAACCTGCTCGGCGCGATGGCCGGCGGCGTGCTCGAGTACGTGTCGCTCGTGACCGGCTACCGGCTGCTGCTGGTCGTCGTGGCGCTTCTGTACGGACTCGCCTTCCTTTCCGGTCGCCGCCACTTGAGCGCCGGCGACCGGAAAGGCGAGGCGGCGCTGGTCAGTTGACGCGCACGTTCCGGCTCCAGTTCCAGACGTGGTCCGAATGCTGCGTCGACCACGCGGTGCGGAACACCAGGAACTCGTTGCCGGTCATCCGGTAGGGGATCGAGTAGTTGCCGCTGGCGTCGAGCCGTCCCTCGCCGACGATCCGGTAGGTGCCGGTGCTGCCCTGCAGCAGCATCAAGAACACCTTGGTGCCGGCATGGTTCGGAATGACTTTCCCGTTGAAGCGCGCGACCTGACCGCGGGTGCGCGTCTGCGCGGACGGGTTGACGATCACACCCGGACGCACGCGGCCGATGTCCACGCCGCTGATCGCGCCGTCGGGACACAGCTCGCTTCCTTCCCAGAGTGCGATGAACTCCGACGAGGAGATCAGATCGGGGATCACCGCCGTGTAGTGCCCGGCCGCGTTCGTGTCGGTCGCGATGAAGAAGGTCGGCGGCGGGTCCAGCATGTGCTGGTAGGCGATGATGACCTCGTCATTCGCGACCGGTGCCCCTTCGCACGTCACGTCGCCCTGAATCGTGAAGTCCGTGCCGTAGGTGCCGAGATCGGGCGAGACGTCGATGGTGATGTTGGCCTCGCCGGTTGACGACGTCGGTGACGGTGTCACCGACGTCGTCGGCGTTCCTGTGTCGGTCGGCGTTCCTGTGTCGGTGGGCGTTCCTGTGTCGGTGGGCGTTCCTGTGTCGGTGGGCGTTCCTGTGTCGGTGGGCGTTCCGGTGTCGGTGGGCGTTCCGGTGTCGGTGGGCGTTCCTGTGTCGGTCGGCGTTCCGGTGCCGGACGGGTCGGCCGAGGCATGCGACGTGGGAACGCCGCCCTCCGAGTCGCACGTCGGCGGGTTCGGATATTTGCCCGGCCCGGCGGCAGGAACCGCAGTGCCGGCGTTGGTCGCCGACGTGAAGGACACCACCTCGGTTCCGTCGGGCTCCGGCGCTACGCATCCGGGCTGCGCCGTTTCGGACAGCAATTCACTGGTATCGATTCCGAAGCCCTCTTCGAGCCAAATGACGACGTTCCTCGGCGTCGCCTCGAGCATCCAAGGGGTGAACTGGATCGTGCACTCGCCCGAATCGGATGTCGTGCACCGCAGGTCCGGTGTCCCATAAGAGAATCCCCCGCTGGTGTCCCCGCCATCGGGATCGTTCGGTCCTGCCAAGATCTCGGCCAGCACGACGAGTCCCACGGCGGCGGAGTCGTCGGGAAGACTGGCCAAGACCGACCATTGGACCATTCCGGCTGGGGCGCCGGCAACGGCTTCCGCGGTGTCGGCGACGTTGATCGTCGCGTCCCCGTGGGACGCGCGAGCGGGCTGTTCGCGCAGGACGACGAACGAGATCGCGGACAGAACCAAAAGGACGGCGGTTGCGCCGGCCAGCGGTCGCCAGGACGGACTGTTCGGATTCCTCATCTTCACTCCCCTTGCATCAAGACCGGCCCGATTCTACGCAGGTTCTGCATTCCGTACCCGGCAGGCGCCCAGTCCTTGCGCGGGTCTGCACCGGCAAAGCAAGGAGCGAGCCCCGAAGGGCTCGCTCCGAAGGTGTGTTTGGCCTGCTAGGACCAGTCGACGCGGACGTTTCGGCTGATGTTCCAGGTGTGATCGAGGTCCTGGGTCGGATAGGCGATGCGGAATAGCAGGAACCCGGTCGCGTCGCGTCGGAAGCGGATCGCGTAGCGAGAATTGCGGTCGAGGCGAACCTCGGAGGCGTACCTCCACTCGCCCTGCTGGCCGTGGAAGACCTGTAGGAACACCTTCTTGCCGGCATGCCCGGGGATCACCGCTCCCTGGAAGACGGCTTGCTGGCCGCGGCTCAGCGTCGAATCGAGCACGTTGACGATCACGCCGGGCCGCACCTGCGCGCGGCGACGGTCGGGCCCGGTTTCGGCGCCCGAGCTGCACGCCGAGGTGGTCGATCCGGCGCGTCCGTTCCACGCGCCCTGATAGTCGGCGCTTGCGCGAAGATCCGTGTCTCGGACCGCGTACTTGCCTTGCACGTCGGTCGAGGTCTCGATCATGTCGATCGTGCGGCCGCCGACGAAGTTGCGCAGGATCTGCACCCGCGCGTTCGCGACCTTCACGCCCTTGCAGAGCACCTCGCCACTGACGAGGAAGTCGGTTCCGTACGTGCCGACGTTGGGTGTGACGAACATCGAAAGTTCGCCGAACGTCCCACCCGGACCGCCGCCACCGCCGCCACCAGTGTTCGTGTTCGTCGGCGTTCCCGTGTCCGTCGGCGTGCCGGTGTCGGTGGGCGTTCCGGTGTCGGTCGGCGTGCCCGTGTCGGTCGGCGTGCCGGTGTCGGTGGGCGTGCCCGTGTCGGTCGGCGTCGGCGACGACGTTCCGCCACCCCCCGGGTTCTCACACGTGCGCGACGCGTTTACGCCCGGTGGCGGCGTTTGCTTCGGGGCGGCGGTCCCGCCCGGGGCGCCGGTCACGTAGATGAATACTCGCTCGGTTGCGTCGGGCTCGAACTCATGCTCGGGGCCGCCGGAGATACCGTCGCACCCCAAAGTACCTTGGCTCGCGGTGCTTTCATTCTGGCTCTCTACCGTATCGATGAGGTGATTGTTGATGTAGAAAAAGGCAGAGACGGAGTCCACGCCATTGATCGGAACGACGTTGAACGAGAACTCAATCGTGCAGTCGGTCGTATCCACTTCGATGAAGCACCACGCCTCCGGTTGCTCGAAGGACGTCTGAGTAGTTGTCACACCGTTCGCGAAATCCAGGTACTCGGGGTCGCTTTGACCTTGTTCGATTTCCATCATCACGAGCGTCCTTGTCGCCACGGCCCCGCCTTGGAGTGAGATGAAGAACTGTTTCGGGGTGTTCGCTGTCGCCGCAAACGGCTCTTGGAAGTTCGAAAACTCCAAGCCGCCTTCAAAGCCGTGATTCGCCTGCGCGGATTGGTCTCGCGCGACGACGAACATGATGGTTGCGAATATCGCGAAGATCGATGCGGCCGCGGTTGTGCGGCGAAGCTCTCGTCTTTTTGTTGCCGTCACCCTGGTCACCTCCGAGGATCTCCTTGCATTGCTACGACCACGTCACTCCCACGTTCCGGCTGATGTTCCAAGCGTGATCGCTATCTTGAGTGGGGAATGCGGCTCGGTAGAGCCTAAAGCCCCGCACGGTCAATCGCGCGGATGCGCGGAAGCTCGAACTGCCGTCGAGCGTGACCGTCTGGATCGTCACCCATCCTGAATTCGTCAACTGTTGGAGCAAAACCTTCTTTCCTGCGTGTCCAGGCAGGACTTTGCCGCTGAACAGGGCCGTCTGCCCCGGGGAAAGCGTCGAATCGGAAACGTTGAACGGCACTCCGACCCGAACCTGCGCCGTCACCGGCCCAGAAAGCGATGCGAGCAACCCGCCGCCGCCGGCGAACATCGCGCGATACTGCGTGTGTTTGCTCGGCTTGCCGACGGCCGCGGCGTAGTCGCCGTCGCCGTTCGTGGTCGCGTTCGCCGCCGTCGTCCACGACGATGCGCCGAACGGGCGCTGCTGGATCGTGATCGGCTTGGATGCGGCGCCGGCGCCGTCCTGCGTCAGCCGGCCCGATACCGTGAACGTCGTTCCCCACACGCCGATCGCCGGCGCGATCGCCGACGTCAGCGACGTGGGAATCCCGTCGAAGGCGACGCGAGCCGCGAACGCATCTTGATCGCCGCCGCGCGTATCCACCCACGAGGTCCACACGCCGCCGCCGCCCGGCAGCACGTCGATTCCGTTGTAGTCGCCGACGAACCGTTCCCCTTCGAACAGTTGCTCGTTCGGATCGCTCGGCGCGCTCGCGACCATCGTGTCGCTCCACGTCGCGCCCGCGTCGTGCGAATGCGACACGTACTGGCGAAACAGCACGTTCGACGGATCGTCGCGGCGATCCAGATAGCCCACGAACACCTGTCCGTTGGCGCCGGCCGCGACGCCGGGGAAGAACTGGTCGCCGCTCGCGAGCTGGTTCACGCGCACCGGCGCCGACCACGACGATCCGTTCGACGACGACGACAGCCACACGTCGGTGGTCGAGGCGCCGCCGCGCTTTTCGCTCCAGGCGACGTAGACGGTTCCGGCCGCGTCCACGGCCGCCGACGGGAATGCGTCGGCACGGAACGTGTTTCCCCCGCCGGCCGGCAGCTCGTCCACGCCGGCGATGTCGGCGATCTTGGTTCGCGTGAAGGACTGGCCACCGTCGGTCGAGCGCGCGACCACGATGCATTCGCCGCAGCCGCTGAGGCTGACGAATGCGACCGTCACGGTCCCGTCGGGCGCGACCGCGACGGCCGATCCTTGCGAGGTTGCGAACGCGCCGGAGACGTCCACTTCGCCGCCGAACGTCGAGCCGCCGTCGGTGGAGCGACGCAGCATGATCGGCGAGCTGGATGTCGCCGCGCCCGACTGGCAGTCCAGCGCGGAGCCGTACCCGAACCTGGTGTAGGTCACGTAGACGTTGCCGCTCTTGCCGGCGATTCCTGTGGAGCGATCCACCGCCAGCCACGGCTTGTCGTTGAAGATCGTCGCGGTGTTCGGCGCGACGATCGCGCCCTCGCCCCATGTGGCGCCGCCGGTCTGCGAGGCCGACAGATACACCCCCGACTGCGGGTCGCATCCGCCGAGCGTGCCGGTCGACTCGAATCCGAGATGTGCGTAGAACAGCGTGGAGCCGTCGCGGTCGAAGCGGAGCACCGGATCGCCGCCCGAGCCGACGCCGGTGGGCATCGGCAGGATCCCGTCGGTCCACGTCTGGCCGCCGTCGGTCGATGCGTAGAAGCCGCTCGCCCCCTCGCCTTGCCGGAAGTCGTTCGCGCCGGCTGCGATATTGGACGCATTCGACGGGTTGACTGCGATGTGAACCTCGTTTTGGGGAGCGCCGCTCGCATCCTGGTTCATCGCCAGATTGGGTCCGGCCGCGGCCGGAGCCGCCCGAGCCGGTGCGGCGACGATTCCGGTCGCCGGTACGGCGAGCAGCGCGACGAGCAAATGGATCCGTCTGATAGGCCCCTCCGGCGTCCCTGGCCGCGCAGGATTCTACCGGCCACCGGCCGGTTCTCGACAGCACGCCCGATCCGGGGGGTTATCCACACGCTTCCGGGACCTTGCTGGGCGTTCCGGATAAACTTGCCCGGCCATGAGGTCTTCTCGGCGGGCTTTGCCTGCCCTGCTCCCCTTGCTGCTGGTTCTCGTCGTCGCGGCCGCGACGTGCGGCCAGACCGGGACGATCGGCTTCGCGGGAACCGTCTCCGCGCAGGCGCGCGCCAGCATGCGCGAACCCTCCCGCGGCGCCGGTCCGCTCGCCCGCGTCGCGACCGGCACGTTCCGCCGCAAGCTCAACACGCAAGCGTTCGACTCGGGACGCGCGACGACGCATGTGTCGCCCTCGTTCGAGGGACTGGGAATGGTGGGCGCGAATCGCGCCGGCACGCTGTTCGCGGTGCAGCGGCGCGGAAATTCCAGCATCGACCCGAGCGGCCAGTTGGTGTTGTTCGAGTATCGCGGCGCCGAGCGCGGCTGGACCGAGCGACCGATCTACGACAGCGAGTGGGACGACCGCAACGCAGCCGGAGGCGTCACGTCGGCCGGAACGATGCTCGTGTTCTTCGCGCGATACGACTCGCACACCGGCGTCTGGCACGACATGGGCTTCATTCGCTCCACCGACGACGGGCAGACGTTCTCGCCGTTCAAGACGCTGCCGGTCGGCAGCGACCGCTGGTTCTCGCCCTACGGCAAGCTGATCGAGTTACCCGGCGGCCGGCTGATGCAACTGGTCTACGGCAACGACGGCTACTCGTACCGGGTGCGCGCGATCTTCAGCGACGATGACGGCCAAACCTGGGACGACGAGGTGACGATCGACCGCCAGTCGTTCGAACGGCCGACCGAGGCCGATGCGATCCTGGTGGACGGCACGACGAACAACAACGCGCGGCTGATCGTGATCTCGCGTACCGAGCCGGGCCCGCACCCGAAGGCGAGCGGCGGGCTGTATCAGTACACGTCCGCGAACGGCGGCCGAACCTGGAAGCGCGCCGGCTTCGTGAATGTGGGCGACACGCCCAGCGATATCAGCCCCTGGCTGACGAGCCTGTCCGGCGGGCGGATCGGCTTGGTGTGGGCCGCGCGGCGCTCGATGACGATCGAGGTGTCGATCTCGGACGGTGAGCGCGTGTTCCGCAACCGTCGCGGCTGGGCGAAGCCCTTCACGCTCTTTACCAGCCGGCTCGCCAACCAGCGGCCGCGGCAGGCTGCGAACTTCGGATACCCGGCGATCGCGGCGATGGGATCCTCCGACGATGATCAGGTCGTAGTCTTCTTCGACGCGAACTCATCCGACCCAAGCGTCTTCCACGAGAAGGCCTTTGCGAACACGGACCTGGTGATGATCCGCTTGCTGGGTCCCGAGATCGCCGAACGAAAGCGCGCCGAGCGCGCCGCCGCCCAGCCCGCGTCGTGACGACGCCCGATGGGATCGCGCGCGTCCGCGTGCTCGGGGTCGACATCGCCCACGTGACGCGCGCGCGGCTGGAGCGCTACGGAATCGATTCGCTCGACCGCGAAGGGACCACGCTGCTCTACGCGATCCATCTGGTCGGCGTGAACATTCTCGGCGGCGATCCCGACTATGAGCGGGCGCTGGCCAACGCCGATCTGGTGCATGCCGACGGGACGTCGGTGATGCTGGCCGTGCGCGCCGCCGGCCACCGGCTGCCCGAGCGGATCGCGACGCAAGACTTCATGTATCGCGTGATCGAGCACTGCGCGGCCCACGATCATCCGATCTTTCTGCTGGGCGGCGAGCCGGGTCTCGCGCAGCGCGCCGCCGACGAGCTGGCGCGCCGGTATCCGGCTTTGAATGTCGCCGGCGCGCGCGACGGATACTTCACCGACGCCGAAGGCGGCGACGTGGCCGAGCAGATCCGCGCGTCCGGCGCGCATCTGGTGCTGGCCGGGATGGGATGCCCGCGCGAGCAGATCTGGGCCGACCGTCACGGCGCGGCGTCGGGTGTGCGGCTGCTGATGACGGTCGGCGGCACGTTCGGCTACATCGTCGGCGAAGAGTCGCGCGCGCCGCGCTGGGTGCAAAAGACCGCGCTCGAGTGGGTGTGGCGCATGGCGCAAGATCCGCGCCGCCTGGCGAAACGCTATCTGGGCGGCATCCCGCAGCTCACCCGCCAAGTGCGCCGCGCCCGCCGCGAATCCCGCCGGGCGCCCGGTCAGTAGGCGCCGGACTTTTTGAGCACCGCGGGGATCGTCTTGTACAACACGTACAGGTCGTAGGCGATGGACCAGTTCTCGACGTAGAACAAGTCCAGGCGCACGAGACGTTCCAGGGGAGCGTCGGAGCGGCCGCTGACTTGCCACAAGCCGGTGATCCCCGGCCGCACCTCGAGCCGTTCGGGCGCGATCTCGTCCAGCTCTTCCTGCTCGTGCAACGGCAGGGGCCGCGGGCCCACCAGCGACATCTGACCGACGAGCACGTTGATGAGCTGCGGCAGCTCGTCGAGCGAGTAGCGGCGCAGAAACCTTCCGACGCGGGTCACGCGCGGGTCGTCGCGGATCTTGAAGATCGGCCCGTCGACTTCGCTGGCGATCTCGCCGGACAGCTTCATCGTGTCGGCGCCGGTGACCATCGTCCGGTACTTGAAGACGCGGAACGGCTTGCCTTTGTGGCCGGCGCGTAGCTGGCGAAAGAAGACCGGGCCCCGCGAATCGATGCGGATCGCGATCGCGATTCCGATCAGCAACGGCGACAGCGCGAGCAGCCCGCCGGCGCTGCCGGCCACGTCCAGCGTCCGTTTGGCGAACCGGTTGAAGCGCTCCAACTTGCCGTTGTCGATCGAGAGCATCGGAAAGCCGGTGATCGGCTCGATCGCCAGGCGCCACGCCAGGATCTCCGGCAGGTTCGCGCTGATGCGCACCTCGACGTCGCGCGGTCGCAGCGCGCGCAGGATCGCGCCGGTGCGTTCGGCGCCCAGCATCGAGTCCACGATGAACACGGCCGACACGTGGAGTGAGTCCACCAGATCCAGGATCTCCTTCGTGCCGCCGACGACGGGAATGTCGTGCACGAAGTCGGGCCCGGCCGGTTGCGGGTCGTCGTCCACGAACCCGACCGGGACGAAGTCGAACGTCAGGTTGGCGATCATGATGTCGGCGACGATGCGGCCCTCGCGGTTCGCGCCGACGATGAGCGTGCGGGCGCGGGCGCCTGCGCGGCGGCGCCACCGCTTCCAGATGTTGCGGGCGATCAGGCGGCCCGCCGGCACGCTGATCGTCGCCACGCCGAACAGCACCAGCAGCAGCGGCCGGTTGATGTTGGCGCGGAAGCCGAACGAGAACAGGCCGAACATCGCCACGCCCAGCGTCAACGCCGACAGGACGCGGCGCAGCTCGAACGGCGGATACGACACGTGCCGCCACGAGTAGCAGCGGTTGAAGAACAGCACGCCCAGCCAGACGGGAAACATCATCGCGAACGCCGGGACGTAGGCCAGCCGGTACCGGTCGTCGCCGAGCAGGTTCACGATCATGTACGCGGGCTCGCCGGCGCCAAACCGGATCTGATACGCCCCGAAGACCGCGAGCGCGTAGCTGAGCACGTCCGCCGCAAAGACCAGCACGAGCCACCGGCGCCGCCAGACCCGCGCCGGCGCCGGCGCGGTGGCTGATGTGCGTTCGGCTTCGGTCATCGGATGGCACTGCGGACGGGCGCGGCCGGTTCTTCCGGCGACAACTCTACCTGCGACGGCCGTGCCGACATCCCGATCAAGAGTCCCGACAGCAGATAAAAGATCACCGGCGAGGACGAATCGAAGTCGTACTCGTAGATCAGGAACTGGGCGCCGAAGGCGACGATCCCGAACCAGAGCGCGCGGGCGTCGTCGAAGAGCGGCTGCGCGCCGCCGCGGATCGTCCGAAGCGGCGCCAGCCCGGTGTAGGCCCACAGCGCGACGAACGCCAGCAGCCCGAGGATCCCGTACTTGTAGCCCACGCCCAGCAGCGTCGAATGCGATCCGAGCGGCGGGTCGCGGTCCGGCGTCGAGATCAGCCGCGCTTGCTGCAGCGAAGCGTTGTCGAAGTAGATGCGCTCTTGGCGGCCCGAGGGGAATTTGCGGACCACGATGATTCCCGTTTCTGCATTCGAGACGATCGCCTCGTCGGTCTCGTCCGCGAGCAGGTCGCGGTGCGCGGCGGCCGGCGGTGAGAACGTGCCGGACTCGGGTGCGGCCACGCGTCGCGTCGCGTCCACGTGGATGCGGCTTTGCGTCCCGCCGGGAAGGTCGTGCTGCACGTAGTGACCGCCGCGGCCGTCGCTGTAGACGAGCGCGGTCGTCCCGGCCGGGAGCGTGATGACGCGCGTCCCGTCGGGAATCTGCAGCGGCGCGGCGACGTTGTCGCGCTGCGTTCCGTGGCCGAAGACCGGGTGCTGCGGGATCGCGCGAAGCGTGGCGCGATAGTAGGCCGCGCGCGACACGAACGACCCTTCGGCCAGCGGCGAGTCTTGCCGGGCCTTGGCCTCTTCGCCTCGGGTGAGCAGAACCACGCCGCTCACCGCGATCGCGATCGCGAGTCCCGACGCCAGGACCTTCGGCGAGACGCGGCGGACGTCGGGCCAGAACACGATCGCGAACAGCGGCAGCGCGATCGCGGCGCCCAGGTACGCGCCGCGAGCCAGCGAGGACACCAGCATGATCCCGATCAGCGTCGAGAAGAACGCGGCGACGATCGCGCGCCACACCGGCACATGCCGGATGCGTCGCCAGATCAGCGGCCCCAGCAGCGACGCCATCGCGCCGGTGACGACCGCATGGATGAAGAACGCGTGCGGCCGCACGACCAGGCGGCCCGCGCCGACGTTTTCGTATTTGATGCCGACGCCTTCGCGCACCGCGCGCGAGGCAAGCTCTCCCGCCTTGCCCGGCAGCCACTCCAGAAGCGAGGCCGTGCGTTGCAGCGGCAGATGAATCGACCCCATGTAGACGACTTGCGCGAGCGTCCACAAGCCGATCACGCCGGCGAATCCCACCAGGAAGTGCAGCAGCCGGCGCGCGTCGTGCTTGCGCGACCAGGCGCTCGCGACCAGAAGGCCGGCCAGCGCCACACCGGTCAGCCCCACGGTGCGGATGTAGGTGAAGATGCGCCCCGGCTCGCTCACGACGAGCACCGACGGAATCATCGACCCAAACGCCGCGACGGCCAGCCACTTCTCTCGCCCGAGCGACTCCCACGCCTGCTTGATGCGGCCGCGCAGCGGATCGGCCCAGATCCCGCCGAGCACGCCGAGCCCGGCGAGGACCGGCGTCACGTACTGCGCGAGTCCGGTCGCCCACCAGAACGGCAAGCCGGCGAGCGGCAAGACCAGCCAGTCGTCGGTGCGCGCCCGCCGGTACCACCAGCCGGCCGCGACGAGCCAGACCGGCATCGCGACCCACACGGCAGCGGCCGCGAACCACAGCAGGACCAATCCCGCGCATGATGCGCCTAGGACGCGGAACTTGGGGTCCTTGGAAAGCGAGACGATCGCTGCGGCGGCCTCGGGCAGGGACGCCCGATCGGGTGCGTTCATCGGCGCCAATGCTACCCGAGCCGGACGGGCCGAATCCCGCGCGGCGGGCTCCGCAACGGAATCGCAACGATCGGCGTCACAGGCTCTCGTGTTTCGTCGCGACGGCGGCGAGCACGGCGGCGGCGACGCGCACGCCGGCGCGTCCGTCGAGCGGCGCCAGATGCGCCGCGAGGAACCGCCGGCGATGCGCGACGCGCAGATCGCCGGCGAGCGCCCGGTCGATCGCCTCGCCGATGCCCTCGCCCATCCTGGCCGGATCGCGCGCGGCTTCGACCGCCTCGGAATCGACATAGGGGAGCGTCGTCGGAAAGCCGGGCGCGTCGACGACGACGACGGGAACGCCGTGGAGCATCGCCTCGAGCGCCGTCGTGGACGACAGCGTCACGACCAGTCGCGCCTCGGCCAGGAGCGCTTCGATGGGGATCTGCTGTTCGAAGCGCGCGCCGGCCGGCGCCGCGGTCCGCAACGCATCGCGCGAGTTCGCATCGGTGTCGGGATGCAATTTGACGATGACGGATCCGCGGCCGGCCGCGGCGTCGATCATCTGCGCGAACAACGCGGTTTCGTCGGCCGCGCTCGCCAGGCCGTAGCGAGAGAACGGCTGCGTGGTCACCAGGATCGGGCCGTCGCGCCGCGCCGCCGGCTTGGGCTCGGCCGGGCCGATCGCGTCGTAGCGCGGCTGCCCGGTGACGTGGATCGCCTCGCCGCGCACGCCGCGCCGCACGAGCGCGTCGGCGGTTGAGGGGCCGTAGACGCAGATCGCGTCGCAGCCGCCCATCCCGTAGGGCCGTGGCGCGAACGGCAACCCCAGCAGCGACAGCGCGCGCTTGGCGAGCGTGATCGGCGCCGACCCCGAGCGGGCCCCGCCGCCTTCCTGCTCGCCGGTCAGCGCGATGACGCCGTCTTGCATCAGCACGCTCGCGACGCCGGCGCGACGCGCCTCCTGCACGATCAGCCGCTCCAGCGGCGTGAAGTCGTTGCCGATCACGACCGCCGCGGCGCCGTCCACCAGCGAGCGCGCGTCGGTGCGCCCGCCGAAGACGATGTGGAGCATCCGGCCGCGCCGGGTCGCGCGCGGCGTCCCGTGGAGCGTGTAGTCGACGCCGGCCTCGTCGAAGCCGTAGGCCGCGTTCTTGCCAATGAGCGGGTCCAGGCCGACGAATGCCGGTTCGAAGCCGGCGGCGCGCAACGCCGGCGCGCACGCGACCATCGTTCGCGCCTGCGTCGTCGTCGCCGCGGCAAGCACCACGCGGCGCGACCCGCCGCCTTCGGCGGGAATCTGCGGCAACGCGCGCAGCGCCGCGATCTCGCTTCGCGCGATCAGCCATCCGCCGATCGCGTACACGCCGAACAGCGGCGCCTTCAGCACCGTCCCGGCCGTGCCGTCCGGCAGCAGCGTGGACAGCGCGTAGACGCCGGCGCCAAGCGCGCCGATCGCGATCGTGCGCAGGAACCGGTACGGCAGCGGCCAGACGCGCTGCGCGGCGACGAGTACGATCGCGAGCAGAATGCCGTAGCTGATCGCGGTGTTCCATGCGGCCGCGATCAGCCCGTAGCGCGGCAGCATGAGCGTGTTCAGCGTGTAATTCGCGATCGCCGCCGCGATCGTCGCGACCGGAATCATGCGAACGCGCTTGGCGTAGAACAGCGCGTTGACCGGGAAGTAGTAGGCGGCCAGCAACCAGTAGCCGAGCGCGACCCACGGGATGAACGCGGCGGTCGCGCGATACGACTCCTTCGCCAGCAGCGACACCAGCTCGGGTCCGAGCAGCGACACGCCCAGCGAGAACGCGCCCAGCACGTAGAGCATCGGCGTCCATGCGCGACCGAGCGCATCGCGCCGGCCGCGTCCCGCGGCGCGATAGAACGACGGCACCGTGGCGTTGTTGATTGCCGTCGCAATCAGCGACACGCCCTGCGCGATCTGATAGCCGACCGCGTACAACCCGACCGCGGCGGCGCCCATCTCGCGCTGGATCGCGACGCGGTCCACGACGTTGAGCGCCCAGTGCGCGACCAAATGCGGAACGACCGGCAGTCCCAGCGCCAGCGCCGGCCGCAGCATCGTCCAGTCGGCCGGACGCGCCGCCAACGGCGCCATCATCGCGACCGCCAGCGCGAACACGGCCGCGCTTCCGATCAGCGACGCCTTGAGCACGCCGTCCAAGCTGGAGCCGGTGGTCAGCGCAACCAGCATTGCGGCAGCCGGAAACAAAAATTGCGAGCCCGACAGCGCCGCGAACCGCTTCGGCTTCTCCTCGGCGCGCAGCACGGCCAGCGGCACGGTCGCGGCCGCGAGGAAGAACGAGCTCCAGATGCCGTACAGAAAGATGTGGGGCGGGGCGCCCGGAAACAACGTGCGAAACAGCGGTCCCGACAGCATCGTGAGCAGCAGCGCCAACCCCAGCGCCGCGCCTTGCAGTCCCAGCCACGCCGACAACTGGAATCGCTTGCGCGCGCCGGCGTCCAGGTCGAACCACAGACGCGTCACCGCGCCGCCCAATCCGAGCGACGCGATCAGCGTGAGCACCGGCACGATCGAGATCACCAGCGTGTAGCGGCCGAACTCGACGCCGGTCAGCAAGCGCGTCAGGACCGGCATCAGCAGGTACGCGCCGCCTTTGGCGATCAGGTCGGCGGTCGCGTAGACGGCGGTGTTTTTCGCGAGCCGCTTGATGCCGCCGGCGGCGATGGGCGCCGCGGCGTCGCTCATTCGGCCTCCCGCGACCGCTCGTAGCCTTCGCGGCGCGGCACCGCCGGGCACATCGCCAGCAGATCGGGACGCGACTCGAGCAGCGCGACGATTTCCGGCAGGCCGAACAGGCTGCCGCCGATCGCTTCGTAGACGGCCCGGGCGAACACCAGATCCTGCGGATAGTCCACGGTGAGGCGCCACTCGGGATGGACCGGATCGCCGCCGGCCGCGACCAGGCGAAACCGATCCGGCTGCCGCCACACGAACGGCGTGACGTGCTCGCGGTCGCTTGCAAGCGTCGCGTCGCGATGCGCGCGCTCAAGCGCCTCGATCGAGATCACTTCGGTGTCGAGCCCTTCCGGATAGACCGGGCGAAGGTTGTTCGAGCAGTAGTCGGCCGGCGGGTCGGCGTCTTCGAACGCGGCGATGGCCTCGTGGATGATCGCCGGATCCAGGAACGGCTCGTCGGCGGTGTTGCGCACTACGACGTCGGCGCGATGGGCGCGCGCGGCGGCGACGTAGCGGTCGAGCACGTCCTCGACGCTGCCGCGAACGACGGCATAGCCGGCTGCGCGCGCGACGGCTTCGATTGCGTCGTCGCCGGGCTGGGTTGTGGTGGCGACGACGACCTCGTCGATCCGCGCGGCGGCCGACACGCGCGCGAGCACGCGCTCCATCAGCGTCGTGCCGTCCAGATCGTGCAGCGACTTTCCCGGATACCGCGTCGAGCCCATCCGCGCCTGCACGATCGCGACGATTCTCATCGAGTCCCCTTCGCGTGCGTTGCGATCGCCGCCAGGATCTCGGCCGCGACGGTCATCGCGCCGCGACGATCCACCGCGCCGCGCGCCGTCTCCGACAGCGCGCGCCGCTCCCCGACGTCGCCGATCAGCCGGGCAACGGCGCCGGTGATGCGTTGCGTCGTCGCGGGATCCGCGGTCGCGCCCGCATCGATCATCGCGCCCAGCGCCGCGAACGCGTCCAGTTGCGGCCGCTGGTTCGGCGCGATCTCGGCCGCGACCGTCGGCACGCCGAGCGCGGCGAGTTCGTAGATCGTCTGTCCGGCTGCGCTGACGGCGATGTCGGCCATCGCCTGCATCGGCCGGGTCACTTTCGGGGAATCCACGACGCGGACGGTGCGGTGCGTGGACGCGGCGGCGTCGTGGACCGCGTCGGGGTCGGTGAAGAAGGGCCCGACGATCGCGGTGATGTCGAACGGGGCGTCGATCGCGTCCACCGCGACGATCCAGGACGGCATCACGCCCTGCGGGTCGGCGCCGCCCGTCGTGACGAGCAGCGTGCGAACGCGCTCACGCAGCGGCATCAGCGGCACGGCCCAGTATTCGGGCCGCAGGATCGTGTAGCGGGGACCCAGCAGGAACCGCGTGTCGCCGCGCGCCGACCGGTATCCGGCCGCATGCGCGTGCGGGCCGAATCCGACGACCAAGTGGGCGTCGAACGCGTCGGCGGCCAGGTCGGCGATCGCCGCGACGAACAAGCCCGAGTCCCGGAGCGACGACAGCAGCGGCGCGCCCGTCAGGTACGAGTCCACGACCGCGCCGTCGCATTCCCATTCGCGCGCGGTCTCGATCGTGGATCGCACGCCCGAGCCCTCGTCGGCCGCGAGCAGCCGGCAGGCGAAGCCGGCGCCGGCGACGCGCGCTGCGGCGGCTTCGTCGCCGTGGACCAGAAAGAAGCACAATGCGCCGGCGCGTTGCAGCGCGGTTGCCAGCGACACGCATCGCTGCAGATGGCCGAGTCCGATGCCGGCGCCGCCGTCGGTCCGGAACAGGATGCGCGCCACGGCGTCAGGAGGCGGCGAGCGCCGTTTCCAGCGAACGCGCGACGCGCTCGACGTCGTCTTTGCTCATGCCGGGATAGATCGGGATCGAGATCGCACCCGCATAGTAGGCCTCCGCGTTCGGGCACAGGCCGGCTTCGTAGCCGTAGGTCGTGCGGTACCACGGATGCCGGTAGATCGGAAGGTAGTGGACCTGCACGCCGAGTCCATCCGCGCGCAACGCGTCGAAGACGCCGCGCCGCCTCGCCGCGGGAACGCGGATCGCGAACAGATGGTAGGCGTGGCGGCCGGCTCCGGTCGCCGCCGCCGGCAGGATGACGTCCTCGACGGGTGCGAGCCGGTCGCGATACGCGTCCGCGATCTCGTTTCGCGCCTCGACGAAGCCGTCGAGTTTCTTCAGTTGCGTCAGTCCGAGCGCGCATTGGAAGTCGGTGATCCGGTAGTTGAACCCCAGGTCGTGCATCTCGTGGTACCAGGGTCCCTCGTCGGCACCGACGAACTTCGAACGGTCGCGTTCGATTCCGTGATGCCGGAATCGGCGCATCGCCGCCGCCAGATCTGCGTCGTTGGTCGTGACCGCTCCGCCTTCGCCGGTCGTGATCGACTTCACCGGATGAAACGAAAACGCCGTCATCACGATCCCGTTGGGACAGGATCCGACCGGCGTTCCGTCCGCGTAGCGGGCGCCCAAGCCGTGCGCCGCATCCTCGATCACCGTCGCCTCGCCCGCGGCGGCCGCGATCACGTCCGGTTCGATCGGCAGGCCGGCGAAATCCACAGGAACGACCGCATCGACCGGGCCGAGCGCAAGCAGCGACGCCGGATCGACGTTGACCGTGTCCGGATCCACGTCGGCGAAGCGCGGCGTCGCGCCCAGATACGCGGCGCAGTTCGCGCTCGCCGCGAACGAGATCGCGCTGGTGGCCGTAACGTCTCCGGGGCCGACTCCGGCGGCGAAGCACGCGGCGTGCAGCGCAGCGGTCCCGTTGGCGAACACGACCGCCTCAACCGCGCCGGTGACGGCGGCCAGGGCGGCTTCGAACTCGTCCACCAGGGGGCCGGTGGTCAGGAGGTCGCCGCGGAGGGCGGCCGCGACCGCGGCGACGTCGTCGTCGTCGATGATTTGTCGGCTGTAGGGCATGGACGGCTCGCTCATGGGCGGCCGGATCGTATCCGGCCCGTGGCCTATCCGGCTACGTGGAAGTCTTCTTCGATTTTGGGAAGCAGGTCCCGCAGATCCTGCGGCGTCATCCAGTGCGTGTTGCCGTCGCTCGAGTAGCGGAACCCGTCCTCCACCGGTGTGGCGGGCTGCGTCGTCTTCGGCGTCCACCAGTGGTACTCGGGATAGATCTCGTAGTGGTCGTCGAATTCACCGGCGTGGCGCGAGTCGTCTTCGGTGAGCATGACCTCGTGCAGCTTCTCGCCCGGCCGGATTCCGATGATCTCGCGTTTCGCGTCGGGCGCGATCGCCTCGGCGATGTCGGTGACTTTCATCGACGGGATCTTCGGGATGAAGATCTCGCCGCCTTCCATCCGCTCGGCGCAGCTCATCACGAACCGCACGCCCTGCTCGAGCGTGATCCAGAACCGCGTCATCCGCTCGTCGGTGATCGTGACGACGCCGGTGTCGCGCTGGCGAAGGAAGATCGGCACGATGCTGCCGCGCGATCCGACGACGTTGCCGTAGCGCACGACCGAGAACCGCGACGGCGAGTCGGCCGCGTAGGAGTTGCCCTGGATCAGCAGCTTCTCCATGCACAGCTTCGTCGCGCCGTAGAGGTTCACCGGGTTGACGGCCTTGTCGGTGGAAAGGGAGATGATCTTTGGGATCTCGTTGGCCAGCGCGGCCTCGACGATGTTTTCGCCGCCGATGACGTTGGTTTTGACGGCCTCGAACGGGTTGTATTCGCTGGCCGGAACCTGCTTCATCGCGGCCGCGTGGACGAGCACGTCCACGCCGCGCGTCGCGCGCATGAGCCGGTCGCGATCGCGGATGTCTCCGATCTGAAGGCGCAGCCGCTCCTCGCCTTTGAACATCTCGGCCAGCTCCGACTGCTTCAACTCATCCCGCGAGAAGCAGCGAACGGCCTTTGGGTTGTGCTCGGCAAGGAGGACCTTGAGGAACTTCTTGCCGAACGAACCGGTGGCTCCGGTGACCAGAATCGTCGCGTTCTCCCACATCGGGCAGAGCCTATCAGGGAGCCCGGAGGCTATCCGCGCGCCTGCCGGGAGAACCAGGCGGTGGTTGTCGCGATGCCGTCGGCCAGCGACGTTTCGGGCTTCCATCCCAGCACGGACGCGGCCTTCGACACGTCGAGCGCGATGTGGCGAAGCTCGCCCGGCCGGGCGTCGTCGCGGCGCGGCTGGGCGTTGACCCCCAGCGATGCGGCCATGGTCCGGTACAGCTCGTTGACCGACGTTTGCACGCCGGTGCCGACGTTGACGATCTCGCCGTCGCCGGCCTCCGCCGCGCGCGCAAACGCATCCACGACGTCGGCGACGTAGACGAAATCGCGGGTCTGTTCGCCGTCTCCGAACACGACGCATTCCTCACCGGCGAGCATCTTCTGGCTCCAGATCGCGACGACACCGGCCTCGCCGTGCGGGTCTTGGCGAGGCCCATAGACGTTCGACAGCGCCAAGGCCGTGAACTCGATCGCGTGCACTCGGTTGTAGAAAGCCAGATAGTCGTGCGCGACGCGTTTGGTGATGCCGTAGGGCGAGGACGGAAGGCCGACGTAGGTTTCGGGAACCGGCAACGCCGACGGATCCGGATCGCCGTAGACGGTGCCGCCGCTCGATGAGAAGACGACCTTGCGCGCGCCGCTGCCGGCCGACGCTTCCAACACGCTCAGCAACGCCATCACGTTGATCCGCGCGTCCAGCATCGGGTCGCGCACCGACACCACGACCGACGGTTGCGCGGCCAGGTGGTAGACGAGATCCGGACCGAAGCCGGCGATGATCGCGCGAGCCGCGTCGCTGCCCGCATCCACCGTCTCCAGGGTCATCGGCCCGGTTGCGCCGGCAAGGTTGGCGGCGTCGCCCGACGACAGGTCGTCCAGGACGAGCACTTCGGCTCCGTCGGTCAGCAAGCGTTCCACGAGATGCGATCCGATGAATCCCGCTCCGCCGGTCACGATTGCGCGCACGCGCGAACGATAGCCTTCGGCCATCGAAGCCTCAAATTCTCGCGGCTTGCTTGCAAAAATGCGCGGCAGGGTGTGGCATGTGGGGGGTCCGTTTCCGGTGTTGCGCGGCTCCTCCTAATAGGAGAGACTCCCAAGCGGCATTCGGACGCCGGAGCCGGACTGTTGCTTGTGTTGCTAATGTTGCTTACGTGGTCGGTGGGGCTGCTGAAAACGGGTGTTGCTTTTGGGGCGGCGCCCGGGTAGGCTCGGTTGGTTCTCGCACCCCGCAAGAGATCTCGATTTCGGGATCCGGCGAGAGGCAGGGGGAGTTTGGATAGTCGGGGCAAGCCCGCCTCGAGGCATCGCCTCGAGATGAGCGAGCGCGATCTGGTCGTCGCCTTCAAGGGCGGTGATGCGCACGCCTATGCCGTGATTTACCGGCAGTTCCGCCCCGTCGCCGAGTCGATTTGCCTTCGGATCTTGGGGAACCACGATGACGCCCAGGAGGCCGCGCAAGAGACGATGCTCCGCGTCTTCCAGGGGCTCCCGCGCTTCAACGGCCGCTACCTGATCCGCGCCTGGGTAGCCCGGATCGCCACCAACGTCTGCCTGGACATGATCCGCAAGCGCAGCCGCCGCGTGGGGGAGGTCGAAACTCCCGCCGTCGAGGAACTCGAAGCGCACGACCATCTGCTCGCCCGCCAGATCGCCGACGATCCGGGCGAGGTCGTCGAGCGCCGCGACGAGGCGCGCCGGCTCCGCCGCACGCTCGGCGACCTTCCCGAGCATCACCGGGACGCCCTTCTGATGCGCGAGTTCGACGGGCTCAGCCACGAAGAGATGGCGTTGAAGCTGGGGATGACCGCGCCCCAGGTCAAGGCGCTGCTCCACCGGGCCAAGAAGGGCCTCCGCCGGGCGTGGGAGATCGAAACCGGCCGGGCGTCCAGTTTCATGTTCCCGGCGCTGATTGCCGCGCCGCTTCGCTGGATCCGCCGCGTCCTGTCGCCGGCCAAGGACGCCGTGGCGGACGCGGCCGCACCAGTCATCCACCTTTCCAGTCATCCGGCCGTCGCACAGGCGAGCACGGCCATCGGCGAGCGCGCCGCGGCCGCCGCGGGCGCGATTCTGGTTGCGGGGACGATCGGCATCGGAGCGAGCGTGCTGCCGAACCGGGCCGCGCCGGCTCCGGCGCCGCCCCGGCCGAGCGTGATCGTGGCCGAGCCGGATTCGTCGGCCTCCCAGTCGCCGATCGAACTCGAGTCGGTCGTGCCGGCCGATATGCTCACGCCCACGCCGTCGGCGAGCGGGTCGATCGACACGCTATCGCCCCGGCCTCGTCCCAAGCCCGACGCGTCACCGTCGCCGGACGCCTCGCAGAGTCCTTTCCCGTCGCAGGAGCCGTCGCCGACACCGACCGCGCAGCCGCCCGCGACGTCCGGGCCGGCGCCGGCGTGGGGCATGCGCTTCGACGCGAACGTATCCAGCTTCGATCACTGCGGCTGCATTTTGCGGCCGAGCCGGACGGGCGAGTCCTCGGTCGAGGGCAAGCCGGGGGGCTCGATCCGCTTCAAGCAAGCCGCGCACGGCCCGGCCTACGACGCCGAAGGCGATCCGGCCTGGGGCTTGACCGTCAACTACACGGGTACTGCCGACCGATCGAGCGGGTCTCTTAGCCTCAACTTCAGCTTGAGCGTAGCGGGGGATGTGTACACATACACGGCAAACATCCCTCTTTCCAAGCTGATCGAGACCGCCGACGGGTGGACCTACCGGTTCCAGGGCGACTATGCCTTCTCGGGTGGCCCCTCGGGGAGCGATCCGATCCCGCGCGGGGGTCCGATTGCCGCGGACATCAAGTTCTGGTCCGACGGGACGCTGTACCGCGCCGAATTCTCGCTCTAGGGAAAAGCGGAGGGCGGTCTAGAGTTTTGAGGGACTCGGGTTCGGCGACTCTTGCGGGAGGCTGGTCGGCCGGCTCCCGGGCTCGTAGTCGGGCTCCCGCTGCTTGAGCGCGGTCAGACGGTAGCGTTCGATGAACGCCACGGCCACCTCGCCTGAGAACTTCTGGCAGCGCTGCATGACGCCCCAGGCCGTGAACACCACGCCCTGCTCGACGCCCGGCCAGACGGTCATGAGCACGTCGGCGGCATGGAGCGCAAACGAGAATCGGCGGGTGGCCCGCGTCTCGCTTTCGGATATCCAGATGACGATTCCGCCGTCGGCGGGGATGTTCATGATCCGCTCGGCCGGCAGGGGAATCCCGTAGAACCCGGCATTCGGCTTTACGATCAGATACCAACCGGATGTCGGCGGATCCGTGTTGTACGGCGGGTGCTCCTGCCCCGGTGTGAGCTCCGCGTGGCCCTGATACGGAGGCGTTTGGACCGGACGGCAGCCGGCCTCCGCGGCGGGGACCCCTTCGTCTTCCGGGAACGTGAGTGGGGACAGAGTGGGCGTCGGCACATCCGGCCCGCCGCCGGAGAATGCGAAGATTCCCGCAAGGATCCCCACGGCGCCCGTAACGGCGGTAATCCAAACCGTCCGCCGCCGGAGTCCGGCGCGTTTGACTGCAGGGATCTTCGGCACGGCGCAGGATCATAGCGCCGGGCCCGCCGCCACGCTCGCAGGACGATTCACCCAATATCCCGCCTCGCTTGATTCCTTCCGTCCCTCTTTGTAGTCTCTCCCGGTCCTCTGGTCGTTTTGGTCGAATCTTGCCTTCCGGAAGTTTTCCCGAAGCGCGCAACCCTGGCGGCAGGGGGACGTTGGTAGCCATTCGAGGGGCCCAGAAAGCCTCTCGGGCGGATTCACAAGGGGTGGATCCGCGTGGTACGCACGGGAGGGGATTCAATGCATCGAACCCGCAGAGTTATGGGACTCGCGGTCATCTTCGCGATGGCTGCGTCTCTCATGGTCCTGGTTGCGGCGCCTGCACAGGCCGCGTCCGGGGCGAACGTAGCGCTTCTGAACCCGTACTGCGGTGCGGGGGCCGGCTTCGGCACGTTGTGCCCCGGCGGCATCAGCCAGAATCTGTCGTCGCATGACGGGTTGACGGCCAAGCTGACCGCGGTCGCCTACGGCGGCGACGACGCCATGTCGGCGCACACCGCGCTCTTCTTCGTCAAGTCGACGTCCGTCGTCGGCACCGAGCCGTGGTTCCTGGTCGGAACCGACTCGACGCCGGCCGTTCCGGACGGCGGCGCCGGCTTGCTCACCGCCAACCCGGCGTGGCCCACGCCTCCGCCGGGCTTCCCGGGCAACCTGAAGTGGAAGGCCTTCGAAGTGGACTTCAACACGCAGGCGATGCCGGGCGGCATCGCCGGCAACATCGACGTGTCCGTTGTCGTCTGCGGTGAAGGCACCACGTCGTTCGACGCCCTGGGCGCGTTCGACCCGCAGGACAACAACCGGTCGGCGACGGGCTTGATCGTTCCGATCCTGGACTGCTCCAACGACCTCGGCGCCACGATCGGCTTCGACTTTGTTTCGGACGTCGTGGTCAACAACACCCTGGCGGTCGTCGAGTTGCCCGACTATCCGAACACCGGCTACCACGGCGACTCGGTCCCGATCAACTTCTTCGTGATCAACGCCGTTACGACCCCGGGTGCGCAGGAAGTCGCGATCCACCTGTGCGAGGACCCCGACCCGAACAATGTCGGTGCGGACTTCATCCCGGGCTCGCCGGGTGTGTTCTCGTCCACGTGGTCGGGTGGCGGCACCGACTGTGCCATGCCTGGTGGCGGCGAGGTGTTCATGACCGGCGGTCCGACCATGTGGTCGGCGTCGTTCGGCGCCTCCGGATTCCCGGACTTCCTCATCCCGGGGCTCGCCAACACCAACGTCCGGCTCGAGGTCGACGTCGACGACGACCTGTCGCCGTTCGGCGTCATTTTCCCCACGCGTGCCACGTCGGCCAACCAGTACATCATCCCCACCATCGCGGCCGACCAGATGAACACGATTGGCCTCGTGTGGGACTATCAGGACGGCCCGGGCAACCGTGACTGCCTGACCGGTGCAACCGGTGCGACCAGCACGATCCTTCCGTGGACGCTCACGGATTCCGACGGTGACGGTGCGGAAGGTCTCGCGATCGCCCCGGCTCCCGACGCGGGCGCGCTTGACATCGACGACGGCGACAACCCGGTCCTGAAGGTCTGCACCAAGGGTGCGGCCTTCTCGCTAGCGGGGGCCGGCATCCAGATCGCCTACCAGATCGACAGCGGTCCGGGTGGGATCGACGCCGACACGCCCGATTACCTCGAGCCCAACGCGTTCGTGTGTGGTCCGGCGACGCCGTTCTGCTCCGGCGGATTCGGCTACGTCGGCCCGGTCTTCAACGGCGGCTACGCCCGTCCGGGCAGCATTTCCGACCTGCCGCTCGTTGACCCGCTCGGTCGCGGCTTCGCACGCGTGTGCGGCGTCCGCGCCTGCCAGCACTCGGACCTGACCGATCTCGCCATTTTCTCCGGCCTCGGTTCGGACCACGCGCAGGTCAACTCGGCGACGACCGGCACCACCACGTACCGCGCATGCGTCGACCTCAACGGCAACCGTGCCTGCGAGGCCAACGAGCTGTCGGCTCGGGCCACGATGACGTGGACGCCGGGCGGCCGCAACCACAACCACGTGTGGAAGACCGGAACCGCAGGCGTCGACGGCCACTCCGGCCAGTCCACCGTCGCGGCTCCGGCCGGAGGCACGGTTTCGATCACGGGTTGGTTCCACGACGCGGGTCACAACGGCGTCGCGGCCAAGCCGGCGATCTGGCGGATCGGCTTGAACGCGCCCGGTCACTTCGTCTCGACCGAGACGACGACCCTCGCCGACGGCTCTGCCACGGCGGTGATCGGCTCGAGCGTGCTCGACGCCGCGCGCACCACGCCGGTGTTCTTCTGTGGGGACGGAGATGCCGACGGCATCTGCGACTTCACGCCTGCGGAAATCGAGATCAACTGGGGCGGCGTCGTCACGAGCACCTCGATCTCGAGCTTCGCGGTCAACCCGACGATCGGGGTCTTCGGCACCGACTTCGTGGCGGCCGGAACGCTGCTGGACGGCTCGGCCGCTCCGGTGAGCTCCGCGACCGTCTCGATTCAGCGTCGGACGCTCGGTTCGAACGACTGGGTCACCATCCGTGACGTCATCACCAACGGAACCGGTGCCTTCTCGGCGACCGACGCCGACCTCGCGCACAACTCCGACTACCGCGCGGTCTTTGCGGGCAACGTCTCCTACACGGGGTCGTCGTCCGACAGCGACCGTGCGTGGGTCCGCGTGGGTATCGCCATGAACGTCAGCGACCCGACGGTGTTCGCCGGTCAGGGCGTCCGGATCTCCGGACGCGTCCTGCCGGCCCACCCCGGTGACGTCGTGACGCTGCAGGTCCTCGACAACGGTCGCGGCTGGAAGAACATCGCGTCGGCTCGCCTCAGCGCAGCCAGCACGTACGCGTTCTCCGTGCTGCACAACTCGTCGAAGTCCCTGCTGTTCCGCGTCACGTACCCGACGCAGGGGATCCTCAACGCCTGGAACGTGAGCCGCAACCTGCGGGTCACCTGGGCGTAGTATCGAAGCGGGTTCGATGGTTGAGGGGCGCCGAAAGGCGCCCCTCAACTTTCCCCTCAACTTTCCGCGCGGCATTTCACCCGAGTGCTCGCTTTCGCCTCAAGGCGCCGTGATACAGTTGCCGATACAGGGGGCGGCCCTGTGCATCGGATGAGATCCCTACAGACTTCCTCGGTTTTCCGCGCTTCGCGGCGCGCCGCCGTGCTCACGAGTCTGGTTGCTTTGCTCCTTCCGATTGGGAACATGCTTCCCGCAAGCGCGGCGTCCTCCGATCCGATCCTTCGACCGTCCGAACCGGTTCCCGGGTCCTACATCGTCACGTTCAAAGACATCGAGCCGAGCGGTGTGGGAAGCGCCGCGCTGGACCTGGCGACCCGCTTCGGCGGAGTCTTGGGTCACGTCTATACCGGCGCGATCCGCGGCTTTTCGATCCGGACGAGCGAGCAAGCCGCGCGGTCGATCGCGGCTCTTCCTGCGGTCGAACGCGTCGAGCAGGACGGCGTCGTCCGCGCCGTCGCCACCCAGACCTCGCCGCCGTGGGGCCTGGACCGGATCGACCAGCGAGACTTGCCGCTGAACAACGCCTACACCTACACCGCGACCGGGTCCGGCGTGCGCGCCTACATCATCGACACCGGGATCCGCGCGACGCACAACGACTTCGGCGGGCGCGCCTCCATCGGGACCGACACCATCGGCGATGGCCGGAACGGCTCGGACTGCAACGGTCACGGCACCCACGTCGCCGGCACGACCGGCGGAACCGCCTACGGCGTCGCCAAGCAAGTCAGCCTTGTCGCGGTGCGCGTCCTGGACTGCGGCGGTTCGGGCACGTTCGCGGGGGTGATCGCCGGCGTGGACTGGGTCACCAACAACCGTATCCTCCCCGCCGTCGCGAACATGAGCCTCGCCGGCGGCGCCAGCACGACGCTGGACAATGCGGTGCGCAACTCGATCGCGGCCGGCGTGGTCTACGCCGTCGCCGCCAGCAACGACGCCGACAACGCGTGCTTCTACTCGCCCGCCCGCACGCCCGAGGCCATCACCGTCGGGGCGACCAACTCCTCCGACACGCGGGCGTCGTTTTCGAACTTCGGAACCTGTGTGGATCTGTTCGCGCCGGGCGTGTCGATCACGTCGGCGTGGCACACCTCGAACACCGCCACGGCTACGATCAGCGGGACGTCGATGGCGTCGCCGCACGTCGCCGGCGCGGTCGCCCTGCTGCTGCAAGGGAGCCCGGGCGCGTCGCCGGCCACGATCGCCGCGGCGCTGCTCGGCGCAGCCACGCCGGGCAAGGTCATCGATCCGGGGCCGGGCTCTCCCAACCTGCTGCTGTTCGCGGGAGCCGGCGCCGCCGTCACGGCCGCTCCGGCGTCGCTGTCGTTCGGCTCGGTCGGGACGGGAACCACCAGTGCGCCGCTCACGGTGACGGTCACGAACGGGACGACGGATCCGGTGACGTTCGGCGCGGCCGGCATCACGGGCACGCATGCCGGCGACTTCGCGCTTTCGACCGATACCTGCTCCGGCGGGGTCGTCGCTGCCGGCGGCACCTGCGCGGCGTCGGTGGTTTTCACGCCGGCCGCGGGCGGTGGGCGCAGCGCCGCGCTGAGCCTTCCCCACGACGCGACCGGATCGCCGCTGTCGATTCCGCTCTCCGGGAGCGGCGTCGCGCCGCAACCCGGCCGCACGCTTTCGGTGACGAGCCTCGCGCTCGGCTCGGTCAAGACCGGCGCGCAGACGCTGTCGAAGGCCGTCACCGTCACCAGCTCCGGCACCGCCCCGCTGACGATCGGGACGCTCACGCTGGGCGGGACGGCGCCGAGCCACTTCCTGATCGCGAGCGACGAATGCTCCGGCGCCTCGCTCGCGCCCGGCTTGACGTGCCGCGTGACGATGCGGGCCGCTCCGACGACCTTCGGATCGAAGTCGGCGAGCCTTTCCATTCCCACGAATGCAGGCGGCGCAAGCGTTTCGCTGAGCACCAGCGGAATCTCGACGGTCTATTCCGTTTCGCCGATGCCGGTGTCGCTCGGGACCCAGGCGGTGGGCGCGGCGGTGGGCGCGGCGTCGTCGCAGACGATCCGGCTCACCAACGTTGCGTCGTCGTCGCTGTCGGTCACGAACGTGTCGATCGGCGGGCTGGATCCGGCGCATTTCGCGTTGACGGCCAACGCGTGCTCGGGGCGGTCGTTGCCGCGAACCGCGTTCTGCGAAATCGAGATCACGTTCGCGCCGACCTCGGGCGGGTTCAAAGATTCGGGCGCGGTCTTCGCAACCAACCGGGGGCAGATCGGAGCGCCGGCGGCAGGCATCGGAACGACCGATCCCGAGCCGCAGGCCGGCTTGTCGTCGTCGTCGCTGACATTCGGCTCGACGCCGCCGGGGAGCACGGCCGACACGCAGACCCTGACGGTGACAAACACGGGCACTGCGAACCTCGTGGTCGGCACGGTCACGATCGGCGGTTCGGCGGAGTTCGGCAAGCCGTCGGACACGTGCTCGGGCGCGACCGTCGCTCCGGCCGCGACCTGCGCGGTCGGCGTGAACTTCTCGCCGGTGACCGAAGGAACCAAGAACGCGACGCTTTCGATTCCGAGCAATGCCGCCGGATCGCCGCACGCGGTGGCGCTGAGCGGCGTGTCGGCCGCGCCGGCGCCGGCCGTGGGACTGTCGACATCCGCGCTGTCGTTCGGGTCGGTCGCGCCGGGATCGACGGCGCCGACGCAGACCTTGACGGTGACGAACACCGGGACCGCGAACCTTGTCGTCGGATCGGTCACGCTCGGCGGATCGAACGCGGCCGAGTTCGGCAAGCCGTCGGACACGTGCTCGGGCGCGACGGTCGCTCCGGCCGCGACGTGCACCGTGGGCGTGAACTTCGCGCCGGTCACGACCGGCGCCAAGACGGCGGCCGTGTCGATTCCCAGCAACGCGGCCGGATCGCCGCATGCGGTTGCGCTGAGCGGAACGGGTGCGGAGCCGACCTCGCCGGCCGTGTCCCTGTCCCCTTCGTCGCTCGCCTTCGGCACGACATTCTTGGGATGGCCGGTCGCGGCGAAGACCGTGACGGTGACGAATTCGGGTGACGGGACGCTTACGGTCGGTGCGGTCACGATCGTCGGACCGAACGCGTCGGAGTTCCAGGTTTCGTCGAACACGTGCACGGGCGCAAGCGTCGCGCCGGGTGCGTCGTGCTCGATCGGGGTCCGGCTTGCCGTCACGTCGCGAGGGGCGAAGTCCGCGACGCTGATGATCGCGAGCAACGCCGCGACATCGCCCGATTCCGTCCCGATGAGCGCCAACGTCTTCTGAGCCCGAAGGTTGCTTGCCTGCCTCGGAATCCCGAATCTCGCTGTTGCGAGTGATAGCATCTGACGGTTGATGTTCCGAATGTTTTTCCGTGAATCCCGCCGCCGCGGAATCCTGCCGGCCGTCGCGCTGATCGCGACCGCCATCCTTGCGCCGCTTCAAAGCAGCGCCGCCGGCGAGACGCTTCCCGCCGACGGCTACGTCGGCGTTGACGGTCACGGCTACGGCCACGGCCGCGGGATGGGGCAATACGGCGCAAAGGGTTTGGCGGATCAAGGCAAGAGCTGGAGCGAGATCGTCGCGCACTACTATCGCAACACCGCGATCGCAACCCGCGCGCCCGAAACGATCCGCGTGCTCGTCGAGGATTCGCCCGATGTGTTGATGACCGCGAAGTCGCCGATGAGCGTCTGGTGGTCGGGAGGCGCGAAAATCGCCGACTCGTCCGCGTCGGAGCCGTTCCTGCGCGCGGCCGCGAGTGGCTCGCAGGTCGTGGTGCAGAAATCCGCGTCGCGGTCGGGCCCGTGGACGACGATCGCCAGCGGCGGCGGCCCCGCCGAATTCCGTCCCGGCAGCGAACCACTGGGACTTGTCTGGGCCAGCGGTGCGGTCACCTACTACCGGGGGCAGATGGAGGCGCGACTTCCCGGCGGATCCGACTCGATGTTGGCGATCAACGAACTCGGCATGGAGGCATACCTGTACGGCGTCGTGCCGCGCGAGGTTCCGGCGACGTGGCCGGCCGAAGCGGTCCGCGCGCAATCGGTCGCCGCGCGCACGTATGCGGCCTCGAAGAAGGATTCGGCTCGCGCCGGCAACAAGCTCTACGACATCTGCTCCACCACGTCGTGTCAGGTCTACAGCGGCTTCGCGACCGCGGCGACGCCGTCGGAGACCCCGCGCGCGCTGGAGCATTCGGCGTCGAACGCGGCGGTGGAAGCCACGGCCGGGAAGGTGATCGTCTACGGCGGCAAGCCGATCCTGGCCGAATATTCGTCCTCGACCGGCGGCTACACCACGACCGGGTCGCAGCCCTACCAGCAGGCGGTGCCGGATCCGACCGATAGCGTCTCGCCGTATCACACCTGGAACACGCGCCTGGCCGTTCCGTCGATCCAGACTGCATGGCCGTCGATCGGATCGCTGACCGGCATCCGAGTGACGAAGCGGAACGGGTACGGCGACTGGGGCGGCCGGGTCACCGAGATGGTGATCACCGGCACCGGCGGAAGCGTCACGATCTCCGGTGGGACGTTCCGATCGAAGATGGGACTGCGCAGCGACTGGTTCAACGTCCGCACCTACGCCGCGCAATTGATCAACCACAGCGCGTCGGTGTCGGCGCCGGCCGGCTCGACGATTCCGGTCGCGGTCTATCTGAAGAACATCGGAAACCACGAGTGGCGCGTCAACTCCAGCGAGCGACTGGCAATCCCGTCGGGGGAGGGCAGCCGTTTCGCCGGCCCCGAATGGATCACGCCGACCAAACCCGTTCGGATCACCAAGAACGTGCCTCGTCCCACCGCGACCACGGTCGGTCCCGGCGAAGTCGCCGAGTTCCGCTTCGTGCTGCACGCCGAAAACGTCGCGCCGGGCACCTACACCGAGACGCTGCGGCCGCTCGTCGAAGGGCTCACCTGGATGAACGACGTCGGCATCACGATCACGATCGAGGTGTTGTCGGGCTGGCGCGAGGACATCGGCAACATGCTGACGAACGGCTCGTTCGAGCACGGCTGGTCCACCTGGACCGGCTACGGACCGATCGGCAACGCCGACGGGCCGGCAACCGGATCGGTGCGCGACGGGACTCGCTCGATGCACCTGGCCGGTGGCGGCCGCAAGGGGATCATGCAGACGATGTCGATGGCCGGCGGGCCGGGCAGGCGCATCGTGATCGGCGGCTGGGCGCGGACGGTGGCGACCAACACGCGCGGCGGCCCGATCCTTTTGAACCTGGCGCTGCGCAACGCGGACGGCTCGACGACGTGGAACGCGATCGAGTTCGCGCGCGGCGAACACGAATGGCAATACGTCGAGCGCGTCGTGCAGGCGCCCAAGGTGTTCACTCGCGCCGAGTTCTACGGCGTCTTCTACGATCAGACCGGCCACGTGTACTTCGACGGGTTGCGCGCCTTCGACACCTCGCTGGCCAATCCGTCCTTCGACATCGGCACGGCCTCCTGGACCGGATCCGGGCTCGGGGCCGGCGACGGACCGAGCACGGCGATCTTCGTGGACGGATTGCGTTCGATGCATTTCGCCGGCGGCACCAAGAGCCTGTCGCAGCGCGTTCCGGTTACGGGAGCGCCCGGCCGCATGTTCCGGATCGGCGGCTGGACCAAGGCCGACAACGCGTCGGCCGAGGGGTTCACCGCGATCACAGTCGCGTTCAACAACTACGACGGCACACGAAGCGTCGCCACGACGGCCGCGACTCCCGGCTCGCACGAATGGGAGTACGCCGAAAACCACGTCGCCGCCGTCAAGAGCTTCCGCAGCATCGACGTGATCGTGGCGGTGTCGGCGCAGACCGGCAGCATTTACTTCGACGGGCTGCGCCTGCGCGAGAACCGAATTCCGAACGGATCGTTCGACACCGGGCAGGCGCCGTGGGAGACGACGGGGACGTGGGTGGACGCGACCGACGCGCTGGCGACGACGACGGTCCGCGACGCGACCACGGCGCTCAAGCTGGGCGCCGGCGGCCGCAAGGGGCTGAAGGTGAGCCTGAATTCGGGTGGGTCCGCCGGAGTGCAAATTTTGGTTTCGGGATGGAACAAGACCGCGACGGACAATCCGTCGCCGGTGTGGCTTTCGATCGGGTTCCGCAACCGCGACGGCTCCACGACGTGGCGTAACTCGTATTTCCCGACCACGGCGCACGACTGGGTTCATCAAGAGATGCTCGTCAGGGCCGACAAGGCCTACGATCGCATCGACGTCTACGCGATGGCCCAGAACCCGACCGGGGACGTCCTCTTCGACGGCATCACGCTCTGGGCTCTGTTCTAGAGCGGGCCACGAAAACACGCTCTCCGCTCCCGTCGATTTTCCCACTCTGGCCGTTCGGCCGCCGATTCCCGACAATAGGGCGGTTTGGCGGCGGATCGAGATCGGGGGGAAGGTTCGAATGCGACGGCTCATCTGTGGTGCTCTGGCCGGATTGATGGTGGCGGCGATCGCGCCGGCCGCGTCGGCGGCGCAGGCGCTTGCGGTGACGATCGAGCTGTCGCCGATCGTGGACACGAAAGAGGTCGGCTCGATGCTGACCGCATCAGTCGCGGTCCGCGACGCGGCGAGCGATCCGATCGCGGCGGCAACGGTCATCGTGCGCGTGGCGGCCGGCGGCCACAGCGGGGAAGACCTTGATGGGATCGGCGTCACGCCGCCGGGCGTGGTCGGCTCGTGCGACACCGACGCCGCCGGTCGCTGCGAACGCTCCTACCGCGGCACCGTCGTGACGCAGGATGCGTTGCAGGCCTTCGTCGACGCCAACGGCAACGCCGTGCTCGACCCGAGTGAGATTCAGATCACCGTGCCGATTCACTGGGTCGCAGTCGGCGAAGGCACGCAGACGGTCCGGCTGGACATGCAAGGCTGCGACGCGGACGTGTCGGCACCGATCGTCGAAACCGGCTGGACCGAGACGGCAACCGCCGACACCGTCGGCCCGGCGCGGCCGGTCGCGCTGTGCGCCGCCCGGTTCGACAACGCCGACGCGCTCAGCCCCGGACCGGTCCACTTCTCCATCGTTCGCGGTCCCGGCCATTTCACCGACGTGACCGGACTGCAGGATCTCGGCAGCGTCTTCACGGCCGACGTGTCTGGCGCCTACGTGTTCGCATACCTGACATCGATCCAGACGGGAACGACGGTCGTGCGGGCGACGGCGGAAGGCGCGCAGACGCTCGGCAGCAAGCCGTGGAGCGCGGCGCGTGCGCGCGGCGTGTCGCTCGCAGTGCCGCCGGCCGGCGCGAGCGGCAATACCGTCGAGGCCGTTGCAACCGTTCGCGATCGATACGGCAACCCCGTTCCGGGCGTGGACGTCGGCCTGCTTGAAGCCGGATCCGGCCGGTTCCTGAACGAGTCGTCGTCGATGACCGTCACCACCGGCGACTCCGGCGAAGCGCGCGCCGGAGTCTCTTCCAACGCCGGCGAGACCGGAACCCAGACGATCACCGCAGTGCTGTCCTCGCTCACGACCGACTGTGGGCTGGGGGAAGGCGTTCCCGATCCCGCGGCTCCGGCCGGTGTGTGCATCGCGACGGCCGCGATCGAGTGGGGATTCGGCGCGCAGACCTTGACGCTTCGAGCCGCGCCGTCGGCGGCGGTGTGGGGAACGGCGTTTACCGTCACCGCCACGTTGACGTCGGGCGGCCTTCCGGTCGCCGGCCGCGTCGTCACCATCGCGCGACAGGCGTGGACGGCCTCGCCCGGGTCGGCGTTCGTTTCGCCGGCCAGCGGCGTGACCGACGCGCAGGGCCGCCTGACGATCGTGGATCGACCCTCGGCGAACGCGCGATACCGCGCGAGCGTTGCCGGCAATCCGCCGGCCGAGGCGGTCGTGACGGGTCTTGCGGTGCGGCCGGGCGTGCTTTTCAACGCCTCCGCCGAGCGCGTCCCGGCGGGCGCCGCCGCTTCGCTCACCGGACGCGTCCTGCCGGCGCACCCGGGAAGCCGGGTCGCGTTGCAGCAGCTCACCGGATCGGGCTGGAAGACGGTTGCGTCGGCGGTGCTGGACGCCACCTCGTCGTACCGGCTGACGGTGCGTCGCGGATCGCCGGCGTCGCTGCTGTACCGGGTCGCGATCGGCAGCGATGCCGACCACGCCTGGAACGTGAGCATCAACCGGCGCGTCACCTGGTTTTGATCTCCTCGGCGTTCGCTGCGTTGGCAGGGCCTTCGTCGTAGGATCGAACCGATGCATTTTCGGCCTGTTCTGGGGGGTGAAGGCTTGTGCGTCGCCGTGTGATGATTGCAATGGTGACGCTTGCCTCGCTCGCGTTGCCGGCGCGTGGGGCATATGCGGCTGCCGCTGCCGCTGCGGCGGCCGCGTCGGTCGCGGTGACCCCCACGATCGAGACGATGGCGTCGGGCGGCTCGTACTCGCCGTCGGCGACGGTTCGCGACGGCGCGGGGGCGGCCGTCAGCGGCGTGGTCGTGGATTGGCGCGTGATCGACGGCGGACACGCGATCGACGATCTGGACGGCAACGAGTTCACCCCGGCCGGCGTGATCGGCGTGTGCACGACCAACGCGTCGGGATTCTGCACGGTGTCCTACACCGGCGTGCGAACGACCCTGGATACGGTCCGGGCGCTCGTGGATGCCGACCACGATAGCGTCGCCGACGACGGCGAGCCGCTCGCGACCGCGACGATCGACTGGCGTTCCGCGGGCAACGGGCCGTCCCGGCTTCGGTTGGACATGAGCGGCTGCGACGGCGACGCGGCCGCTCCGATCGACGAAGCGACATGGAGCTCGTCGGCCGTGGCGATCGAGGTTGCCGGGGTTCGCGCGGTGTGCGCGGCGCGATTCGACGCCGCGGACGGATCGGCACCGGGTCCGGTCGCGTTCACGATCATCGGCGGGCCGGGCGTGTTCACCGACGCGACCGGCGCGCAGGACCTGGGGACCGCGGTCGCCGTGCAGGTCGCGGGCGAGATCAACCAGACCTTCCTGCGTTCCACCGTTGCCGGCACGACGACCGTTCGCGCCTCGTTCGCATCGACGGTGGCGGACGGGACGGCGGCGTGGAGCGCCGGAGCGGCGCGCACGATCGCCCTTGCGGGGCCGGTCAACCCGGCGTCGGGATCGGCGAGCGTCGTGACGGCGACGGTGCTCGATCGCTTCGCCAATCCCGCACCCGGCGTCGGCATCGCGTTCTCGGCCGGCGGCGCCGGCGGATTCTCCGGCGGGGTCGAGAGCGTGACGGCAACGACCGGACCTGCCGGGACGGCGACGGCCGGCGTTCAAACCGCCGCCGGCGAGATCGGGACGCAAACGATTGCCGCGTCGTTGTCGCCCCACGAGACGGACTGCGGGCGCGTGGCCGGCGATCCGACCGGTGCGTCCGCGGGGATCTGCCGGGCCGACGTCGCGCTCAACTGGATCGAAGCCGCTCCGACGCTTTCGCTCCTGGTGTCCCCCGAGATCGGCGTGTGGGGAACGCAGTTCGCGATCTCGGGGACGCTCGCCGCCGGCGGCAGCGGCATCCCGGGCAAGTCGGTGCTGATCTCCGCGCGGCCGGTCGGGACGGGGCCCGATGCGTGGCAACCCGTGGCGGTGCCGGTCACCGACGAGTTGGGCTTGTTCATCGCGACCGCCGCGCCGAGCCTTCACACCGAATACAAAGCGGTCTTCGCCGGCGACGCGTCGTTCACGCCGGCGGTGAGCGGCAGCGACCGCGCCGACGTTCGCGTCGGGTTGCACCTGAACGCCTCTTCGCCGTCGCTTCGCTCCGGGCAGACGGTCGTGTTCACCGGCCGCATCCTGCCCGAGCATCCGGGCCATCCCGTGTACCTGCAGCAGCTCACGCCGGGCGGGTGGCGCACGATCGCGACGACCCGCGGGAGCGGAACGTCGTGGTATCGGTTCCGCGTCGTGAAGCGCTCGCCCGGCGGCTTGCTGTTTCGAACCGTGACACCCAGCGACTTCCACCATGCCTGGAACGCCAGCGTGAACCGCCGCGTGGACTGGCACTGACGGCTAGTCCCGAAGTGAGGCTGCGCGAGCTGCGTGTGGCGCGGCGAGTGCGATGATCCGCGCCGACACGTCGGCGTCGAACATCGGCGGTGCGTCCCAGTCGCGCTGCGTGCGCGCGGCCTGCTCGGCGATGGCCAGCGCGATCGAAGCGGGATCGGCGGGGCAGCGCTTCGCCGCACCGACGCCGCGCGTCTCGCGAAGCGGCGAGGCCGGGGCGAGCACCAGGCACGGCACACCCAGCAGGCACGCTTCGATCTGCATCCGGTCGTCGTCGGTGACGAGCACGCTCGCGTCGGCCGCGAGCGACATGCGCTCGATGTAGGAAAGGTCGCGCAGGTCCACGATCGGCAGCGGCTGGCCGGGGAGCACCGAACGATCGGCGACGGATGCAGCCGCGTAGCCGGCCGGCTTGACGTCGTGGTCGGCGCAGGCGTTCTCCGCTTCGATCTCGTCGCGATGCCGCTCCAGCGTTTCGGCTTCCAGCGGGCCGGTCACCCAGATCCGTCCGACGTCGTGGCGAGCCGCGGCGAGCGCGGTGGCGGCGAACTCGGTCGCCGAGAGCATGCCGGTCGCAAGCACCGCGATCAGATCCTCGTCGGTGGGCGGCGGGCCGATGTCTTCGAGATTGCGCGGCGCGAACGCCCAGCGGCCGGCGCCCGCGTACCACAGCGGGATGCCTTCCTTCGCCGCGACGAGCGCCGCGGCGAGCCCGACTTCGTGCGGCCCGAACACCACGATCGCCTCCGGCCGCAACCGCAGGATCTCTCGCTCCAAGCCCATCAGCGCAAGGCCCTCGCGCACGGCGGGGGAGCCGCGGCCCAGCAGCACCTGCACGTCGATCGGCTCGACGAGCGCCGAGTCGGGGCCGGAGACGATCCCGGCCGAGACGATGGGCGCACGCAGGCCGCGCTCTTTGGCGCCGGCGGCCAGCGCCGCGGCCGGCGCGAAATCGCGCGGGTCGCCGAGCACGAGCGCCACGCTCACGCCGATCCCCCGAGGCGCTTGACCAACATGATGAGCGTGGCTTTCTCGCGATCCCAGTCGAAGCGTTCGAGCGCGGTGATCCGGCCCCGCAACGCACGTTCGGTCGCCGCAGCGGGATCCTTGTGGAGTTCGAGCAGCTTCTCGGCGAGGTCGTGTGCGTCGCCGGGCTCGACGAAGGTGACGTCGTCGTCGCCGAAGAAATGCGTCACGCCGTCGGTGCGCGACACCACCACCGGCAGGCCCAGCGCGCACCACTCGAGCACTTTCGTGGATGTCGAAAAGCGCATCAGCGGATCGAGCCGGTGGGCTTGCACGCCGACCCACGATTGTCCGACGATCGCCGGGATCTCGGGCAGCGGCACCGGACCGTCGAAGGAGATCCGGTCGGCGATGCCCAGCGCGCGAGCCCGCGCCTGCAACGCCGGCACCAGGTCGCCGTCGCCGACCAGTCGCAGCCGGATCCGGGGAATCTGGCTCTGCAACATGGCGACGGCCTCCAGCGCGACGTCCACGCCGTAGCGCTTGGCGATCGTGCCGGCGTACAAGACGGTGCGGTCGTCGGGATCGCGCAGCGAGCGATCGGGAACGTCGAGCAGGCGCAAGTCGGGCGCGTTCATCACGACCGTGGTTCGGCCGCGCGGCACGCCGGTTCGCAGCAGCGCCTCCAGCAGCGGCTCGTGAACGGTGACGACGTGGCTCGCGAAGCGAAGCGAGAGACGCTCTTCGGTCAGCAGCGCCCGGTAGATCCTCGAGTCCGGCGACAGCCCGTACTTGGAGGAGAAGAACTCGGGCATCGGATCGCGCACGTCCAGGACGACCGGCGTTCCCATCGCCCGCGGGACGATCCCGGCAAAGACCATCGCGTTCGGAATGGACAAGATCCAGATCAGCGCATATCGGCGGCGCAGATGCATCGCCGCGATCGCCAGTGCCGCCACCACGACGAAGGATGCGTACTCGAACAGGTAGCGGGCCTTTCCGCCGCGCTCGCGACGAAACGGCAGGCGGTGGATCCGCACGCCCCGGTGCTCTTCCTTCGACGATTCGCCGTCGTCGCGGCAGCAGAGCACGTCCACGCGGAAGCCGGCGTCGGTGAGCGCCTCGGCGTGGCGGCGCGGCCGCGTGTCGCGCAGATAGTAGGAGTGCGTCACGATCAGGACGCGGCGGCGGCGTCTCACCGGCCGATTCCCATGTACGTTGCGCCGCCGGCTTCGACGGTCGCGCGGTCCAGCGTCCCTCGCCCGTCCACGACCGCGCATCCCGGCTTGCAGCGGGTCCAGTCGATGCCCGCGTACTCGGCGTGCGCGGCCTGCACGACGATCGCGTCGAACTCGCCGAGATCGTCGAGCGAAGCCGGCGCGGCGCCGAGGGATTCGATCTCGTCGCGGTCGAAGAGCGGATCGTGGGCGTGCGCCGTCGCGCCGCGCTGCGCGAGCAACCGCACCAGATCGACGCCGGGCGACGAGGTCGGCTCTTTCACGCCGGCGCGATACGACAGGCCCAGCACCAGCACTCGCTTTCCGTCGAGCCCGCCGATCGCGTCGGCGACGCGGTCGAGCACCCAGCCGGGCTGCCCGTCGTTGATCGCTCGCGCCGCCGGCATGAGCGTCGCGTCGGGGTCGTCGGCGATCACGAACCACGGGTAGTGCGGGATGCAGTGGCCGCCGACGCCGACGCCCGGGGAGTGGATGTGGCTGAACGGTTGCGAATTCGACGCGGCGATCACCTGCGCGATGTCGATGCCGCGTCCGTCGGCGTAGCGCGCCAGCTCGTTGGCGAGCGCGATGTTGACGTCCCGGTAGATGGTCTCGGCGAGCTTGGCCATCTCCGCGGTCTCGGCGTTCGCCAGCTCGCGCACCTCGACGTGTGGGAGCACCGACCGGTAGAAGGCGGCGGCGCGCTTGCCGGATTCGGCGTCGAGCCCGCCGACCAACTTCGGATAGGCGAGCAGATCGGCGAAGATCCGTCCCGAATACACGCGCTCGGGCGAGAACGCCATGAAGAAGTCGGTGCCCGGCGTCTTGCCCGTCCGTTCGGCGATCCGCTGCGCGAGTCGCCGGGTGGCGCCGACCGGCATGGTCGTCTCGACCACGATCAGCGTCCCGTCGCGGAGGCCGTCGGCCACGGCGTCGGCGGCCGAGTCCATGATCGAATGATCGGGGCGGTGGTCGGCGCCGGCATACAGCGGCACGATCAGGATCACGACGTCCGCGTCGCGCGCGGCGGCGGTCGTGTCGGTCGTGGCTCGCAGGCCGCCGCGCTTGACCGCGGCGCGAAGCCGGTCGTCCAAGTGCTGCTCGTCGGGGAAGGGATTGCGGGCCTGATTGACGGCGGCGACTCGTGACTCGGACACGTCGCAGCCGGTCACCTCGCAGTCGCCCAGCGCGAACTGGACCGACAGCGGCAATCCGATCTTGCCCAGTCCGACGACGACGACCTTCGTGCTCATCTATGCCTCCAGGATGCGGCCGCATTCGCCGCACGCGTCGCCGGGCTGGGTCCGGGCGCCGCAGACGCAGACCCAGCCCGAGTGCCGCGCCGGGTTGCCGGCGACGAGCGATTGCGGTTCGACGTCGCGCGCGACGACCGCGCCGGCCGCGACCATCGCCCACGCGCCGACGGTCAGCGGCGGCACCAGGATCGCGCCGGCGCCGATCGAGGCGCCGTGCTCGATCCGCGCCTCGGCACGCGTCCAATCGTCGGTGGTCTTGGCGCTGCCGTCCGGGTTGATCGCGCGCGGCCGCCGGTCGTTGGCGACGATCGCGCCGGGTCCGATGAAGACGCCGTCCCCGACGCTCGCGCCTTCGTAGACGAGCGCGTTGTTCTGGATCTTGCAGCGCTCCCCGATGTGGACGCCGGCGCCGACGTAGACGTTCTTGCCGATCACGCAGCCGGCGCCGATCACCGCGCCGGCCCGCACGTGCGCGTGATGCCACACGCTCGTGCCGTCGCCGATGGCGGCGCCGTCTTCGACGGTCGCGGTCGGATGGATGCGCGCGCTCACTTCGATGCCTTCTTCTTCGTGCTCTTCTTCACGGCACCCTTCTTCTTCGGCGGCGGCTTCGCCGAAGCCTTCGTGGCGGCGGCGGCCACCGCGCGCGCCGCGGCGCGGCGCACCGGCACCGGCTTCGGCTTCGGCTCGCCCCACGGCGGGCCGGCCGCGAGCCGCTCGACGATCAGCCGCGCGGTCGAGCCGTCGCCGTAGAGCGGCGGGCGCTCCTCGGGCGGGAAGCGCTCGACGCCCGCGGCGATCAACTCCGGATCGGCGCCGGCGAGCAGATTCCATCCGGTCTCGATCGTCTCGACCCATTCGGTGTCGTCGCGGAGCGTGACGCACGGAACGCCCAGCCAGTAGGCCTCCTTCTGGACGCCGCCCGAGTCGGTCAGGATCGCGCGGGCGTGCATCTGCAGCGCGAGCGACTCCAGATAGCCGACCGGCTCGATCATCCGAAGATTCCCCTCGGGTTCCAAGCCGGCCTCGGACATCTTGTTGCGTGTCCGCGGATGCGCGGGGAACACGACCGGATGCGGAAGCTTCGCGACCGCCTTCAAGATGGTCTCGAGCCGTTCGTGATCGTCGGTGTTGCCCGCCCGGTGCAGCGTCATCAAGTAGAAGCCGCCGGTCCGCACCCCTAGGTCGCCGAGGATTCCCATCCGCGCCCACGTGACCGAACCGCGCATGACGTCGACCATCACGTCGCCGACCAGGTTCACGCCCGCCGCGATCCCTTCGCGTTCCAGATTTTCGACCGACGCCTTGGTGGGGCAGAACAGGATCGAGGACACCCGGTCGGTCACGATCCGGTTGATCTCTTCGGGCATGGTTCGGTTGAACGATCGCAGGCCGGCCTCGACGTGGGCGACGGGAATCCCCAGCCGCTGGGCGGTCAAGGCGCCGGCCAGCGTCGTGTTGGTGTCGCCGTAGACGAGCGTCACGTCGGGGGCTAAGTCCGACAGCGTCCCTTCGAGCGCCATCATCATCTGGCCGGTCTGCTGTCCGTGCGGGCCCGAGCCGATCCCCAGCTCGACATCGGGCCGGGGCAGGCCGAGCTGCGTGAAGAAGATGTCGCTCATGTCGGCGTCGTAGTGCTGGCCGGTGTGAATCAAATAGTCCTGAATCCGGCCGTCGGCGCGTGCGGCCGCGCACACGGCAGCGGCCTTGATGAACTGCGGGCGAGCGCCCACGATGTTGGCGATCTTCACGACGGCCTAGAGGGTACCGGGCGCGGCTCTGGTAGTCTCGCTGGCACCCCGGGTCCGACCGCCCGGAAACCCTTTCGAACCGAGGAGTTGAGACCGCGTGCGAGTGCTGATCACCGGCGTGACCGGCTTCGTCGGAAGCCATCTGGCCGAGTATTGCCTCGATCAGGGACACGAGGTCGCCGGCACGTTCCGCTGGCGATCCCGCGACGAGAACCTGTCGATCGTCAAGGGCAAGGTCGCCCTCCACGACGCCGATCTGCGCGACCCGGTCGGGGTTCGCAAGGTGATCCAGGCGTTCCAGCCCGAACGGATCTTCCACCTGGCCGCGCAGTCCTATGTGCACGCCTCGTGGGCCAGCCCGGCCGAGACGCTCAGCACGAACATCATCTCGCAGGTGAACCTGTTCGAGGCCGTTCGGGAAGCCGAACTGACCGAATGCCGCATCCAGATCGCCGGGTCGAGCGAAGAGTACGGGATGGTCTACTCCGACGAGACGCCGATCAAGGAGAACAACCCGCTGCGGCCGCTGTCGCCCTACGGCGTGTCGAAGGTCGCGCAGGATCTGATGGGTTACCAGTATCACCAGTCCTACGGAATGTTCATCGTCCGCACGCGAAGCTTCAACCACACCGGCCCACGTCGAGGAGACGTGTTCGCCGAATCGAATTTCGCCAAGCAGATCGCCGAGATCGAAAAGGGACTTCGCGAGCCGGTGATCTCCCATGGCAATCTCGACGCCTACCGCGACTACACCGACGTCCGCGACATCATCCGCGCATACGTGCTCTCGCTGGAAAAATGCGAGCCGGGCGAGGTCTACAACATCGGAACCGGCAACGCATGGCGAATCGGAGACATGCTCGACACGCTCATCGACATGGCGACGGTCGCGGTCACCAAGCAAGTCGATCCCGAGCGGGCGCGCCCGAGCGACGTGATGCGGCTTGAGGCCGACTCGACTCGATTCCGCAAGGCGACCGGCTGGGAACCGCGGATCCCGTTCGAGACGACGCTGAAGGATTTGCTCGACTATTGGAGGGAACGAGTGTGAGGGTCGCAATCGTGGGCACCGGATACGTCGGGCTGGTGACCGGGGCCTGTTTCGCGGAGATGGGCCACGAAGTCATCTGCGTGGACGTCGTCGAAGAGAAGGTCGCGAAGCTGCGCAGCGGCCAGATCCCGATCCACGAGCCGGGCCTGCCCGAAATCGTCGAGCGGGGGCTCGCCGCCGGCCGGCTCGCGTTCACGACCTCGCTCGCCGAGGCGGTGGTTCCGGCCCAGTTCGTCTTCATCTGCGTGCCGACGCCGCCGGCCGAAGACGGCAGCGCCGACCTGTCGCACGTCGAGAAGGTCGCGACCGACGTCGCGCCGCTGATCTCGACCTACAAGATCATCGTGAACAAGTCCACGATTCCGGTCGGCTCGTCCAAGCGGGTGGAGCGGATCGTGCGCGAGCGGCTCGGCCCCGGCGTCGAGGCCGACGTCGCGTCGAACCCCGAGTTCCTGCGCGAAGGCTCGGCCGTGTTCGACTTCATGCACCCCGACCGGATCGTGATGGGAACGCGAAACGAGCGCGCGGCCGGGATGCTGACCGAACTGTACCGCTCGCTCGGGGCGCCGCTGATCGTGACCGACCCCGAGACGGCCGAGATGATCAAGTACGCCTCGAACGCGTTCCTGGCGACCAAGATCTCGTTCATCAACGCGATTTCGAACATCTGCGACGCCGTCGGCGCGGACGTCAAAGAGGTCGCGCTCGGCATGGGCTACGACGCGCGCATCGGCTTCGAGTTCTTGAAGCCCGGCCCCGGGTTCGGAGGCTCGTGCTTCCCGAAGGATTCCAAAGCCCTCATCAGCGTCGCCGAGCAGAACGGGTACGACTTCCATCTCCTTCGCGGCGTGCTCGAGGTCAACGAGCAGCAGCACCGAATCATCGCGAACAAGGTCGAAAAGGTCACCGGCGGCGTCGGAGGCAAGACCATCGCGGCCTGGGGTTTGGCGTTCAAGCCGAACACCGACGACGTTCGCGATTCGCCGGCGATCGCGGTCCTGCAAGAGCTGATGGATCGCGGCGCGACGATCCGGGCCTACGATCCGGTGGTGGCCGAGTCGGTCTACGGCACGCTCGGGATCGAGCGCGCGCCCGGCCCGATCGAGGCCGCTGAAGGCGCCGACGCGGTCCTGCTGCTGACCGAATGGAACGAGTTCCGCTGGCTGGACTTCGAACGCTTGCGCGACTCGATGCGAGCCCCGGCGATCGTGGACGCCCGCAACTTGCTCGACCCGCACACGCTTCGCCAGCTCGGCTTCCGCTACGAAGGCGTCGGTCGATAGCGTCCCGACTCGGAAGTCGCTGGACACTTCGCCGCCCCTGCGACGCGATTGCGGCGTTGCTCCTCGGTTGCATACCTACGGGTATGCGCCCTCGTCGCGCCTTGCACTCGCGCCGCAGGATGCGGCGACCTTGTCCAGGGACTTCCAAGACGGAACACTAGGCCGCAACAGTATGACCACGCGCGGACGGATCCGCCCGCTTCGCCCTTTGTAAAACTCTCGGCTGCCGGGTGTGTCCGGCTTCCGCCGGGGTTCCGCGGAGTTCGATTCGCACGATCTCCTCGAAACCGGGCGCGGTGCGGCCTTGATCCGCTTGCCCGATGCCGGATTGTCCCCGCATGCACCCCACACGCGTCTGCAACTGGGGGCGTCATCCCTCGTTTGGACCCCTGAAACCGTCCCGTCCGAGCAGGAGAAAGTCATAGGGGTGAACCGACGTGATCGATAAGGTCCTGGAAACCATCGCCTTCGCGCGCGTACCGAAACGCGGGCTGAAGGCCATCTTCGTTTTTGCGTGCATCATCGCCACGATGCTGGTGTCGCACGCATCCTTCGCCGTCGGAACGACGCCGAAAATCACCCGGATCGAGACGAAGGATCTCAACGGTGACGGGTTCCTCGATGCGGTCACGGTGACCTTTGACACGATCATGGACACCGGCGTCAGCGCGCCGAACGGATTCTCCGTCGTCGGCTTCGAGTCCGGCACGCCCGCTTCCCAGTGGCTCTCCAACGCCCAGCTTCAGGTGAACCTGACGCCTCGGACGGGCACCAGCGGTGACACGGGCTTGCGTCCCGCGGTCGTTTACGACCGAGCCGTCGCGACCCAGAAGGCGAAGGCTTTCGGCTCGAGCGGCGAGGAAGTCGAAACCCAGTCCGTCCAGCCGACGAGTCCGACCATCGTGGATGGGGCCGGCCCCGTGTTGATGAGCGCGAAGGCGAAAGACTTCGGCGCCACCAATATCTTCACTCCGAACAGCGACACTCCCCAGGATGAGCTGCAGTTCTACTTCTCCGAGCCGGTGAAGGTCGCCGGCGCGACCGCGGCCGCTCGCATCGCCAATCTCGAGTTGGCCGTAAAGTTCTCTGCGCTCGTGGGGGGAGTCTGCAACGGGGACGCGCAGGAGACGAGCAAGCCGGCCGGAAGCACGAATTTCCCAAGCCTCAAGACCGGTTCCACCCTCGATCCGATCGTGGAGCCGACCGCGTCCGGGCCGGCGAGTGCCGTCGTGCGCGTCAAGCTCGTCGATCCGACGGCGCACAACGGATCCACGATCAAGACGCCGGCTATCCCAGGTGGGTGCGGAGTCGGTATCGATCAGACCGGCGCTGCGAACATCACCGACAGTGTTGCCCCGACGCCCAACAACGCGGTCCACCAAGATTTCGGAGCGACGAATCGCTACCGTCGGGAGATCGGCATCGCCACGACAAACCTGCTGTATGTCAACGCTGATCCTGGTCTGGAGACCCAGGATCTCGCTCCGAACAATGGCGACGGGTACATCGACGCCATCGCCGTTCGGTTCGAGCACTCTCTTGACGACGCGACCGTAACCGACGCGCTCAAATCGAAGTTCAGCGTCAAGAGCGGCTCCCAGAACGCGACCATTGCGTCGGTGACGACCGGGGCGACCGGCGACTCGGTCTTGCTGGTTCACGTCGCCGGCGTGCAGTGGGGCGGGGGCGTTCGCCCGGTCGTGTCTTTTGACGGGTCCGACTGTCTTCTGAAGGCGCACGTCCCAGCCGGCGCCTCGTATCGTGCCTGCGCCGACTCGTTCGGCGGCAGCGCCGGGATCCAGTCGCTCGACAAGGTTCCGCCGGCGATCATCGGGTCGGTGGCGCTCGACAACGACACGAACGGTTTGATCGACACGATCCGTATCGATGTGACTGAACCCGTCATCGGGAGCGCCACGCAGGCCGGCTGGACGGTCGCCGGCCAGCCCGCGACCGGCATGACCGGCCAGAACACCTCGACGCTGCGGCTGGCCGTCACCGAATCCCTCGGGACCGGCTCGACACCCGCGGTCGCCTACGACCAGGCGACCGGCAACACCACCGATGTCGCCGGCGCTCCGGTCAAGTCGCAGACCTTCGACGCGACGGACGGCGCCGCGCCGCAGGTCGTGAAGGCGACGTCGCTGTCGTCGGGCAACAACGCCGCGACGGACCGCGTCACGATCGAGTTCAGCGAGCCGGTCAACGCAGCCGAGCTCGACGCCGCGGCGTTCGAGGTTGACGGCGTGCCGGCATCCGGCTTCGGCTCCAGCGCGCTGGACTCGGCCCCGGTCGCGGGCGACAAGCTGGTCACGATCACCGTCGCCAAGGACGGCACCGGCCACGTCGGCCTGTCGTTCGCCGGGTCGATCGCCGACGTGGCGGGCAACGCCAACACCGACGGGTTCACGCTGGCCGCTCCGGAAGTCATCGACGGCGCGAAGCCGTTCGTCACCGGCATCACGACCACGCCGGCAAGCCCGTTCGGCACCGGCACGGTCTCGGTAACGGCGACCTTCAGCGAGCCGCTGGACGCCAACATCGCACCGGTTGTGAAGTTCGGCGACGCCGACATCAGTCCGGTCGCCGACGGCGATCACACCAACGGGTTCCGCAACACGGCCCGACACATCTGGGACGGCACGGTCACGCTGACGTCCGAGGCCTGCGAGGCGCAGAACGGCTGCGCGTCGTCGATCACGCTGACCGGCGGCAAGGATACCGTCGGCAACGTCCAGGTGGATGCGACGCCGGTGGCGGTCGTCGCCGACACGGTCGCGCCGTTCGCTCCGACCGGCCTGGCTTCGGCCGCGCAGCAGGAAGCGGGCGCGATCGCGATCGCCCAGAACCGCATCGGAAGCAAGACGCGCAACATCACCGTCACCGCCGCGATCACGCCCGGCCAGCTTCACATCATCGGCCAGGCCACCGGCGGGTCCGCCGAGCTGCTCCTCGACGACGAGCCCTTCGGCTCGCCCGTCGAGATCGCCGGCATCGACGCGAACGCATCCACGATCACGCTCACCACGGCGTTCGCCGACCCGGCGGCGCTGCAGAGCGCGATCTCGGAGGGCACGCACACCCTTTCGATCAACCTGTGCGACTCGGCAGGCAACTGCACGGTGAGCGAGGGTCTCGACATCGTCGCCGACTACTCGCCCGTGAACGTCACGCTGGCCGGTCCGCACGCGGGATCGTTCGCCGGCGGCGACACGGTCTGCATCCAGTGGACGGGCGACGAGGCCGGCAACGACTTTACCGCGGCCGAGCTTCGCTACTCGACCAACGGCGGCACCTCGTTCCCGCACCTGATCGCGTCGAACCTGGGACGCAGCGGCGCTCTGGGATGCGGCGTCGAGGGCGGCGGCTATCTGTGGACGATTCCCGAGGTCAACACCGGCGCTCTGCGGGTGCAGGTCTCGACCATCGACGGCTTCGGGAACTCGGCGGCGGCACAGTCCGCGTCGAACATGACCGTCGAGTCGATTACGCAGACCGTCATCACCGTGTCTTCGACGCCCGACTCGCTGGTCGCTGGAGCCGGCACCTACATGACCGGCTTCCTGACCGGCAACGACGACGGTGTCGGCGGAAAGACGATCACGATCCAGCGTCGCATCTGGGGCACGAACGTGTTCGAGTCCTTCGTCACCGCGACGACCGATTCGAACGGGCGGTTCGCGTACTACTTCAAGCCCGATCGTCACGCTGAGTACCGCGCGATCTTCAACGGCGACGGCCCGTACCTGGCTTCGACCAGCGCGCCCGAGCAGGTATGGGTGGCGGTTGCGGTTGCGTCGCGGATCAGCTCGACGTCGCTGCAGCGCGGCCAGTGGTTCCAGATCAACGGCTGGGTGTTGCCCGCTCACCCCGGCAAGCAGGTCTGGTTCCAGGCCTACCTGGGCGGCACATGGGTGACCGTGGCGAAGCAGACGCTGACGTCGCGCAACTACTACCAGTTCTGGTACCGCTCGACGTCGCCGCGAAGCCTGCTGTTCCGGGTCGCGTTCCCGACGCAGGATCGCGATCACGCCTGGAACATCAGCCAGCGCTACATGGTGGCCTGGAAGTAGATCGCAAGACCAGGACCGCGTGCGGGGTGCCCTGCGAGGCGCCCCGCACGCACCTTTTTCAGCCGCCCTCCGCTCTGCGCGCGATCGAGCGGAGCATGTCGCGGCGAAGCATTCCGCTGAACGGCTCGATCACCGTCCAGTAGATCTTGAATCTGCGACGCGCGGCCGCATCCGTGCATCGCACGCGCGTCTCGGTCGCCAGCACGCTGCTCCCGTCCGGCTCGGACTCGATCTCGAACGACCACAGCGCCACGGCTCGCCCCGGCGTGTCATAGAGGGCGGCGTGGGCCGCATCCCGGATCCGGTCCAGCGCCCCGGATTCGCGCACGGCCCAGAACCGTCCGGCGATCGCAACGACCACCTCCGCGCCCGGCCGCTCGCCGACGACCGAGAACCTGGAGCCGGCGAACGCGCCGATCCCGGATCCGGACGAGGGACGCAGCCCGCGCAGCCGCAGCAGCGCCCTGGTCGCCGCCGACGAGTCCGCCGCGACGTCGTAGGTTTGCAGCGCGTCCCAGACGCGCGCGGCCGGGGCGCGGACGGGGCGCACATAACGCTTTCGAACCTCGTAGCGAGGCATGAGATCGTCGAGCAAGCTCACGGCGCGACTGTATCCCGGATTCGGTAGACTCCGCGACCGATGCGATATCTCGTCACCGGCGGCGCCGGCTTTTTGGGTTCTCACCTCGTCGAGCGGCTGCTCGGCGACGGCGAGGACGTGATCTGCGTCGACAACTTGCTGACCGGCCGCCGCGACCACGTAGAGATGTTCGCCGACAACCCGCGCTACCAGTTCATCGAGCACAACATCTCGCTGCCGCTCTATCTGGACCGGCCGGTGGACGTTGTCATGCATCTGGCTTCCCCGGCATCCCCGATCGACTATCTCGAGCATCCGATCCCGACGCTCAAGGTCGGGGCGCTCGGCACGCATCACACGCTCGGCATCGCCAAGCTGAACAAGGCGATCTATTTCCTCGCCAGCACCTCCGAGGTCTACGGCGATCCGCAGATCCATCCGCAGCCGGAAGGCTATTGGGGGCACGTCAACCCGATCGGCCCGCGCGGCGTCTACGACGAAGCCAAGCGCTACGCCGAAGCCATGACGATGGCCTACCACCGCGAACATTCACTTGACACACGAATTGTACGCATTTTTAATACTTTTGGTCCGAGGATGAGGCCGACCGATGGCCGCGCGGTGTCGAACTTCATCGTGCAGGCGCTGCGCAACGAGCCGATCACCGTTCACGGTGACGGATCGCAGACCCGCTCCTTCTGCTACGTCACCGATCTGATCGAAGGCTTCGTGCGGCTGGTGAAGTCGAGCGAGCATCAGCCGGTCAACATCGGCAATCCCGAGGAGTATCGCGTCGTCGAACTCGCGCGCATGATCGTCGAGATCGCCGAATCCAAGTCCGAGATCGTCTTTACGCCCCGTCCCGTGGACGACCCGAACGTGCGGCGCCCCGACATCTCGCGCGCGCGCTCGGTGCTCGGCTGGGAACCCGCCGTCCCCGTCCGTGAAGGATTGCGCCGTACCATCGAATATTTCCGAACGTTGGACCTGTAGGAGGAATCAGCCGTGGAAAAGTCGATTCTAGAGAATCTCAAGGAAGGCGATGCCGTTTCGGTCGCGCTGCGCGGCGGCGCCGGATGGGTCCACGGCTCTTTGGCGTGGCGTCGTGACGGCATGATGTTGCTCCAAGCCGCCGATGACTCCGTCCGCAAGGAAACGCCCTACGTGCTGATCCTGCTCGACGACGTTTCCGCGATCGCCGTTCCCGACAAGGTCGATCCGCCTTCCGATAGTCGCTCGCCCGGCTTCAACCGGTAGGCCTACGGAACACTCGGCGGTATCGGCGGGCTGTCCCACTGATCCCACGCGTGGCGACGCACTGCCGTCCCGTCGTCTCCGACATCGTGGCGGCGGAGGTAGTAAGCGGCGATCGCGCCTTTCATCAGCAGGCCCACCGCCATCGACGCGAGACTTGCGACGGCGCCCCATCGCGACTCCGTCAGCTGCGACAGGCTGACGAGCGCCAGCGGCGGAACGAGCACGTAGGCGACGTGCCCGGGCCACCCGGTCCGAAGCATCCGCAGGCCGATCCGGAGTGCCTCACCGACGCGGCGAGTGCTGTAGGCGAGCGCCGGCATCACGAATGTCAACACGACGTCGAGCACCAGCGTGGCAAGGGATGCGGCGATCACCACGGACGTCGGCGCCGCGCCTTCCTCGAACTGGTCCAACGTGCGCAGCGACGGCACAAGCGTAAACGCCAGCATGATCGGCGCTCCGATCACCAGCCCGACGACCAGATGGCGTCCGAAGAATCGCCATGTGAACCGCCACGCCTCGGACGCTTCGATCGTGCCGCCGCGGAACGAGCGCAGATACCAGATGCGCTGCGTTCCGTTCCACCCGATCAGAAAGATTCCGGTTGGCAGCGCCAACACGGCGAGCGGCTCGGGGAGAAGATACGGCAGCCACAGCAACGCGGTCACGATCGGAAGCAAGGGATGCTTCACCCACACGTGCCACGCGGCGGCGACGTCGGCCGCGAATGAAGGCTCCGGATGCCGTGGCGGGGTTTCGCTCATCGAATGGTCGCGGCCGTGACCGAGGAGACGGCCTGTCCGCCTCGTTTCGTCCCGGCCAGCAGAATCGTCGTTCCCTTGGTGAATTGCATGCTCATCCCTCCCACCCCAAAGAATCGCCCAGTTTCGTATTTCCGGCAAAAGCGGTAGAAAGAGACGGGGAAACCAGGGAGGTATGGCCATGAGACGTCTTGGGGTTCGGCTGGTAGCGCTGGCGGCGGTTCTGGGAGCGGCTGCGCCGGCGGCGGCGGGAACCGTCTGCGTCAACGGCGAGTGTCGCACCGTGCCGGGCGTGAACGGCCGCGCCACGGTCTCGATGACCGGAACGATCAAGGTGAACGGGGGATTGGACGGCGGGCCGGGCCTTGCGCCCACCGGCATCGAGACGCTCGTCGTCAAGCACGACAATGTGGCCGTCTATCCGGTGGTCCACGGCTCGCAGCTCGGTCGATACGGTTTCGCGTCGGGGTCCGGAATCGTGTGGATCTACCTGGGCGCCTCCGGATGTCGGCAGATCGACGACGACGAAACGTTCGTGCCCTGCCATCCGCCCGACGAAGACCCCTAACTTCACGCCCGACGGCGGCGCGGCCTATCTACAAGGGGCGCCACGTTGTTTCACCGACGATGATGCAGCGCGTCATCCGTGTGCCGTCCCAGTCCATCATCAGATGAGGTCCTTGAACGACGTGGGGCTTGCCGGTCCGCGACGCGAGCACGCTCGCACGAAACACCGCGATGTTGGCCGCGCCGGCCATCCGCACGCTGTCGTAGACGACACCGTTTCCTCCGGCGGTCCGCACGGTTGCGCCGAGCTGCTGAGCTTTTACGTGCGAATCCGGGTCGTGGACTTCCGGGCGGGTGCCTCGAACGTCGTACATATCGCAGCGGATCGAGCCGACGTAGTTTCGCATCTGGACCTGTGTTCTTGGCTCTTCGGTCCGCATCAAGAAGCGCGCCTGATGGTGTGCCACTTCGCGGATCGCCGCCTCTAGACGGTCGCTTGCGTAGTAGACGCCATAGGTCCCATTGCTGAATCGCGTCGGAACCCCCACATGCGTGAAGGCCGCCATAATCGGCGATGCACCGGGCCCGCCGATGCGTTGATCGACGGGAACCAGGGAGATGTCCCCAATCTCATCTCGAAGGCGATCGTTCGTTAGGTTCTCGATCGCGGCGATGATTTCCCAATCCGACGGATCTGCTATTCGCTCGAATAGATCGACCGGGGGATAGCGGCTTGGGATGAGGCGAAAGGTTTGCTTCCAATCGACGACGGTCTTGACTGGAAGCGATGTCCGCGCCATCGACGAGGATGCCTACGAGACGCCGCCACGGACATGGTCGAGATAGGCTCGCACCGCGTGCAGGTCGGCGACGTTGCCGCCCGCCATCCGCTCGAGCGCCGATCTCCCTCCAAACGCTTCGTTCGGTTTGGAAATCCATCCGTCCGCCTGAGCGGGGAGCGGGAAGAGGACCTGCAAGGCCTTGTAGATGCCGATCACGTAGCTCACTCGCTCGAGAGCGTCTCGCGACAGTGCTCCACCCTGCCCTTTCTTCCACTCGAAGAATGTTGAGCGACTAGGAGATCCCAGAAGGATCTGGGCCCGCTCATTGCCGACGTGCCATCGCTCCATGATTCGGAAGAACGCCCGTTTTGCGACTTCAAACGTCCGGGGATCGGCGAGATCCGGTCCGACAACCTGGTGTTGCGCGTGCGGAGTCATAGTCCAACTCTGGACTACTTAGCTAGAAAAGTCAAACCTTGGACTTTCCCCAATGTGGATCGTACGTCCCGCGCGCGCTGTGGAAGAATCGGCGCGATGGATCGCCGCGCGTTTCTTTCGGCCGGCATCGCGCTCGCTTTCGCGGCATGCACGCGCACGCCGACCGCCTTCCCCCGACCCTCACCGGGCCGCAGCGGACCGAGCCGTTACGGCTCGCTTCGCGCGCCCGACGAGAACGGCATCCGGCTCCCGGCGGGCTTTCGAAGCCGTGTGATTGCCACGTCGAACGATCGCGTCGAGGGCACGCGCTTTGTGTGGCATCGCGCGCCCGACGGCGGCGCGACCTTCGCATCGCCCGGCGGCGGGTGGATCTATGTCTCAAACAGCGAGGTGTCGGCACGCGGCGGTGCCGGCGCGATCCGCTTCGCGGCCGACGGCACCGTCGAGGACGCGTACCGGATCCTCGGCGGCACGACCCGCAATTGCGCCGGCGGTCCGACGCCGTGGGGAACCTGGTTGTCGTGCGAGGAGTTCTCGCGCGGGCGCGTCTGGGAGTGCGACCCGATGGGGGAGCGCGCCGCGGTGGTGCGGCCGGCACTCGGTGTGTTCCAGCACGAAGCCGCCGTCGTCGATCCGCAGGGCCGGCGGCTGTACCTGACCGAAGACGAGCCGGACGGACGCTTCTATCGGTTCACGCCGGCCGCGTATCCGTCGTTGGACGACGGTGTGCTCGAGGCGATGCGCCGCTCGGGCGACGGTGGCGTCGAATGGATCGCCGTCGATGATCCGTCGGCGGGCCGGATGCCGACGCGTCGTCAAACGTCCGAGGCGTCGCGCTTTCGCGGCGGCGAAGGATGCTGGTTCGACGATGCGACGCGAACGGCGTTCTTCACCACGAAAGGCGACGATCGCGTTTGGGCCTACCGGCCCGACGCGGAGCGTATCGAGGTGCTCTACGACGGACGGCGGCAACGCGGCGCGCTGTCGGGCGTCGACAACGTGGTCGTCACTCCCGCCGGGGATGTGCTGGTGGCTGAAGACGGCGGCACCATGGAACTTGTCCTGATCACGACCGACGGCGACGTCACGCCACTCGTGCGCGTGGACGGACAACGCGGCTCCGAGCTGACCGGCCCCGCATTCGACCCGTCGGGGACGCGCCTGTACTTCTCATCCCAGCGAGGCGGCCACGGGGACGGCATCACCTACGAAGTGAGCGGCCCGTTCGTGGCCCGATAGTCCTAGCGTCAACGTCATCTGTTCCCCAATTTTGAGGAGTCGAACGGAATTCGACCTTCGCGCGCTTTAGAGGGCGCTCGGTTGCGGTCGATAGGCGCAAAGAGGACCGCGGCCACCATGCGCGGCTCCGCCCGCCCTCGAAGGAGCAACGATGACTGTGCCGAGCCGGATCCGC
>DASWHR010000041.1:0-36686 GCA_036398095.1 Actinomycetota bacterium
CAAACGCTTCAGGTGAGCGTCACCCAGCTTCGGGCAACGTTCGACAAGCATTCGGCCGGCAACTGGCACCCGGGCGGAGGCCTGGACTTCTCGCGCGGCTCGACGGTGTCTGGCAGCAAGGCATTCCAAGGCCTGTTCAAGACGTGCCCGGCCAACGACCCGGCCTATGGGAACTGCAAGAGCGGGCGGCCGGATGTTGTGCGCACGTCGAACTTTACGTTCGTGTTGCCGGCACCGGCGATTACGGCTCCGTCGTCCGGGACGCTGACCAACGTCAACCCGGTACCGGTAAGCGGCACGTCGGATCCGCTCGCATCCGTGCAGGTGTTCAGCGGCGCGAACCCGGCCGGATCGCCGGCGACGGCCGACGGGGCCGGGAACTGGACGGCGTCGGTCCCGCTCGCCGACGGGACGCACTCGCTCACGGCCAAGACCGTCGATGCGGGCGGCGCCTCGCCATCGTCGAATAGCCGGACGGTTACCGTGGACACGACCGCGCCCGCGGCGCCGGTCATCGTCTCGCCGGCCGAGGCCGCGCTGCACGGCGGCACTGCCGTGACGATCAGCGGCACCGCCGAACCGCTCTCCACCGTGCAAATCCTCGAAGGCGCGACGACCATCGCCACGGTGGGCTCGACCGGAACGTGGTCCACCACCGTGAACTTGACCAAGGGGCCGCACGCGATCATGGCCCGCGCGACCGATGTCGCCGGCAACGTCGGCGCGTTCGGTGCGCTGCGCTCGTTCAACGTCACCACCGCCGCCCCGATCGTGTCGTCTCCGGCCGAGGGCAGCGCCACGAATCAGACCACGGTCAACGTCTCGGGCGTGGCCGAAGGCGGCGCGCTCGTCGAGCTGACGGAAGGCGGCATGCCGCTGGGGACGACGACGGCATCGGGGACCGGATCCTGGTCGCTGCCGTTTGCGTTCACCGAAGGCGTCCACCAGATCACCGCGACCGCGACCGCCGACGGATTCCTGTCGCCGGCGACGATCCGCAGCTTCGTCGTTGACCTGACCGCGCCGGACGCGCCGGTGATCACCTCTCCGGCGCCGAATTCGACGGTCGGCTCGATCAGCGTTCCGATCCGCGGCACGCTTCCGGCAGCCGAAGCCGGCGGGAGCGTCGCGGTCTTCGAAGGCGGAAAGCGACTCGGCACCGCGATCGCCAACGTCGCCGGCGAATGGGCGATGACGGTCGTGCTGGCCGACGGACAGCATCTGGTGCGCGCAATCGCGACAGACCGCGCCGGCAACGTCGGCGCCCCGTCGGCGACGCTCGCCTTCACCGTGGACGACCCGCTCGAGATCGCCTCGCCGCTGCCGAACTCGTTCACCCCGGGCACGGTCGAAGTGACCGGCGGCGCCGATCCGTCGGCCACGCAGATCCGTCTGTTCGAAGGCCCGGCCGAGATCGCTCGCGTCCCCGCCGTGGACGGCGCGTGGACGGCGACGGTGTCGTTCGCGACCGGCACGCACACGATCTACGTGCGCGCTCTCAACGACGGCATCTTGGGCCCGGCGAGCCCGAGCCTCACCTTCAAGGTGGACGCGACGCCGCCGACGGTCAAGATCAAGAAGCCGCAGGGCTACACGTTCATGGGCGTGCTGCTGGGCGAGCCGGTGACCGGCTACGCCAGCGACGCCGGCCCGGCGGATTCGCGTCTGGATCGCGTCGAGATCACCTACGCGAACGTGCTGACCGGCATGGAAGAGACCTTCACCGCGACGTGCAGCGGGTGCGGCGGGGCGAGCGCGACCTGGATCGAAGGCAACGGCGTGCTGCCCGGTCTCTACGACGTGACGGCGACGGCCTACGACAAGGTCGGAAACGCCACGTCCGAGACGCTGCTGCTGCTCATCGTGTAAGCGGAATTTCCGGCTGTCGCGGCTGTCGCGGAGGCTTGGTGTTTAGGTGGGGGTTTCACCCCCTTCCTGGGCTTGGCATCGCGGCGGCGTTTGAGTGCGGCGGGCGAGTTGAGCTGCTGTTGGGTTGGCCGATGCGGCGACTGTGTTGCCGGCGTCGGGCTGATCTACACGACTTAGGGGGTTGGGGACCGCTCTGATGCTGCGCAGGACCGTTGGCTGGAGTGTCATCGCGCTAGGCACTTCGCTCGTGATGCAAGGGTTTTCCTTGGCGTCGGCGTCGTCGCAGCCTCGGTCGCGGCCATCGACCATCGTTGTTTCCGTTTCGGAAGACGGCCATGCTGCAGACGGGCATAGCCTTGAGCCAATGATCTCCGGATCGGGCAACTTCGTGACCTTTACCTCGAGGGCCGAAAACCTGGTCCCCGGCGACACGAATGGCGTTGCCGACATTTTCGTGCGCGATCTGCTCGCCGGCACCCTCGATCTCGTTTCTCGCTCGAGTGACGGATCTCCCGGAAACTGGGCGTCGGAGCAGCCAAGCATTTCGAACGATGGTCGGTACGTCGTTTTCATTTCCAAGGCCACGAACTTCGACCCGCGATTCGTCGTGCGTCATATCTATCTTCACGACCGACGCACTCGTCGCACGATCCCGATCTCGAAGGCCGCGGATGGTGCGCCGGCCAACGGCGTGTCGGGCAATCCTTCGATCACGGGGGATGGAAATTACGTCGTCTTCTATTCGTGGGCCGACAACCTTGTGCCGGACGACACCAACGGGCAGACCGATACCTTTGTGTACGACGTTCGTCTGGATGTTACGGAGCGAGTATCGATATCCTCGTCCGGGAGCCAGTCGGATTCGGCCAGCCACCCAGCGTGGTTTCACGGGTCTATTTCGGGTGACGGACGCTTCGTAGCGTTCGTCTCTAGCGCGACGAATCTCGTCCTGGGCGACACGCCCGGCACCCGAGATGCATTTCTTCATGATCGGCGCACAGGAGAGACCTTTCGCCTCTCGGAAGGGCCCGATGGCGTCCGGTTTGCCGGTGCATCGAGGAATGCCGTCATCTCTGCCGACGGAACCGTCGCCGGCATCGTTCAGGAGTGGCCTGCCATTCGCAGTGAAGACGCCGGCATTGGGGTGAGCAACCCAAACGCCGACATCATCGTGTTGGATCTTCGTTCTGGGCAGCAGGAAGTCATCTCGAGCCCGGAGCCGACGCCGGGCATTCTTTACAAGGATATGGTCTCGCTCTCTGGGGACGGCCGCTACGTCGCGTACGCGACAAGGGCAACCTTCCAAACCCTGATCGACAACAAAGGGAGCGAAAACGTGTATCTCTACGATAGGGAGCTGGGGGAGACGACGCTCGTCAATGTGTCGAACGAAGGATTGCCCGCTGTGGGCGGAGAGAGCGGCCTTCCAAGCCTGTCCTGGGATGGTCGCCGGATTGCCTTCGCGTCGTCATCTCCGACGCTGTCGCGCGACGATGCGAAGACATGCATAGCCGAACTGGGCTCTACTCTGTGTCACGACGCCTTCGTGCGAGATCGCGGTACGGCCGTCTGCTCAAGCGGCCGGCGTGAAGAAGGATCCTTGAGCCGGGTCGTCGGAGGGTCGCGATACCGGGCGCCTGAACGGCTGCAGCCGGCACTTCAGCGGCTGGGATGCGCGACCGCCCAGGCGGGCGCCTGAGCCCGCCAAACTCTGCATCCTCACAGCGACACGTCGGGCGTTGCCACGACGCCGAGGCGTGCGAAGATCGCGCGCGCCTCGGCGTCGTGCATGTCGCGCTCGGCGGTGTTGCCGGCGACCTCGCTCAGCCGCACCCACGCCTCGTGCGAGAGCGCCTCTTCGAACGATGCGCCCGCCGCGCGCGCGATCCGGATCGACTCGTCGATCGCATCCTGCGCCGGCGCGTGATTGCCGGCCTGTGCCTGCGCATATCCGACCGTTCGGTACAGCGCTGCGCGCATGACGGCGCTCGTTTTCTCGTCGCCCGCCGCGGCCATCGCCTCGTCGGCAACGGCCAGCGCGGTCTCGTGATCGCCGGCGAAGACCGCGCACTCGGCAAGCCACGACCGAAATTGCAGCGCGAACCACTCGGCGCTCATCTCCGTCGCGAGCTCGCTCGTCTCGCCCAAGTCGTCCAGGGCGGCTCGCGCGTCGCCGCGCCGCGCCGCGATCCGCGCAAGGTTGGATCGCACCAGCATCGCCCCCATGACGTAGCCGCTCGCGCGGAACACCGCCAGCGCGTCGCGCAGCAGCGGCTCGGCGTCTTCCAGCCGGCCTTGGTCCAGCAAGATCTCGCCGATGTTGTTGTCCATCGTGGCCGCGCCGACCGAGTCGCCGACGCGGTCGCGCGCCTCGCGGCCGCGCCGGTACAGCGCCGTCGCCTCGTCCCAGCGGCCGTCGTAGTAGGCGTCGATGCCAAGATTGTTGAGCACGTTCGCCTGCCCGAGGAAGTCGCCGAGCTGCTCGTAGATCGGCAGCGCCCGGTCGCGGTAGCGCTCGCGCTCGGGGCTGCCCGTCGAGGTGTGCGCCAGGTGCAGCAGGTAATAGGCGTGCGCCAGCCGCGCGGGCTCCGGCCCGGACGCGACGATGCCCTCGCACAGGCGCACGCACTCGGCGAAGCGCCCCTGCCGCAGCCGCACGCCGGCGGCCGCAAGCGATAGCTTCGCGGCCGTGCCGTCCGGCGCGGCCGATTCTCGCAGCGTCCGAAGGCCGCGCGCGTACCAGCGGAGCGCTTCGGCGTACTTGCCGGCCCGCTCGCGCAGCACGCCTTCCTTCATGAGCAGGTCGGGCCGGTCGGCGCCGCCGGCGCGTGTGAGCCGCCGCGCCTGGCCGTAGGCGGCTTGCGCCTCCGGGTACATGCCGGCCAGCTCGCCGGCGTCGCCGAGCGCTTCGGCGACGCGCGCGACCTCGGCATCGGGAATCGCGCCGATCCGCCGCGCCGCATCCAGCGCGCGCCGGTAGAACCTCGCGGCGTCGATGTTGGCGTACTTGCGAGCGGCGCCGTCCCCGGCCATTGCCGAGTAGCGCCACGACTTGTCGAAGTCGCCGGCCAGGTCGAAGTGCAGCGACAGCAGCTCGGCGTAGTGCTCGCTGGCTTCGCGGCGCTCCAGGATCTCGCCGGTGCGTTGGTGCAGCAGCCGCCGCCGCTTGAACGGAAGGCCTTCGTAGGCGACGTCGCGGAACATCGCGTGCAGGAACCGGTATCGGCCGCCGGGTTCGCGAACCAGGAAGTCGCCCAGCCGGTCCCAGACGTCGCCGTCGTAGTCGATGTTCTCGCGCGAGAGCACGTCGCGAGCCAGCCCGCCGGCGAAGGTCGAGCCGAGCACCGCCGCGTAGCGAAGCATCGTTCGGTCGTGGGGCGGCAGCGTGTCGATGCGCGCCGTCACGACCGCCTCGATCGAATCGGGCAGCGAGTCGATCGCGGCCCCCCCGGCTGCGGTGGCGACCAACTCTTGCAGGAACAGCGGATTGCCGCCGGCGCGTTCCGCCAACGCGGCCATCTGCGCCGGCGTGATCGCGTCGTCGCCCAGCGCGCCCGACGCCAGCGCGACGGCCTCGTCGTCCCCGAGCGGCTCCAGCTTGATCAACGTGCAGCTCATGCCTCGCTCCGGCTCGAAGCCGGGCGTGTAGGGCCGTCGCGTCGCAGCGATCAGCCACGGCCGGTCGGGATGGGTCGCCTCGATGTGCAGCAGCAACTCGCGGGACGCGTCGTCCATCCAGTAGGCGTCTTCGAACACGATCAGCGTCGGGTCGGGAAGGAGCGCGCCGAGCAGATCGGCCACGGCGTCGTGGATGCGGCTCTTGCGGAACGACGGATCGATCGCGTCCGCCTCGGGCGTGGGCCGGACGGTCACGTCCATCGGCACGGCGATCAGCGGCAGCCAGACGATGAGCTCGGGTGCGACCGGTGCGATCCGCTCGGTCAAGCGCCGCGTCATCTCGGCCGCATCCGGCGACGGCTCGACGCCGACGATGTCGCGCAGCAGGCGGCGGAACACGAAATAGGGCGTCGACGAGGCGTACGGCTCGGCCGCGCCTTGCAGGAATCGAAGGTCGGCGGCGAGCCGGCGAATTTCGCCGACCAGTCGGGTCTTTCCGATGCCCGCCTCGCCGACCAGATCCACGACGGTGCCGCGTCCCGCGCGAGCCGAGGCGATCGCACCGGCGATGAGCGACAGCTCGCGTTCCCGTCCGACGAAGGGAAGCTCGTGGCCGCCGGTGTCGCGCACGCCGGCGATCGGGCCGACCTCGAATGCGCGGATCGGGTCCGCCTTTCCCTTGACGGTGAACGGCTCCAGCGCGCTCAGATCGAACAGCGTTCGCGACCGGTCGAGAACGTCCGGCGTGGCGATGATCCGTCCGGGCGCGGCGCGGGCCATCAGCCGCGCCGCCAGGTTCACCGCATCGCCCATCACCGTATAGGTGCGCCGGTAGCTGGCGCCGACGTCGCCGGCGAAGATCGGTCCGCGGTTGACTCCGATCCGAACCGGCAGCGCGTCGCCGGCGTCGGCGATCGCGCGGACGGCGCGAAGGATGCGCTCCTCGTCTTCTCCTTTGGCTTCGGGCACGCCGGCGACCAGGATGATCTTGCCGCCGTCGTGGTCGATGTCGGTCGCGAGGAACGTCACGCCGTTCTCGCGCGCGGCGCGCTGGGCGGTGCGGACCAGCGTGTCGATTCGCTGCGCGACCGGCTCGACGCCGTCGCGCTCGATCATGTCGTCGGTCCCGTCGAAGTGGACGAAGGCGATCGACGCGCCGCGATGCTCGGGCTCGCCGCTTCCCGACAGCAGCCGCTGGCGCAGCGCTTCGGGCACGCACATGGTCAGATCGGCGCCGCCGAGCGACGGCTCGACGAAGGCCGGCGGATCGGGCGCGGCCGGCTCGCCGCGCAGAAGGATGCCGGGCCCTTTCACGGCGCCGCGGTGGCGCGCCGGCAGGAGCGCGGCGCACTCGGGCGAGAGCAGCACCTCGCCGGCCTCCGCGGCCGACTCCATCTGGACGGTCCGGCTGGCGGCCGGTCCCGCCACGATCAACTCTTTGTGGTCCTCGCCCGCAAGGAAGAAATGGAAGTCCCCGGTGTGCACGCCGACGGACATGCGCAGCACGACCAGGCCGGCGCTGGTTTTGATCCGGCCGGCTTCGCGCAGTCGCCGCCGCATCAGCGAGGCGGCGCGCGCGGCGCGCGCGGGATGGCCGTCCTCGCGGAAGAACAGCAGCAGCGCGTCGCCGCCGAACTTGAGCAAGCCGCCCCCGTGTGCGTAGGCGACTTCGAGCAGGGCGCCGAAGGTCGTGTTCATGACCTCGGTGACCTCTTCCGCGCCGATCTTGCCGCGGCGCGCCAGTCGCTCGGACATCTTGGTGAAGCCGGAGATGTCCACGAAGACCATCGAGCCGGGCACGCCGAGCGCCGGGACGCCGGGGGTATCGCGCAGCCACTCGACGGCGAGGCGCGGCACGTAGGACAGCAGCGGCGGATTCGGCCCGTCGTGCGGTCTGAGCGCCACCCTGGTCCCCTCGCTTTGCCCGTCTCGCCGGGCCGGTATCGAAGCAAAACGACTGTACTGGACGGGCGTTGCGGGCACTACCGCGCCCACGGGCGAAAAATGGCAGTAAATCGCTCGCTTAATTCCGACATAAAGCCCAAAAGCGAAGTGCCGATGTGATGCCCGTCACGGATAATTCGTAACGGGTCGAATAGGGCGCTCGTTACGACCCGGCGAAGGTAGGAGTCGAACCGGTCGGGACCTCGGGGGACGTGGGGCTCCGGCCGACCGCAGATCGACAAGAGGGGGAAAAGCGTCATGGCCTCGACCCGTTCCCGGGCAGCGCTCGCGCTTGCGCTTGCGCTGGCGCTCGTCGCGCCGCTGGCAACCAGTCTTCGCGCGTCTCACGCCGCCGCCGGCGACACCGACGCGATCTCGATCGTGCCCTCCACCGGCGAGACCGCGAACGGCGCAAGCGCCGCCGGGCGCGACGCCGTCGACGCGGCCAATCGCCGCGTCGCGTTCGTCTCGGACGCCTCGAATCTGATTGCCGGCGACACCAACGGCGCCGCCGACGTGTTCGTCTTCGATCGCGTCGCGCGCAGCGTCACCCGCGCGTCCGTCGCGACCGGCGGCGGGCAGGCGAACGGTCCCTCGTCGGACGCCGTCCTGTCCGCGAACGGCCGCTTCGTGGTGTTCCGATCGGCGGCGACGAACCTGGTCGCCGGCGACACCAACGGCAGCGAGGACGTGTTCCGTCACGACCTTTCGACCGCAGCGACGATTCGGGTCTCGGTTGCGGGCGGGACCGGCGAGCAGGCCAACGGCGCGAGCATCGGCCCGGTCGCGTCCAGCGGCACCGGCGACGCGATCGCGTTCTCCTCGCTCGCGTCCAATCTGGTTTCGGGGGATACGAACGGGTTCTCGGACATCTTCGTGTGGCGGTCGGGTGGCACCATCGTGCGCGCATCGGTGTCGTCGTCGGGCGCGCAGGCCACGGCCGGATCGGATTCGCCGGCGCTGTCGCTGGACGGGGGCCTGGTCGCGTTCCGCACGGCCGCGGCGCTCGTGCCGGCCGACACGCAGTCCCCGGCCGCGGACGACGTCTACGTTCGCGACGTCGCCGCCGGCGTAACCGAGCGCGTCTCGGTCTCGGCAACCGGCGGTCAGGGAAACGGCGCCGCCGCGGCGCCGTCGATGTCGGCCGACGGGCGCAGCGTCGCGTTCACCGCGACGTCGTCGAACCTGGTTCCCGACGACGACAACGCCGCGCCGGACGTGTTCGTCCGCGACCGCGTGCTGCGCGACACCTCCCGCGCGAGCGTCGCTTCGAGCGGCGCCGGCGGAAACGACGCGAGCGGGCCGGCAACGATCTCGCAGGACGGCCGGCTGGTGGCGTTCTCCTCGGCGGCGTCCAACCTTGTGGCCGGCGACACCAACGGCGCATCCGACGTGTTCGTCCGCGACCGGATTCTCGCATCGACCGGCCGCGTCTCGGTCGCCGCCGGCGGAGCCCAAGCCGGCGGCGCCTCGTTCGGCGCGCCCGCGATTTCGCCGGACGGCTCGACGCTTGCCTACACGACCGCGGCGTCCAACCTGGTGCCGGGCGACGCCAACGGGGCCACCGACGTCCTCGCGGTCGCATTGCCGTTCGCCGCGGCGCCGCCGGCGCTGCGCCTCGCCTCGCTCAGCTCGTCGTCGGGTCCCGCGAACGGTGACACCACCTCGGTCGGCCTGAGCGGCGACGGTCGCTTCGTCGCGTTCGAATCCGCTGCGTCCAACCTCGTGCCGGGGGACACGAACGGCGTCGCCGATGTCTTCGTGCGCGATAGCGTCACGGGATCCGTCGAGCGGGTTTCGGTCGCCGGCGGCAGTGCGCAGGCCGATGGCCGATCGGGCGAGCCGTCGATCAGCGCCGACGGACGCTACGTCGCATTCTTTTCGTCGGCGTCGAATCTGGTGCCGGGCGATTCGAACGGGCCCGGCTTGGCCGGCGACGACGTGTTCGTCCGCGACCGTCAGGCCGCAACGACAACTCGCGTGTCGGTGAACCGCTTCGGCCTGCAGGTGGTGGGCCCGTCCCGCGCGCCGCAGATCTCGGCCGACGGACGATTCGTCGTCTTCCACTCGGACGCGCTGGATTTGACCGGCCCCGACCTGAACAGCGCGACCGACGTGTTCCGCTACGACCGGGTCACCGGCGACGTCGAGATGGTTTCGCTCTCGACCGGGGGAGCGCAAGGAAACGGCGCCTCGACGAACCCGTCGGTGTCCGAGGACGGAAGCGTGGTCGCGTTCCAGTCGGCCGCATCCAACCTGGCGGCCGGGGACACCAACGGCGGAACCGACGTCTTCGCTCGCACGTTCGCGCCGCGCGTCACCACGCGCGTGTCGGTCGCGACCGGCGGGGTGCAAGGAACCGGCGGCAACGCGGTGTCGGGCGTCGTCGCCGCCGGCGGGCGCCACGTCGCGTTCCACGCGAGCTACCCGAACCTGATCGCCGGCGACACCAACGGCGTCACCGACGTGTTCATCCACGACCGCATCTCGGCCGAGACCTCGCGCGTGTCCGTCGCCTTCGACGGGGCGCAGTCCAACGGCGTCTCGACGCTGCAAAGCCGGCAGCAGATCTCGGCCGACGGCCGTTTCGTGGCGTTCGAATCGGGTGCGACGAATCTGGTCGCCGGCGACGTGAACGCCGCAACCGACGTGTTCGTCCGAGACGTCACGGCCGTCGCAACCGATCGCGTGTCGCAGAGCGCCGCCGGCGCCGGCGGCTCGGCCGCCTCGCAGATGCCCGCGATCTCCTTCGACGGACGCGTGGTCGCATTCGTCTCCGACGCCGCGGACCTGGTCGCATCCGACGCGAACGGCCGCCGCGACGCGTTCACCTTCGACCGCGCCGGCGAAGGCGCCTCGATCGCGTCGGTCTCGTCGTCCAACGCCACGGCCGCGGCGGCGCAGTCGGCCGGCGTCGCGCAACGCTCGGTGTCGAACGACGGCCGCATGGTCGTGTTCGTCTCCGCCGCCGCCGGGCTGGTTCCCGGCGACACCAACGGCGTCGCCGACGTGTTCGTGCGCGACCGGATCACCGGCGCGACGCGCCGCGTGTCGGTCTCGGGCGCGGGCGCGCAAGCGACGCTGGGATCGTCCGAGCCGGCGATCTCGTCCTCGGGCCGTTTCGTGGTTTTCACCTCGCTCGCGCCGAACCTGGTCGCCGGCGACTCCAACGGCGCCGCGGACGTGTTCCGCGCGGACCTGCTGACCGGCGATCTCCGGCGCGCATCTTTGCCGCCCGAGGGCGAGCTGGCCGGCGCATCGGGACGCGGCGTGATTTCGGCGGACGGACGCTTCGTCGCGTTCGAGTCGTCGGCGCCGAACGTTCCCGGCGACACGAATCCGGCCGCGGACGTGCTCGTCAAGGACGTCTCGTCGGGCGATCTTTTGATCGCGTCGGCCGGCGCGAACGCGGGCGCATCCCGCCCGTCGATCGTCGACGACGGCTCGGTCGTCGCATTCGTCTCGGACGCGTCGAACCTGGTGTCGGGCGACACGAACCTCGCGGCCGACGCGTTCGCGTGGATTCGCGCGACCGGCGCGGTGTCGCGCATCTCGCTGGCCACGGGCGGCGCGCAGGCCGACGGACCGGCCACCGGCGTGGCGATCTCGCGGACGGGACGCTTCGCGGCGTTCGCCTCCACCGCAACCAACCTCGCGCCGGGACGGCCGGGCGTGTTCCTGCGCGACCGCACGCTCGGCACGACCGAGCTGGTCTCCGGCGCCGAAGCAGACGGCGACTCCCGCGATCCCGCGATCTCGAGCGAGGGACGCTTCGTCGCGTTCGTCGGCGAGGCGACCAACCTCGTTCCCGGCGACGGCAACGGCGTCGCCGACATCTTCGTGCGCGACACCGTGCTCGGCGGCATTCGCCTGGCCTCGGCCGGCTCGTTCGGTCAGGCGGCGGCGGGCGAATCGCGCGCCCCATCGATCGCCGCGGGCGGCGTCGTCGCGGTCTTCGACACCGACGCGTCGAACCTTGCCGGCTACGATCGAAACGGCGCCGCCGACGTGGTGGCGCGCGCGCTGACGTTCGCGCCGGCGCCGGTCACCACGCAGATCCGCAACCTCGGCATCGCCGTCGACCGTACCTCGATCGGCGCGGGTATCCCGTCGATTCCGATCGGCCAGGTTCCCGCGCAGCGGATCGTGACGATGCTGGACGGCGCGGTGCGCAGCGCGCCGATCGGCTCGATCCCGATCGGCTCCATCCCGTTGCTGGGAACCGTCGGATCCGTGCCGATGGGCTCGATCCCGATCGGCTCGATTCCGATGGGATCGATTCCGATGGGATCGATCGGGCTCGACGCTTCGCCGATCGGCTCGATCGCGCTCGACCAGGTTCTGCTGTCCTCGCTCGACGCCGACTTCGCGGCGCTGCTGGCCGGCTCGTCGCTGGAGGGGCTTGCGCCGCAAACGATCACGCTTCGCCGCGCGCTGGCCGACCCGGTCGTGGGCCCGCGGCTTCGCGCGCTCACGATCAAGGGCGCCGGCTTGTCCGACACCCTGCTCCGCGGCGTGCAGGTCGCCTCGGTCCTGCTGGGCGGCCTGACCCTCGACCGGATCGTGTTGCCGGGCGGACTCACCGTCTGCCAGGCGCTGGCGCAGGCCGGCTACTCGTGCGCCGCGAAGGGCGTCGACGAGTCGGCCGACACGCCGATCGGCCTCGATCTTGCGAGCGCGCCGATGGGCTCGATCCCGATGGGCTCGATCCCGATGGGCTCGATTCCGATGGGCTCGATTCCCATGGGCTCGATTCCGATGGGCTCGATCGACATTTCCTCCACGCCGATGGGCTCGATCCCGATCGGATCGATCCCGAACGCCGGCGCGATCGTCGACTGCTCGCGGCTGGACTGCGCGACCGCCACGCTCGGCGATGCGGCCAAGCTCGTGCCGAGCGCGATCCGCGACGGCGCGGTGCTGGCGGACCTCGGCGCGGCGCTCGACCAGATCACGCTGGGTCAGTTGATCGTCGGGCTGCTCGCGCGAACCGACTACCCGTGGGAGCGGCTGCCGATCGACGGCCTGCAAGACGACGGGAACGGACCGCAGCTCGGCTACCGCGTGGACTACGACTTCGACTGCACCCCGTTCTCTCCGCCGACAACCGTCACGGTCGCGCCGCCGGCCGGCTTCCGCTACGTCGCCGGGTCGTCCCAGTTCTCCTTCGGCGCCTCGTCGCCGCAGGCGGCGGTGGATCCGGTTGCCGTCGACGGGAGCCTGACATGGTCGGCGCTGCCGTCGAACCCGTGCGCCGGTATCGACGGCGAAGAGCAGCACGTGCGGCTTTCCTACCGGATGCGCCCCGGCTTCACGCTGGGCCAGTTCTCATCGAACGCGGACGTGGTCGTTTTCCGCGCAGCCGACTCGGCCGCCGGCGCAGCCGTGCACGTCGTGCAGAACCTCGAGCCGAGCGAGGATCCGGTCACGGCGCCGATCGTCGCGCCCGACACGCTCGTCTTCGGGCACATCGCCGCCGCCGACGACATCGACCTGTATCGGGTCGCGATCCCCGCGACGCCCGGCACGCGCGTGCGGTTCCTGCTGTCGCACATCGAAGCCGGACAGGACTACGACCTGACCGTGTTCAAGCCGGCCGTCCCCTCGCTCCAGTCGAGCCCGATCGGGTCTATTCCGATGGGATCGATCCCGATCGAGGACGAGGGCGCCGACCTGTCGGGCACGGCCCGCCCGATGCAGGCCGAGACGTTGCGCGACAGTCCGATCGGCTCGATTCCCATGGGCTCGATTCCGATCGGCAGCATCTCGCAGAACCGCGGAGACGCCGACGAGGCCGCCTTGATCGTCACCGCCGGCGAGGCCGGGCACTTCACCGTCGCCGTCGCCGGCTTCAACGGCTCGCACGGCAACCATGCCTACGTGCTGCGCGTCCAATCGTCGGCGCCGGTTCCGCTGCCGCCGTGCCCGCCGCGCGCATTCGCCTTCGACGCCGACCCCTACGCGGGCGCCGACGAGACCGCCACAGCGGGGACGCTGCCGGCTTCGATCACGCCCGACCGCCGCGCGCTTTTCCTCGTCGCGCGCAACCGGATCGCCGATCTGTACGGACCCGGCCAGGCGACCGATTTGATGGCCTCGCTCGGCACGCTGGCCGCGCGCGCGGACGTCGCCGGGTCGGTGCTCGCCGTCGACGCCGACGCGGGGGTGCGCGACGCGCTGATGGCCTGGGACGCCGCGCCCTGCTCGATCGAGCGCGCCAACGCGGTCGTGCGCGCCGTCAACGACGTCGTGACGCGCTATCGCGCGACCGTCCCCGGGTTGCGGTACGTGGTGCTGGTCGGCGCCGACGAAGCGCTTCCGATGGCGCGCGTCGCCGACACGGTCACGCTGTCGAACGAGACCGACTACGCCTCCTCGCTCGCGTTCACCACCGCGGGCTTGACGAAGGCGAACGCGACCTATGCGGCCGCGGCGCTCGGCCAGATCCTGACCGACGACGCCTACGGCACGCTGACCGCGACGCCGTGGCTGGACCGCCACCTGTATCTGCCCGACCTGTCGGTGGCGCGTCTGGTCGAGACGCCGGCGGAGATTCGCGGACAGATCGGCCAGTACATTGCGGCCGGCGGGCGCTTGTCGCCGCAGACCGCGCTCACGAGCGGCTACGACTTCCTGTCCGACGGGGCGACCGCGATCGCATCGGGCATCGACGACGTGCTTTCGGCCGGCAATACCACCGAACGGTTGATCAACGACGGCTGGGACAAAGACGATCTGCTTTCGCGCATCGTGCGCGACGTGATCTCGGCGAACGCGCACTACGACCACTATCGCGCGCAGCCGGCCGTCGCCGCGACCGCGTCGGATCTGGTCAGCACCGGTGACGGCGTCTTCGGCGTCGATCCCGTCTTGGGATCGCAGCTCGCCGACCGGGTCTCGTTCACGATCGGCTGCCATTCGGGCTTGAACGTGGCCGATTCGCTGATCGCGAACGCATCGGCCGATCAGCGCACGCTGCTGCGCGACTGGGCGCAGACCTACGCGCAGGTCAAAGCGGCGGTCTACATCGCCAACACCGGGTTCGGCTACGGCGACACCGAAGCGGTCGCGCTCTCGGAGCGTCTGATGAGCGAGTTCGCGAAGCGGCTCGGCGACGGCTGGACGACGATCGGTGAGAAGCTCGTCGCCGCGAAGCACGCCTACTTCGCGACCGCCGGCCTCTACGGGGTCTACGACGAGAAGGCGCTCATCGAAGCGACGATGTACGGCTTGCCGTTCTGGAAGCTGGGTCCCGACGAGCCGGCGCCCGGCCCGGTCGCGCCGCCTTCCACCACCACCGACCCGCTCACCGGCCTGACCGTCGCGTCGATCTCGATGACGCCGCCGACGACGCGAGTGGACACGCCTCGCGGCTCGTTCTGGCGCGGTCCGTCCGGCGTTCACATGATGCATCACCGTCCGCTGCAGCCGCTCGCTACGCGGGACGTGACCGTCGCCGGCCTGCTGCCGCACGGCGTCATCGTCAAGGCGCTCCAGACACAGGATGTGCCCGGCGTCGATCCGGTCCTCGGCAACCCGACGATCGCCCGCGCCGCCAACGAACCGGAGCGCCCCGCCGTGGACATCGTCTATCCGGCGAACCTGGTAACGCTCGCCCGTTCGAAGCCTTTCGGATCCGAGCGCGCCACGCTGGGCGTGATCGCCGGCCAGTTCCGCGGCAACGCACCGTTCGACGGACGCGGCACGCAGCGTCTGGTCACCTCGATCACCGTCGAGGTCGCCTACTCCTCGTCGCCCGTCTTCGTCCCGCCGCATATCGCGCAGGCCGCCGTGGTCGACGCGCCGGGTGGCGTGCAGGTGGTCGCAGATGTGCGCGACGTCGGTGGCGGGGGGGTTTCGCGCGTGGCGATGCTGGTCCGGCACACCGCCGACGGCTCGTGGGAGTTCGTGGAGGCGGTCAACCTGCCCGGCACGAGCATCTGGCTCGCCTCGGTCGCGACCCAGTCGGCGGCCGATCAGGTGGACGTCGCGATCATGGGACAGGACGTGTCCGGCAACGTCGGCTGGGGAACGAAGAAGGGCGAGCTGCACCGCACCGGCGACGGTTCGATCCGTCCGGTGATCACGATCCTTTCCCCGCCGGCCGGTGCCGTCTACGCGCGGGGCCAAGACGTGCGCGCCGACTACGGCTGCTACGACCCGGCCGGCGTGGTCTCGTGCACCGGGACGGTGCCGCGGGGTGCGCCGATCGACACGGCGACGAGCGGGACCAAATCGTTCACGGTGACGATGGTCAACGCGCAGAGCGAGACGTCGTCGCGGACCGTCACCTACGTCGTCGGCTTCGCGTTCTCGGGCTTCCACGCGCCGGTCACGAACTATCCCGGCATCACCGCCGCGACGGCGGGATCGACGCTCCCGATCAAGTGGACGATCAAGGACGGCAACGGCAACTACGTTCGCGACCCGTCCACGGCCAAGTCGCTGCGATCGCAGACGATCTCGTGCGCGAACCGTCCGTCGGGCATCGCGGAGGATGTTTCCACGCCGGGACCGATCGTTGCGGTCTACAACCTCGGCGGCGAGCATTTCCAGTACGACTGGAGGACCGACGCCGCGTGGAAGAACACGTGCCGCCGCGTCTTCCTGACGCTGTCGGACGGCAGCAAGCATTTCTTCGACGTTTCGCTGAAATAGACGGCGGGCAATGGCCGGCATCGGATTCGCGGCGGCCCAATCCTCCGCGTTTGCGCCGCCGCGACGGGCTTTCCGCGCCTTCGCGTCGTTTGCTACCCTTGCTCTGTCGCGCCCTGCGCGGCCCGGGCGCTGGGGGGCGCTTGGGAATCGGCCCACGAGGCCGGCTCATGAGGGAGGAGCACGTTGAGGATTCGTCTATTCGCCGTGGCCGCGGTGCTCGCGCTGGCCCTGCCCGCGGCCGCGCCGGCCACGACCCCAGCCACGACCCCGGCCACGACCCCGGCCACGACCCCGGTCACGACCCCGGCCACGATCGCGGTCGCGCCCGGCGGCGACGTCACGATCGCGCCCGCGGCGGCCGGCATTCTGGCAAGCCCGAATGTTTCCCTGATCGCGACCGTTCCCGACGCCGGCGGCGTCGGCGGCCGCTTCGTTCAGTCGGGCGGCAAGACCTACTACTTCACCACCGGCTATCTGGGGCTTCGCATCTTCGACGCGACCAACGCGGAACTGCCGATCCTGGTCGGCGCGCTGCCGCTTCCCGTCTGGGAGAACGAAGACGTGGACGTGTCGGTGTCGCGACGGCTCGCGATGATCTCGGTTGACAACACCAGCAGCAACATCGCCGGGGGCATGTACGTCGTGTCGTGGGCGAACCCGGCGCTGCCCACGCTCGAGGCGTTCCTGATGTATCCCGCAGCCACGCCGACCGGCAAGGGCGGACCGGGCCACATCGCCAACTGCATCGCCGACTGCGCCCGCTACGCCTACGTCGGCGGCGCGCGCGACGGCTCGATCTACATCGTCGATCTTGCCAACCCGAAGCAGCCGCGTGTCGAAACGACGCGCGTGCTTTCGTCGCAGAATCCCGCCGGTCGCGGCAATGCCGCATTCACCGGCGGCGACGTGCACGATGTGTGGGCCGAGTCGGCCACGCGCGTGTGGGCGACGGGTTCGGGCGGGACCGCGCAACTCGACGTGACCAACCCGCTCTCGCCGGTGGTGAAGTATCAGATGACCACTGCAGCCAACAACACATGGAATCAGTTCATCCATCACAACTCGATGCGGCTGGACGCATCGACGATGCTCGTCACCGAAGAGGATTGGCTCCAGCCCTTCTGCGGCGAGACCGGCACCGAGCAAGGCGGCTTCCAGACATGGCAGATCCCCGCGACGACGACCGGCAACTTGACCTTGCGCGACCAATGGATCACCGAACTCGGAACCTACGTGGACGGCGGCGCCGCGGCGACGATCACCTGCTCGAGTCACTGGTTCACGTTCAACCGGCACAAGATCGTCGCCGTCGGCTGGTACGACCAAGGCGTGCGCTTCCTCGACGTCACCGATCCCGGCAATATCGTGCAGAAGGGCTACTGGATCCGGCCGTCGGAAGGGATCGGCGCGTCGGCCGGCTTGTTCCATCCGGTCCGCGACGACATCGTCTACGTTCCCGACTACGAGCGCGGCCTGGACATCATCGCGATCGCGAACGGAGGCGTCGGCGCCGCGACGGTCGTCGCTCCGATCCGGCAGGAATGGATCACGCCCGGCGTCACCTTCGCCGTCCGGCCGCACCCGCAGTACGGCTACGCATGCCTGCTTCCGGCCGGTGCCGCGACCGGGGCAGCGACGGGCGCCGGGAAGGAATCGACCGTCCGCACGGCGAAAATTCAGGCGTCCGGCCGGCGAGTCTTGTCCGGCTAACCAGAACATGGGGGAGGAAACACGATGAGAAAAGCTCTTGGCTTGCTCGGAGCCCTGGCCGTGGTCGCGGGCATCGGCATCCCGGCGTCGGCCGCGCCCGGCGGTCCCTGCCAGGGACAGGTGGACGCAATGTGCAGCTACCGGGCGCCGAACAGCACCGAGACCCGCCAGTGCGACTATTGGATCAACGACCCGGCGATCCAACGCAACTTCTGTGGCGAATTGCCCGGCCTTGGCCCGATCGTCTAGCCGGTCGTCTCGACAGAAATATCCGAAAGCGGCGAGGATCGGGGAGGTCCTCGCCGCTTCCGAGACGAAGCACCTCGAAGAGAGCTGCAGGGCGAGAGGACGAAGAAGCCGTTGCGCGATTGCACGAAACGAACGAAACGGTCCGGCATGCGCCGGGCCCTGCTCGCGCTGCTTCTGGTGCTTCCGCTGCTTGCCAACGGCACGGCTCGCGCGCTCGACCCGTTCTGCTACAAGCAGCTTCCGCCCGACTCGGTCTCCGGGCAAGGCACGCGCGCGCAACTCGGATTCCACTACAAGCTTTGGCTGCCGTCCTACGGCGCGCGGTGCGGCGCCGCCAAAGGAACCATCGCCTATTACGGCACCAGCGACGCGATCGCCACCGAAGCGGCGATCGATCGTGTGGACATGTTCTACGGCCGCGAAGTGGCGCTCTCGCGGGTCGAGCAAGCGTTGATCGAAACCGATTCGCGCGCGCAACTGTTCCGGATCGGCAGCGTCCAGCACATCCCCGTCTATATCGACGCGCTGACCGTTTCCTACAACCTTGATTGCGCGAAGCAGCCGCTCAAAATCAGCGGCGAGAATCTCGCGCTCATGTACGCCGGCCTGATCACGTCGTGGAACGACGAGGCGCTCGTGGCCGATAATCCGTCGCTGGCGGCCTGCGAGCGTGCCGTGCGCTTGGTCGTGCGATCCGACCAGGGCGGTGCATCGCTGGTCTTCAAGGATTATCTCGCCAAGCGCAATCCGATGTTCCGCCCCTATGTCGAGCCGCAATTGAATCAGGCGTGGCCTCTGGGCGCCTCGCCGGTGTGCAAGGGCAACGCCGACGAGGGGATGGCCGGTTGCATCTCCAGCCGTCAAGGCGCCATCGGCTACGTCTCGCTTCGCGTCGCAAAGGACCGTGGCCTCAAGCAAGCGCTCATCGACAACGGCTCGGGCGCGTATGCCGCTGCGACATCGAACGGTTGTAAGCAGGCCGCCGATTCGTCCACGCTCCCGCCACAGACGACCGGAGACTGGAGCGGAGCGTCGCTCACCAACCCGCCGTCGGGATACGCGCTGTGCAGCTTCGGATTCGTCTTGGCCTGGCAGAACTACCGCGGCCCCTACCCGACGACGGCCAACCCCGAACAGGTCCGCAACATTCGCGATTACCTGATCGTGGTGCTGAGCGATCCCGTGCAGGCCAAGCTCGTGAACTTCGCCGTGTCGCCGCTGCCGCCGCGCGTCCTGTCGCTTGCGCGCGCCGGGGTCAATTCGATTGAACTTTCGTAAGACGCACCGGTCTCCTTCGTATCTTCGCAGGTCATAGGCCGTATTCCAGGAAAACACGCCCGAGGGGCAGGAACAGGTCCGTGGCAGGGCGAATAGCCCAACAGGAACAGGACGTCGTCCAGGGGGCAATTGTGGACGGCGCCCCGCCGGGGGAATCGCCCCGGCGATCCGGAGGGGATGCCCTACGAGGGCAAGGAGGAGGATTCTCGATGCGTGTCACACGTTGGAGGAAGGCGGTGCCGATCCTCGTCGGAACGGCCATCGTCGGATCGATGATCTCGCTGCCGTCGATGGCGCACACGGTCCCGATCAAAGCCGTGCCCGGCGCGGGTCAGGCCGTGCGCGGCGTGGATCCGGGTCAGACCGGCTGCCCGAACTTCGCTTGGGGTGGCACCTCGGCGACGACGGACAACCCGTGCGCGGTTTGGTTCCAGGTGAACCAGCCGATCACGCCCGCGTCCACGCTTTCGGTTTTCGGGCCCGACGATGACGGCGCGGCGGTCGCCGGAACGGTCTCGCACCGCGATTCGGCGACGGCGCCCCAAACGGGGACCGGCAGCCTCGCGTCGAACCTGCCCGGCCCCGACACGGTCATCTTCACGCCTGCGGCCGCGCTGACGGCCGGTAGTTATCGCGCCCTCGCACTGATGACCGACGACCCGCTTCTGGGCGCTCACGGACAGAACTGCGACGAGAACACCGGTCCCACGTTCAACTGCTTCGAGTGGCGCTTCACCGTCGCGCCGACGCCGGCGACGCCGGTCATCACCTCGCCGGCCGAAGGCGGCTCCGAAAGCACGCGCCTCGTCACCGTGAGCGGCACGGCTGAGAGCAATTCCGTGGTCGAGATCCGCGACGCCGCCGACGCGGTGCTCGCCGAGGCGGCCGCGACCGCCGCCGGTGAGTTCGAAGCGCTGATTCCCGCCGCGGACGGAGCGAACACGATCACGGCTCGCGCCACGTCCGCGATGGCCACGACGGCCGAGCGCAAGTGGGCGGCCTATGTGGAGTGCCGCGACGCGGCCATCGACCCGGACAACGCATTGCTGCTCGAGGAGGAGTGCGGCGTTGCACCGGCCGAGGCTCTGCCTCCGGTCGCGACGTCCGCCGCGGTTTCCTTCACCGCCGACGCGACGCCCGACACGGAAGCGCCCGAACTCACGCTGATCACGCCGCCGGACACGATCCAGTTGCTCGAGGCCGAGGCGCTCGTCGTGGGGACGGCGACCGACAACGACCAAATCGAGTCACTCCATGTCGTCGTCACGGACCTGCTGTCGAACGCGGTAACGGCCTTCACGGTCACCTTCGACAAGGAGCCGATCACGGACTGGTCGGTCAGCCTGCACGGAATCGGCTATTTCACCGTCTCGGTGACCGCCGAAGACCGCGCCGGCAACGCGTCCACCACCATCACGACCACGTACTTGTCGACGACCGGAAACTTGCTGGCCTAGCTCGAAAGATCGGGATGCCCACGAGGCGTCTCACGAGAAGGGGAGGGTACCGAGGATGAGGAACTTCACCAAGAAGATGTTGATCATGACCGTCGCCCTGGCGGCCGTCGCGGTGGGCGGCATCGGAAACGCTGCCGACATCGCGTGCCCGGGTGGGGAGACGAGCAGCTTCCCGTCGACGCGTCGCGTCGTCTGGACCCAGTCGAACAGCTGCGTGGTCGAGCCGCTTCTGAGCCGGTCCGACGGCCTGCTGGTCTACGTCAAGGACGGCGAGCCCGACAACTTGGGCGAGGCCAACCTGAAATCGATCGATTTCCAGACGGTCGGCGACAACATCAACGTCAAGCTAGCGACGGCCGAGCGGATCCCGCGAAACATCAACGAGTTCCCGCAGACGACGGGTGCCGGCGTTCGCGCGCCCTACGGCGGCGTCCACGTGCTCGCGCTGTTCCAGACGCCGCAGCTTCAGACCACGCAGGTGATGGGTCTGACGGCGACGGGCGGGACGGCCACGTTCGGTCCGTACAACATTCAGGACAACTACCACTTCTTCGTCTACTACGGCATCACGGCCAGCTCGGGTGCGACGCCGACGTGCGGCTGGGGCATCTACGACCAGTTCGGTCAGTTGTTCTCGGTGTTCAGCCAGAGCCACGTGGACTCGGGTGAGAACTTCAGCTGCGTCAACAACGGTGCCGGACTAATCACGATGAACTTCAAGTACCGCACGAACTGGCGGCTGGAGCCCGAAGGTCTGAACCGGACGATCGAACTGGTCAAGGCCGGTCAGAGGATCACCAACGTCAAGGGCTTCACCTGGATGGACCACGAGGTCGGCGGTCCGCCGCCGGTCGGTCTTGTCGTCGGTCTGACGCACTACACCGACGTGATCCCGAAGGCGGGCTACGACTTCGGCGCGTGGGTCGGGGACCCGAACTCGGGCGGCGTGCCGACGCACACCTGCTCGCGGTACCCGATCATCGGGACCGTGCCGAACCCGCTCGCGACCGGCTCGGCGTGCTACGCCAGCCTGTCGGCTTCGGGCGTCGGTTTGGGCATGCGGCCGACCAGCCTCGCGGTCAACGCCTAAGCAAGCAACACGGCACGCCCCACACGGCAAGCCAAGGAGGGGGACGGACAACCGTCCCCCTCCTGTCTCATTCTTCGTGAATCGGATGATCCCGGGATGATCGCGGTCCATTAGCGGCCGGATCCGGGGACTGGGGCAGGGAATCGCGCCGACGAAGGTGAATACGTTTCTGCGGGTTTTTTTCTGCGGGCATATGGGGTGCCCGTTCCATCCTTGGCGGGAGTATTCTTGATGTTTTCTAGGGTTTCGCATGATTTCCACCGGGCGTGGCCACGAGCCTGCCGGCCGGAAAGCACCCACGAGGACGGATGAGGGGCATCGTTTCCATTCAGGGGAGGCGCGCGGGCTTCGCCCGACGCGTGGCGGCCGCCTGCTCGATCCTGATCCTGGCGACCGTGCTGCCCGGCTCCGCCGCTCCCGAGCCGGCCGAATCATTCGCGCGCGGCGGGCTCCGCGGCTCGAAAGCGACGATGGCCCCGGTCCGCGTTCCCGCGCGCGTGTCGCGACTTGCGGTCGTACCCGGCACGAAGCAGTACTGGGCGATCGGGCTCGCCACCGCCGTCGTCCCCGGATGGGACGGAACCAGCCCGGGCGGGCAGGTCGTGTTCCTCCGCGGCGACGGATCCACCCGGGACATGACGTGGGACATGATCGGCCCGCCGGTCAAAGACGGGAAGCCGGCGAACCCGACGCTGACGAACTTCTCGCTCGCGCCGAACGGCGAAGGATGGGCGGTCGGAGAGGACGGCCTGCTCGTCCATCACGCGCCCGGCGGCGGATGGCGCATCGATTCGCAGAGCGGCATCACGCCGCGAACGCTGCAGTCGGTCAGCCTCGGCGTCGCGAACGGAACCGTGTACGGCTACGCGGTCGGCGAACAACGAACGATCCTTCGTCTCAGCGGGCGAACCTGGACGGTCGAGGCCGGAATCTCCGCGGTCGAAGGCGACCTGATCGCCGTCAGCGCCGTCTCGCCGAACGAAGCATGGGCCGTGAGCCGTTCCGCGTCGGACGCGCTTTTCATCTGGCATCGCGAAGGAAGTGTGTGGAGCCGGTACCTGACGCAGCGGCCGATGTTCGATAGTCCGCCGGCATCGGCCGGATGTTGCGCGACCAACAAGTCGGCGCGCGGGTCGGCGATCGCCGCGACGCCGAACGGCGTGTGGGTGACGGGCGAAATGGCGCCGGTGGATCCCTCGAGCCCGTTCGTGGACGAAGTCGTCGGCGACCAGTCGCGGCCGTTCGCGTTGTTCATCGCCAACCAAGGCGGTCTCACCAGCTACTGCCCCGACATGTACGCGCTCGGCCGCTACGACGCCGGCCCGCAGCGCGTGACGGCCACGCGGCTCTGCGATCAGTCGATGCCGCTGTCGGCCTTCGATCTGACCAGCTTGACGGCGTTCCCGTCGGGCGAGGTGTTCGCCGGCGGCATGGGCCTGTTCCATTTCAAGGACGGCGGATGGTGGCGCGAGCCCAACGTCGCCGGCTATCTGGTTTCCGTCGCGTTCGCGTCTCCCACCGACGGCTGGGTTGCCTCCAGCGGCAACACGTTCGGCGCCGGCGGCGCCGTCTACTCCAGCACGACGGTGCTCGGCCGCTGGTCGCCGGCGCAGACCGCGCCGCGCGTGGCGCGGTGGAGCCAGCCCAGCACGAAGGTGCTCGAGGCAGTGGCCGTCGAGCCGAACGGTTCGCGCACGATGGCCGTCGGGCAGGAGGGCATCTCGCTGCTGAAAGGCGCCGACGGCGCCTGGGACACCATCCAGATGAGCCTCAGCGAGACGCTCCACGATGTCGCCTGGGCCGGCTCGACCGCATGGGCGGTGGGAACACGCGGGGTGTTCGCGCGCTTCGACGGCCGGGAGTGGGTGGTTCCCTACGGGCTCGGACAGATCGTTGGTGAAGCGCTGTTCGGGGTCGCGTTCCGCTCGCCGACCGACGGTGTCGCCGTCGGCGAAGGCGGCGTGATCGTCCGGTTCGACGGCCGCGGCTGGCGTGTCGATCCGGCATCGAAGCGCGCGACGAGCAAATCGCTCTACGCGATCGCCGTCGCCGGGGATCGCTACGTCGCCGTCGGCGAAGCCGGCACCGTGCTGGTGTCGGCCGGCAGCGGATGGAAAGCCGTTCAAGGGTTGACGCCGCTGCTGCGCCGCGGATCGCAGACGCCGGCCGATCTCTACGACGTCGTCGCGATTGCCGGCGACGAGATCGCCGTCGGCGGCGCCCGTTCCGTTCTGCTGACCGGACGGCCCGAGGCGCTCGCGCCGCTGCCGGTGCCGCCCGAGGGCGCCGTCGTCGCGCTCGACGCGCGGCGGGCCGGCTCCGTGCTTCGCATTCTCGCCTCGGTCAGCGAAGAGACCGAGAAGTACGCCGGTTCGCGGCTGTCGCTGTCCAGCGCGACGCTCATGGCATTCGACGGCGTGCGTTGGACGGACGCGCACCGCACGGCGCCGCGCTCGCAGTATCCGACCTACGAGCCGTCGGCCCCGGAGGATCCGCCGCTGGCCGTGATTCTCGACGACGATGGACGCTCCGGATGGGCCGTCGGCGGCCGCATCGCCAACGCCGTCGATCCCGACGGCCACATCCAGGCGATCGCGACCTCATCGTTGTTCCGCTTCGACGCCGTGCGAAGCCCGCGCGAGCCCGACACCGAAGCGACGCCGAATCTGCCGAAGACCGGAACGACGTTTGCGTTCTTCGGTGAGAGCGGCTGCGACGCGGCGCTGTGCAGCCTTGCCGTCGGCAGCGGCGTGAAGGGCGACGTGATCGCGGCCCAGATTCAGGATGAGATCAATTCGCTGGCCGGCAAGCCGGGCGCGCCGGCGTTCGCGCTCTACGGCGGCGGGATGCGCCGTCTGGGTTTGCCCGAAGAGCTGGCCGAATTCAAGGGGTTCTTGGACCGGATGGCGATCCCGACGTTCGCGGCCGTCGGAGAGACCGATCTGTTCCAGTCGCAAGAGACGCCCCAGCTCAGCGGCGCCGCCGGCCGGATGGTCCAAGGCTCGCTGCCGGCCAACAACATCTACTATCGCGAAGGGTTCGCCTCGGCCTACGCGCCGTGGGGCACGCGCAAGGCACCCGGGCCGATCAAGCCCGTCGTGGTCGTGGGCGAGCCCACCCCGGCCGCCGGCCAAGCCCGAACCCACTACGCATTCGACTACGTCACCCGCGGGAAGGAGTCGCTCCGCGTCGTCGTGCTCGACTCCAGCCGCCGCTCGTTGTCGTCGGAAGGCCAGAATCCGGCGCAGACGCAAACCGACTTCCTCAATCGAGTGCTTGCCGGACGGCCGAGCGGCGAGCCGGCGATCGTGATGATGAACCAGCCGACGCTCAACACCACGCGCGGCTTCGAGTTCCCCAACTGGAACAACACGCTCGATGCGACCACGTTCCATTCGGCGCTCGTTACGCACGGCGTGTCGGCCGCGTTCGCGTCCGGGCTCCGCGTCAACTTGGTGTATCGCGTCGGCGCGTCCGGCACCTCGGTGCGAGTGCCGTTCTACGTCTCGGGTGCCGGTGGCGCGGCGCTGGAAGAGACGAAGATGCCGACCGACGGCTTCTATCACGCGTGGTATCTTGTCAACGTCGCGCCGGACGCAACCGGCGGCGCACTCGGGCGCGCCGCGGTCGACGTCAAGGCGATCCCCGCGCTCGACTCGATCGCGCTGCACGCCGAACAAGGACGTTCGGCCGTGTCGGGCAAGATGCTCGAGTTCACCGCCATCGCGCGCGCGGCCTTCGGCGGGGCCAGCGACATGCAGCAGGCGAAGGCGATGTACTTGCACTTCCCGCAGCTCCTGACCTGTCCGGGACCGGGATTGGCGAACGGATCGTGCGCGAGCCAGCAAGCCCTTCATCCCGACTACGAATTCTCGACGGCCGACCCGTCGATCGCGCGGTTCGTGAAGCCCCAGCCGGGCGAGCCGGGCGTGCCGGCCAAGGACGCGGCCGGCAACGTCGTGCCGGACGCGACGTCGGGATTCCTGTGCACCTTCAAGCCCGGAACCACGACCGTGGCGATCAAGGTCGGCTTCGTCAAGACGACGATGCCGATCACGGTGACGCGCGGGTTGGGTCCCTGCATCGATGAGGAACCGCCTCCGCCTCCGCCGCCGCCTCCGCCGCCGCCGGTGTTCATCCCGGCCGAGGAACCGCGCCCGTTCGGCTTCTTCCGGCCGCTCGCGCAGGCGCAGCCTGCCGCGCTGCTGCCGCCGCCGCCGGCGCCGGTCGTGGCGCCCGCGCCGCCGGGATCGCCGGGTGTCGGAACCAAGGACGAACACGAAGTTCAAACAGAGACCGAAGGCCACGGCGAATCGGATGGCAACCATCAGTTCACGGCCATTCGTAGACGCAGAGCGGTCGATCCGGTCGAGCAATCGTGGCCGTATCTGGGCGCAGTTGCCCTGATGTCGTTTATGTCCGCAGCGTTTGTCGCCACGCTCCGCGTTCGAAGAGCGGAGGCGGAGAGGGTTTCACCGCATCGATAGCGAACCTGTACCGGAGCGGGATCAGGACAGCCCGGGGCAGGGCCGGGGCAGGGTTCGGCCCGGGCGGGTACCATCGGTCCCTGCCGCCTGAGGGCGAGAGGAGGAGCACGAAGGTGTCGAAGGAAGATAAGAAGCTCAAGGTCTACGCCAAAAAGCAGACCGGAGCGAGCAAGAAGAAAAAGTTCAAGCTGCCGAACATCAAGTTCAAGGCGCTTATCGGCCCGTTCCTGCTCTCGCTCGCGCTGGTCCTGATCGGCGTCTGGTTCAACATGATCGACGCCCTCAAACCGATCACGCAGGGGCGCCCGGTTCCGATCTCGCGGGTGTTCGATCTTGCCGCAGAACGGCAGATTAAGGCGATCGAGCTCAAGGACGAAGATGCGACCGTTCTCGTCGCGCTGAACTCTCGCCAGGGCTACACCTTCTACTCTCGTTATCCCTCGTCCGACTCGGCCACGTCGCAACTGATCGAAGCGGTTCAGTCCGGCGGCGGCGAGGTCGTCGTGGACCCGCAGGATGACAAAGGCTCGAAGCGGTTCCTCGTGCAGTTCCTCCTGCCGCTTCTGATCCTCGCCGCGCTGTTCTCGTTCTTCTTCCTGCTCATCACGGGACAGTCGGGCGGCGCGAACGAGTTCTTCGCCTTCTCGAAGTCGCTCGCCAGGCTCACCAAGCGCAAGAAGGGATCGAAGGGCGAGATCACATTCGACGATGTCGCCGGCAACGACGAAGGGCTCATCGAGCTTCGCGAAGCGGTCGACTATCTGACCAACCCCGAGCGGTTCGCCTCGCTGGGCGCGAAGGCGCCGAAGGGCATCCTGCTGGCCGGCCCGCCGGGAACCGGCAAGACGCTGCTCGCCAAGGCGACGGCGGGCGAAGCGTCCGTGCCGTTCTTTTCGATGGCCGGTTCGGAGTTCGTCGAGGCGCTCGTCGGCGTCGGGGCCGCGCGTGTCCGCGACCTGTTCCGCAAAGCGCGTCAGAACGCGCCCTGCCTGGTCTTCATCGACGAGCTCGACGCCGCCGGCCGTCAGCGTGGCGCGGGCGTCGGCCAAGGAAACGACGAGCGCGAGCAGACGCTGAACCAGATGCTCGCCGAGATGGACGGCTTCGACGCGTCGGCCGGTGTCGTCGTCATGGGCGCCACCAACCGTCCCGACATTCTCGACCCCGCCCTGCTGCGTCCCGGCCGTTTCGACCGGCAGGTCATCATCGACGTGCCCGACGTGATCGGCCGCAACGAGATCCTCAAGATCCACGCGCGCAACCGTCCGATCGATCCCGCTGCGGACCTGATGGTCATCGCCAAGCAGACGCCGGGCTTCACCGGCGCCGAACTGGCGAACATCATGAACGAGGCCGCGCTGCTCGCCGTGCGAAACGACCACACCGGCATCACCAGCGAGGATCTGGACGAGGCCGTCGAGCGGACGCTCGCCGGCCCGGCGCGCAAGGGTCACTTGCTGTCGGCCCAGGAGAAGCTGCTCGTCGCCTACCACGAGGCCGGCCACGCGATCGTGGCGCGTGCCGTCGGACAGCAGGTCGGCATCATGAAGCTGTCGATCGTGGCGCGCGGCCGTCAGCTCGGTCACGCCACCATGTATCAGCAGGCCGACAAGCTGGTCGTGCTCAAGAGCGAAATCGAAGCCGAGTTGACCGTGATCATGGGCGGTCTGGCCGCCGAAAACATCGTCTTCGGCGAGATCTCGACCGGCAACACCGGCGACCTGGAGAAGGTGACGGATCTGGCCCGAAAGATGGTCGCCACCTGGGGCATGACCCACGAGGTCGGCCGCGTCACGATCCAGAAGGCCGGCGCTCAGTACCTCGGTCGCGACGCCGCCTCGTTGCTCAGCGTGTCGCAGAACGTGCTCGAGTCGGTGGACCGCGAGATCCAGAACTTCATCGAGGAAGCCGAGCACCGCGCAGAGAAGATCGTGCGCGCGAACAAGGGGCTGATGGACGAGATCGTCGAGATTCTGCTCGAGCGCGAGACGCTCAACCACGACGACGTCGAGCCGTACCTGTCGCGCGTCAAGCCGGTGCAGGTCGGCGAGGGCAAGGCCATGCGCACGTCGGTTCGCGCGTCGTCCACGGCCCAGCGCCGCCGCCGCTAGGCCCGTTCGCTATGATCCGGTTGTGATGCCCACTGATTTCTCTGCGGAGCTCGAGGCCCTGACTGACGCCGTCGCCGGCGCCAGGGCCTATCTTTGACGTCGGCGGCAAGAGAATCCGAGCCGAATCCCTGCGCGAGCAGACCACCGCTCCGGGCCTGTGGGACGACCAGGACCGTGCCCGCGCCCTGATGGGCGAGCTTGCTCGGCTCGACGACGACCTGGCCCTCCACGACGAGCTGACGGCCGCCGTCGCCGATCTGACGGTGCTCAACGAGCTGGCCGTTGCGGAGCGGGATGAGGCCGTGGCGGCCGAAGTCGGCGCGGGCGTGGCCGTGTTGCAGCGGCGGATCAAAGAACTGGATGAGCGAACGCTGCTCGGCCGCGAATACGACGACCGGGATGCGATCGTGACCGTGCATGCCGGCGCCGGCGGCACCGAGAGCCAGGATTGGGCCGAAATGCTTCTGCGCATGTATCTGCGGTGGGCGGAGCGCCGCAAGATCGTCGCCGAGATCCTTGAGGTCTCGGCCGGGGACGAGGCCGGGATCAAGAGCGCGACGTTCACCGCGAAGGGACGGTTCGCGTTCGGGTTGCTCTCGGCCGAGCGCGGCGTGCATCGTCTGGTTCGGATCTCGCCTTTCGATGCGAACAAGCGCCGGCACACATCGTTCGCCTCGGTCGATGTGGTCCCGATGATCGACGAGGACGTGACCGTCGAGATCAACTCCGACGATCTTCGCATCGACGTGTATCGCTCGTCCGGCGCCGGCGGCCAGCATGTCAACACCACGGATTCGGCCGTGCGCATCACGCACCTGCCGACCGGGATCGTCGTGTCGTGCCAGAACGAGCGATCGCAATTGCAGAACCGCGCGACGGCGATGCGCGTGCTGCAGGCGCGGCTGGCGGAGCTGATGCGCCAGGAACAGGTCGCCAAGATCGACGAGTTGCGCGGCGAGCGCCGCGACATCAACTTCGGCTCGCAGATTCGTTCCTACGTGCTGCACCCGTATCAGATGGTGAAGGACCATCGCACCAACCACGAAACGTCCAACACCGCCGCCGTCCTCGACGGCGAGCTCGACGAGCTGATCCGCGCGACGCTGGAATGGCGCCGCGCCGGCGGCGAGGACGCCAACTAGCGCGTCTTCCACAGCGGGATGCGAGGCGGGGCCGGTCCGCGCGGCGGCAGGCGGTCGGGCCGGATGCGCGAGGACATCGGGTCGTAGCCGTCGCCGTGCATCCGCGTGCGCCAGCGCTTGATGACGGCTTGATGGCTCAGCCCCATCCGCGCGGCGATCGTCGCCCACGTCCAGCGATCGCGGCGCGCCTCGCGAACGACTTCTTCTTCGAGCAGCGGTAGCAGCCGGCGGATGTCGCCGATCGCGCGCAGCCGCCGGGACACGTCGGGGCTGTTCGCCAGCGTCCAGGCCGCGTGGCCGAGCAGCTTTCGGTCGGTCATCGTCGAGCGATCATCACGGCCGCGCGAGCCCCGATCAAGCGCAGGCCGACCCGCTCGCGCCGTTCGATCCCAACGTCTTGTGTTTCGTGCGGGGTCTCACCTTCGATCCCCGTCGGCGGAGCCCGGGGCATGTGTGTCCCAGACTCCTGTGCAACCAAGTTGCAAAGCCGCCGGAGGTGCCGCCGTCCGCGCCGTCCGCGCCGTCCGCGCCGTCCGCGCCACCCCGCAGCTTGATTGCACAGGGTCTCGGCGATGGCACGACTCCGCTGCAGCTTGGTTGCACAGGGTTTAGGGACGGCGCGACTCCCTGGCAACTTGGTTGCACAGGAGTCTGGGGACCATTGGTGCCACCCCGGCCGGCTCACGGGGCTCGCGGGGCTCGCGGGGCTCGCGTGGCCCGGCGGCGCGGTTCGCGGGCTGTGGCGGTGGGAACGTAGAATTGGAGCCGGCCTTCCCGCCTCGCAACCGACGATCCTGAAGGAGTTTTGCGTGCCCGAACCGACGCGCGACGCCGGCCGGCTTGAAGAGATCGCCCGCGATCTCCGCGTGGACATCATCCGCATGCTGGTCGAAGCCAAGTCCGGTCATCCGGGCGGCTCGCTATCCGAGATCGACATCTTGACCTGCTTGTTCTTCGGCGGGTTCCTGCGCTACAAGCCCGACCAACCCGACTGGCCAGAACGCGACCGCTTCCTGCTATCCAAGGGCCACTGCACGCCCGGCCTGTATTCGACGATGGCGCGAGCCGGCTACTTCCCGTCCGAAGAGCTGATGACGTTCCGCAAGCTCGGCTCGCGCCTACAGGGTCACCCGGACCGCACGGTTCTGCCGGGCATCGAAGTCTCGGCCGGCTCTCTCGGCCAGGGCCTGAGCTTGGCCGTCGGCATCGCGCTCGCCGCGCGTATGGACGGCAAAGACTGGCGCACCTTCTGCATGATGGGCGACGGCGAGCAGGACGCCGGCCAGGTCTGGGAGGCGGCGATGTCGGCCGGCGACTACGGCCTCGGCACCCTCATCGGCATCGTGGATGCCAACCAAGTGCAGCAAACCGGCCCGACCAAGGACATCATGACGATCGAGCCTCTCGCCGAGCGCTACCGCTCGTTCGGCTGGCACGTGATCGAGTTCGACGGCCACGACATCCCCGCGATCATCGGTGCATTCGACGAGGCGCTCGCGGTGAAAGACAAGCCGGCGGCGCTGATCGCGCGGACGGTCAAGGGCAAGGGAGTCTCCTGGATGGAGCTCAACCACAACTGGCACGGAAAGGCCCCGAGCGCCGAAGAGGGCGAACGTGCGGTCGCCGAAATCCTCGGAGGAAACTGAGCATGGCAGCCATGGCGACCCGGCAAGCATTCGGCGAGGCGATCGTCGACATCGGATCCGATCCTCGCGTCGTCGTGCTCGACGGCGATCTGAAGAACTCCACCTTCACCGAAGACTTCCTCGCGAAGTATCCCGAGCGATTCGTCGAGTGCGGCATCGCCGAAGCCAACATGATCGGGATCGCGGCCGGCTTGGCGCTGTCTGGCAAAGTGCCGTGGGCCTGTTCGTTCAGCGCCTTCGTCACCGGCCGCGCCGAAACGATCCGCGTCAGCGTCTGCTACAACCGCGCGAACGTGCGCATCGTCGGCACGCACGTCGGCATCGGCATCGGCGACGACGGCGCCACGCAGATGGCGCTTCAGGACATCGCCACGATGCGCGCCCTGCCGAACATGACCGTGATCCAGCCGGCCGACCGCATCGAGACGATCCAAGCCGTGCACGCGCTGCTCGATCACGACGGCCCGGTGTTCCTGCGCTTGATGCGCCAGGCCACCGATGACGTCCACGGCGACGACTACCGCTTCACGCTCGGCAAGGCCGACGTGTTGCGCGACGGAGCAGACGTCGCGCTGATCGCGACCGGCGCGCTGGTGCAGGAGTCGCTCAGGGCCGCCGACGCGCTCGCCGCCGACGGGATCGCGGCGCGCGTGATCAACATCCACACCATCAAGCCGCTCGATGCGGAGGCGATCGCGGCCGCGGCGGCGGCGTGCGGCGCGGTGATCACGGCCGAAGACCATGCCGTCGAGGGCGGGCTCGGCGGGGCCGTCGCCGAAGCGCTGGCCGAGGCCGGCACCGGCGCGCGGCTGAGGCGCGTCGGCGTTCACGGGTTCGGCGAGTCGGGCAGCACCGCGGAGCTGTACGAAAAGTACGGTTTGTCCGCGAATCACCTGGTGCGAGCCGCGAAAGGACTGCTCGGGTAACCTAGCGCGGATGATCAAGACCATCGGGGTCTCCAAGCTCTACAAGAACGATGTCAGCGCGCTTCGCGACGTCACCATCGAGATATTCAAAGGCGAGTTCGTCTTTCTGGTCGGCCCGTCCGGGTCGGGCAAGTCCACCTTCATCCGCCTGATGATCCGCGAGGAAGCACCGACCTCGGGCGAGATCTACGTGGCCGGCAAGAACATCGCTCAGCTCGCCTCGTGGAAGATCCCGATGCTTCGCCGCAACGTCGGGTGCGTCTTCCAGGACTTCAAGCTGCTCCCGAACAAGACCGTGTTCGAAAACGTCGCGTTCGCGCTCGAGGTGATCGGCAGACCCAAGTCTCAGATCGCCAAGCAAGTCCCCGAGATCCTCGATCTGGTCGGCCTGGCCGACAAGTCCAGCCACCGCCCCGACGAGCTTTCCGGCGGCGAACAGCAGCGCGTCGCCGTCGCGCGCGCATTCGTCAACCGCCCGCAGATCCTGCTCGCCGACGAGCCCACCGGAAACCTGGACCCGGCGACCAGCGTCGACATCATGAAGCTGCTCGACCGCATCAACCGGCTCGGCACGACCGTGCTGATGGCCACCCACGATCACGCGATCGTGGACGCGATGCGGCGGCGCGTGATCGAACTCGAAAAGGGCGTCGTCGTGCGCGACCAGGAACGCGGCGTCTACGGCTACGGCGCGAAGAACTAGACGGGGATCTCATGGCGATCAAACTCGACTACGCGTTGCAAGAAACCCTCACCAACATTCGCCGGAACGGCTTCATGACGCTGGCTTCGGTGCTCGTTGTCGCGGTCTCGATGTACTTGGTGGGCGGCGTTCTGCTGGGTCGTTTCGCGGTCGACCGGATCATCGAGTTGCAAACGCGCAAGGTGGAAGTCGCGGTCTTCCTGAGCCCCGAGGTCACCGCCGAGCAGCGCACCTCGATCCAGAACGACCTCGAATTGATGCCGGAGGTTGCCGCCGGCGGTATCCAGTACGAGTCGAAAGAGCAGGCCTACGAGCGTTTCAAGAAGATCTTTCGCGACCAGCCCGACATCGTCGCCAATACCGATCCCGAGGCGCTCCCGGAATCCTTCCGCGTCAAGCTGCGCGATCCCGAGCAGTTCGAGATCGTCAACGACCGTCTGGAGGGCCGGCCCGGCATTTTGCGCATCCAGGATTACCGCTCGCTGCTGAAGCAATTCTTCGGAGTCGTCAACGACATCGGTCGCATCGGTCTGGTGCTGGTGATCCTGCTTGTGGTCTCGGCGGCGATGATCATCGGCACCACGATCCGAATCGCCATCTACGCGCGGCGCAAAGAGATCGCGATCATGAAGCTCGTGGGAGCATCCAACTGGTTCATCCGCGTTCCGTTCATGCTCGAGGGCGTCATCCACGGTCTTGTCGGGTCACTCGCCGCGGTCGCATTGCTCTATGCCACGCGGCCGTTCTTCATCCGAGTCGCCGACCACATTCGCTTCCTTCACGTCAACGTCTCGCCGGTCGAGGTGCTCACCAAAGCCGGGTTCCTGTTGCTGATTTTCGGCGTGGTGCTCGGGGCGCTGGGATCCCTTTTGGGCCTCCGCCGCTTCCTTGAGGTCTAGAAAAGTCCCTTTTGTTCTGTTAGACCCAAGTTTCGCCCTAAAGGGACAAGCCGGTACCGCCGATGTGAAAACTGCGGTGCAAGTGTTGACACCTGTGGCGAATGGAAAGGTACGATGCACCTGTTCCCACGGGCCATTTTGTTGGGGGGTTTGACGGTGCGACCGAAACGAACCACTTCTCTCGGCTTGATCGCGGTCCTGTTCGCGGGCCTGCTGTCGCTGAGCGCGCCGCCGTCCCTCGCGGTCGAGTCCTCCCGGTCGGCCAGCCGCTGGTCCGAGCTTCAAAAGAAGATCGATCAGACTCGCAAGCGCATCAACGAGGCCAAGAAGCGCGAGCGCGGCATCATCGCGCAGATCAACGCCTCCGACATCCGCCGGCAAGCGCTCGAAGACAAGATCGAGAACCTGTCCGCGCAACTCGCCGACGCGGTCGCCGCGCTCGACGCGGTCGAGGCGGCGGCGAACCGCACCCAAATGGAACTGGATCTGCGCACCCGCGATCTCGAGCAAACCATTGCGTTGCTCGAACAGCAGAAGGACGTGCTCAACACGCGAGCGGCCGAGAAGTACATGGCCGGTCCGATGACCTTCGCGCCGGTGCTGCTCAACACCACCGACTTCAACGCGTTCCTGTCGGCCGATCAGTATGTCGAAAGCGTCTTGAAGGCCGACGTGCACGTCGTCGAGGAAGTGCAAAAGGTCCGCGACGAGGTCGAAGCCGAGCGCGCCGTGATCGGTGAGCGAAAGGTGGCGCTGGACAAGCAGGTCGCGACCGCGCAAGCCGAACGGGACCGCATCGCGGGCCTGCGTGCCAGTCAGACGCGCGCGCGCCGTGCCGTCGTCGGCGAGATCAACTACCGCAAGAACCTGCTCGAAAAGGTTCGCGACGAGCGCCACGCCTACGAGGAGGCGTTGCAGTCCTACGTTCGCGAGTCCGACTCGATCAGCGGCATCCTCAAGGGCGCCCAGAAGGGCCAGAAGGTCATCCAGGGCGCGGGCAAGGGCTATCTGGTCTGGCCGGTCGGCGGGCGGATCTCCAGCGATTACGGCGAGCGCATCCATCCGATCTACAAGAAGAAGTCGTTCCACACCGGCATCGACATCGCGACGGCGGCAGGCACGAAAGTGATCGCCGCGCGCGACGGCAAGGTCGTGTTCACCGGCTACAAGGGTGCGTTCGGCCTGATCGTGCTGGTGGACCACGGCGATTCGGTCGCGACGATGTACGCGCACCTGTCGAAGGCGTTTGTGAGCGCCGGCCAGAAGGTCAAGCGCGGCGCCGGCGTCGCGGCCGTCGGCTGCACCGGGTGGTGCACCGGCCCGCATCTGCACTTCGAAGTGCGCGTCGAAGGCCAGCCGAGCAACCCGATGCGCTGGCTCAAGTAGTCCCATCCCGCTGAAGGCCCGGTAGCATTCGGCCGTGGCCAAGCAGAAGAAGTCCGAAAACCCCAACATCGCGACCAACCGCAAGGCGCGGCACGACTATCACATCGAAGAGACCTTCGAGTGCGGCGTGTCGCTGATGGGCAGCGAGGTCAAGTCGCTGCGCGCCGGCAAGGCGTCGCTCGCCGACGCCTACGCGGCCGTCCGCGACGATGAGGTCTGGCTGCTCGGCGCCCACATCCCGCCCTACCTTCAGGCGTCCTACCAGAACCACGAGCCGACGCGGTCTCGCCGGCTGCTGCTTCACCGCAAGGAGATCCGCAGGATCGCGGCCGCGACCGCGCAGAAGGGGCTCACGCTGGTGCCGCTGCGCCTGTACTTCGTGAAGAACAAGATCAAGTGCGAGATCGCGCTCGCGATCGGCAAGAAGGCGCACGACAAGCGCCAAGCGATGGTCAGCCGCGAAGCCGAGCGCGAGATGCGCCGCCGCGAAGGCGCCGTCCGCCGCGGCAAAGTGCGCTAGCCCTTAGCTCCGCTCCCCGATTGAGGGGTAGTATACTACAGCCGATGGACGTCACCGTTCCCGAAGCCGCGGAACGCACCGGCCTGGCGGCCGAGACGATCCGGCGCTGGATCCGTGCCGGCAAGCTGCCCGCTCGCAAAGTCGGCACGCAGCACCTGATCGACGAGGACGCCCTTGATCTCGTCGCCGGTGCGCGACCGCGGCGGATCGTTCGCGAGCGAGCGCCGGCGTATACGGATCAGGTCTCTGCCGGCTCGCGGCGTCTCCTGGATCGAATCACCGTGGATCCCGGCATTCTCGCCGGCAAGCCGATCGTCCGGGGAACCCGGATCGCCGTCGAGCTCGTGCTGGATTGCTTGGCGGCAGGCTGGAGTCCGCAGGAGTTCGCCGAGCAGTACCCGCACATCACCATTGACGATGTACGGGCGTGCATCGCCTTCGGCGCGTGGCGGGTCCGGATCGAGCACGTCTATCCGGCGCCGGTGATCTGATGCGGATCCTCGCCAACGAAAACGTTTCGCTGGATGTCCTCAAGGCGCTCCGAGCGGCCAACTGCGATGTCGCCTCGGTTCGGGAGCTTCATGGCGGAATCGAAGATCGCCGCGTCCTCACATGGGCGGCGGAAGAGCAACGGATCGTGCTCACACACGATAAGGACTACGGACGGCTCGTGTTCGCGGGTCGCCTGCCCGTTCTCGGGGTCATCCTGGTTCGGTTCGAGCCGGTGAAAGGAAGGCGCGCGCGCAGGCTCGTCGACCTGCTCTTGTCTCGCGACGACTGGGTGGGGAACTTCAGCGTGATTGAACTCGGACGGGTGCGGATGATTTCGATCGCCGAGCCTGAAAGCCCGCCCTGATCGGCCGGAAACCCGATACACTGAATGCGATTGACAACAACATCGGGGGTGCATGGTTTCGACTTTGATCGGTCGAATCCAAGGAAGCGAGCCGGGGTCTCCGGGGCCTCGTCATCAAACCGGAAAAACAACAAGTG
>DASWHR010000042.1:0-49549 GCA_036398095.1 Actinomycetota bacterium
ACTCGTCGATCGGAACGATCGCAGCCGCGGGGCGACCTCGCCTCGTGACGATGACGTGCTCGCGCCGATCGGCAACGTCGTCGAGAAGTTCGGCGAGCCCGGCTCGCAACTCCTTCACCGGCACCGTCTTGGCCATGGACGTAAGAGTACACCCAAGTGTACTCTTAATCAACAACGGCCTGGTGCTCAGTCGACGGTTGTCTTGAGGATGCAGAACTCGTTGCCTTCGGGATCGGCGAGGACGACCCAGGAGACGTCGGGGCCTTGGCCGATGTCGATCCGGCGGGCTCCGAGGGTGAGGACCCGCTCGACTTCTTCTTGCTGGGCGACTCCTCGCGGGTTGACGTCGATGTGGAGACGGTTCTTGACGGTCTTGCCTTCCGGCACTCGTATGAACAGCAGGCTGGGACCGCGATCCTCGGGATCTTCGAGGTAGGCGGACTCGTCGTCCTCCTCGGTGATCGGCCAGTCGAGGACCTGCGACCAGAACCGGCCGAGCGGCTTCGGGTCGGCGCAGCCCACGACCAGTTCGGTGAAGCGACTCGCCATGGCGCTCTCCTTGAGCTCGGGGGGCACCACTGTACCGTCCCGGCGCTCCGGGGATTTGCCGGACCGCCGTTGCCCGGGCGACGCTGTGTGCATGACGACGCCGCCGTGGCAGGAACCGGTGCGAGGGGGATACCCGGACCTTCGCGTGTTCGGCCTTCCGGCGATCGAACAAGCACGGCTGTTTTTACAGCACGGCGGGCCGAAGCCGCCGCTGTCGCACCTGACCGGGCTGTCCTTCGTCGAAGCCGACGAGGGTCATGCGGCCTTTGAGCTTCCCGCCTCGGACTGGTTTCTTTCGTCCCAGGAGCACATCTCTGCCGGCGCGATCACGATGCTCGCCGATGCGGCGGTCGCGTCGGCGATTTTCCATTCGCTGCCCGCGGCCACGCCAATGTCCACGTGGGAGCTGACGATGACGTTCCTTCGGGCGTGTCCCGCCGGCGGGACGCTGCGGGGCGTCGGCCGGCTCTTGCGGCTGGACCGTCCTCTGTCGCTCGCGGAAGTGTGGATCGAGGACGGCAGGGGCGAGCGGGTCGCGCACGGCACGTCGAGCTGTTTCATCCAGCCTCCAATCGAAGGCGTTCCCGTCCCCGACGATCCATCGATCTTCGAATACGTCGCGCCCTCATACGACTCGCCCGATCCTTGGATGCGGCCGGCGCCCGGCGAGGCGATCCCTTGGGAGCAGTGGCGCACGATGAGCGGACTGGACATCCTGCGCGGCCAGATCGCCGGCGCGATTCCGGCACCTCCGATCCACTATCTGACCGGGATGACGCTCACCGATGTCGACGATGGACGCGCGACCTTTTCGATGCCGCGCAGCGAATGGTTCGCCAGTCCGGCGCGGACGGTACAGGGCGGTTTGATCGCGATGCTCGGCCATGCGGCGCTCGCGACGGCCGTCACCTCGACGCTACAAGTGGGCAGCGCATACCGGCCGGTGGATCTGAAAATGCATTTCCTTCGTCCGGTTATGCCGGGCGAGGGCGATTTGGTCGCGAACGCGTCGGTAACGCACCGGGGAAGAACGCTTGCCGTTGCGAACGCCGACGTGTTCGCTCCCGACGGCAAGAAAGTCGCCACCGCCACCGGCTCGACGATGATCACCGGAGAACGGCCGGTATAGCCGGCCGGGCGGTGCTACGCTCGCCTCGTTCAATCCGTTAGGGGGATAGATGCGTAAGCAAGCGATTGTGGGGATGCTGCTTGCCGCCGTCTTGGCGGCGTGCGGTGGAGGATCAAAGGTCGGGGACAACACGGCCGACGCCGGTCAGTCCAACGCGCCGACGACCGCGCCGCCGCAGGCCGCCGGTGGCGGCGACTGCGACTACGCGAAGAAGTTCCAGGAGAACTCCGAGGCGCTCGGCTCGCAGGCAGGCGCGACCGGTCCAGATGCGGTCAAGAAGCAGATGCTCGATGCGGCGAAGGCCATGGACGAGGCCGTGAGCCTGGCTCCCGCCGAGATCCGGCCGGACGTCAAGAAGCTCGCCGACATCTACGGCCAGATGATCAACGCCCTCGCCAAGTACGACTTCGACTACACCAAGATCCCGCCGGAAGAGATCCAGACCGTGTTCGCGTTCGCGCAGGACACCGAATATCTGGAGGTCGCCAAACGAGTCGGCAAGTACTTTGCCGACAAGTGCGGCCTGCCCGACCCGTTCGCGTCCACCGCCGGCTAAGCAGTAAAGATCGGTCGAAGGGCCCCGCCGAGCGCGGGGCCCTTCGCTCTATCGAGAACGCGCCGCCGCACCGCCTGCGATACAATCTGCGGCCGCACCGGGGTGCGTAGCTCAGCTTGGTTAGAGCGCCTGCTCGACACGCAGGAGGTCACAGGTTCAAGTCCTGTCGCGCCCACTTCTGAAAGCCGGTCGGATTGACGGCCGGTTTTCATCGTTCTGCGAGATGCTGTCGCACCCCTCGAATACGTTGACCAGATGCCGGTCATTTCGACGTTCTTCGGGATCGTGATTCGCATGTACTACCGCGAGCACGGGGTCCCGCATTTCCACGCCGAATATCAAGGGCGCCAAGCGACCTTCACCTTTGATGGGAAGCCGCTCGCAGGGAGCTTGGGTTCGACTACGGCATCTAGGCTGATCCGAGAGTGGGCGTTCGCCCGCCGCGACGAGCTGGAACTCGATTGGGAGCGGGCTCGCGCGAGCGAGCCGCTTGAGCGAATCCCTCCACTAGAATGAGAGCCGCCATGGAGGAATTGCCGCTGGTCACAGCAGCCGAATATCGCGGTGGGTTCAAGATTGAGCTCACGTTCTTCGACGGTACGAAAGCGGTCGTCGATTTCGAAGAGTGGCTCCATGGGCCTATCTTCGAACCTCTTCGTGGAGAGGACGAGTTCCGTCGGTTTTTCATCGATGCTGGGACGATTGCGTGGCCAAACGGGGCCGACATCGCCCCCGAAACGCTTTACGAACGAGCCAAAGCAAATTCCGCAGCGTGACCTTCGGGCAGATGAGTAGCGATCATTTGCAGCTCTACCTCTCCGAGATCGAGAGAGGCGCAACGGTGTCGTGGCCGGAGCGCAATGGCATGCTGGCCGCGGCAAGGGACGGAAACGAGGACATAAAGAAGGCTCTGATCCAAGCCACCCTCATGGACACTGCTCGGATAGCGATCTCCTGTAGGGAGCCTGAATGGATGTTGGATCTCGATAAGATCCAAGAGGCGAACCTCGTTCTCATGCGCGCGATCGACGATACCTCCGTCACCGACCTGCACGGCGCGATTCGGGAGCGAATTCCCGCCCAACTTCGAAGGATTGCTCGAGACTTTCCGAATGGACCGGGGTCTATGTCCGCTTCTCCTTGAGGCCGGCCAAGTTCAAAGGGCGTCCTGTTAGGCCACACCTGAAGGACCTCACCAGCCTTAATTGAACCGGGCGGGATAGGTCCTTCGTTCGGTGGACGGGGCCGCCGATCAAGACGTTCATAATGGGCCATGCGAGGCGGGCGGCCCGACTTCTGGCTCGTTGAGGGCGATACCTTCTGGCATGACCTCGGTGTAGATCGTGTCGCCTGCTGGATCTCCGAGGGTCCACGTCGAATGATCCGCGATTATGACGTGAGACAAGTGCTCGTCCGAGTGGCGCCGCCGGTGGAGGACAACGGAGTCCAGACAGACCGTGTGCTTGTGGAACACTGGTGTCTACTCTCTTCGTCCGACCGCTGAGTCAAGAGACGGCTGTTTCGATATCGAGGACACGATCGGCGGCCACAAGATGACTGCAACGACGGATCCCGACAACGTGAGCTACGCGTAACGGTCGAGTGCTTCTGCTCGTATTGCCCAGACGGGACAACCGTGCGCTTGAAGAAGAGGATCTCGAGCGGCGGTGGGCCCGTGGTGTAAGGGAAGCACACGACTTCGCCAGAGTTTGAGGTGTCGGTTCGAATCCGATCGGGTCCACTCCCTCGAAAGAGGGGACCATCGCCGGGGTGGCCAAGCGGAGATAACCACCCTGCCACCGTGCACTTGACCGAGCGCGCCTTGAAGGCAATAATCGAGATCTGGCGGAGTCGCGATTACACCACGGACGAAGGAGCGGGCAACCGCTCCTTCAGCCTTTCCAGGTCACTCACTCCATGGCCGACTCTTTGCGAGCCTCGACTCGTTCTTCGTGTTCTGCCCAGACGGGACACGCGCGGGCGATGCCTTCACCATGTCGAGCGGCGGTGGGCCCGTGGGGTAACGGAAGCATGCGACTCCAACAAAGTTCGAGGTGTCGGTTCGAACCCGACCGGGTCCACTCCCTCGAAAGGGGGGACCATCGCCGGGGCGGCCAATGGAGATAACCGTCCTGCCACCGTGCACTTGACGGCGCGGAACTTCGGAGCCAAACTCGATGTGTTGGAGTCGCAATAACACCACGCATGAAGGAGCGGGCAACCGCTCCTTCGGCCTTTCCAGTTCAAGGAGCGTTCTGTTATGGCCACATCCGCGACCGTGTTCGCTTGCCGTCGACGGCGATTTGACCGGCGCGCGTTGCTCTGTTGAGCTTCGGGCATGGCGACGACGACGCACGATTCGAACGCAACCCCGGGACCGCTCAAGGTTGCTCTTGCTCTGTGGATGGCGCTCATGGCCGGGTTGCTCGGCTACTCGATCGCCACGGCCGACGCGACATCGGAGGATGCGCATCCGGCCGAGTCCGTCGAGGACAACGGCACCGGGACACCGACAGGGACGCCCGCGACCGTCACGCCGTCGGCGTCGGTCACCGCCTCGGCAACGGGGACGCCTGCCGCCAGCGATTGACCGGCCGCGGGCGCTTGGGTTGAATGGCCGCGATGGCCACGCCGATGGATCCCGACGCGACACCCGGAACGCTCAAGGCGGCGCTCGCCGTGTGGATGCTCGCGATGGCGGGACTGCTCGGCTACTCGATCGCCACAGCCGAGCCGTCGGCGGACGAGCCCCACGCTCCGAGCGACACGACCGAAACGCCCCGGCCGGTCGTGCCCGTGCCGACCCTGTCGAGCCCGGCACCGATCGCGTCGGCCGTCGCCTCGGTCGCATCGACGCTCACGGCGTCTCCGGCGGCCGACGCTTGGGTCACCTGCACCGCGCTCCCCGGCGTCCGGATCGCCTATCCGAGCGACCTGCTCGAGCCGGAGGTGGGTGACGATTGCGGGCGGCTCGGCGACGCACGCACAACCGGCCGCCGGATCGCGGTCCTGTTCCAGATGGAAGACGTGTCGTTCGCGGACAAGATGGCCGCGCTTCGCGCCGAGAACAACGAGGACGCGACCGGCGAACTCCAGATGCGCAGCGCCGGCGGTCATCCGGCCGGCGTGATCTCGTACCGGCGGGACGCCTCGACCTACGTGGATTGCCCCGGCGCCTCCATCGAATACGTCTACTACGTCGAGGCTCCCCAGGGCCAAACCCTGGATGCCGTGGCCTTCTCGTGCGAGGACGGCGCCGAGGAGATGCGAGCGGTCCACGGCGGGATCGTGCAGCGCCTGCGATACGTCTAGACGTGCAACCCGACGTACGAGGCCGAGTCGATTCGCGTCGCAAGCCGAATCTGCGATAACAAGGACGGCGCGACTCGGCCCGCCGGACGCCCGTCACGACAGGGGGGAGCAGATGCACGTCTACGCATTCGTCAAGACCATTCCCGGAACCGCCCCGCAGGTTGCGGCCGCGCTGGTTCGATACGGAGCCGAACGCGCGGTCGAGGTGACCGGGCCCTACGACGTGCTCGCCCGCTTCGTGGACGTCGCGTGGGAAGAATGGGCCGAGATCAAGAACGGGGCGACGCAGATCGCGGGCGTCGTGTCGATCTCGACGGCGGTGGTGACGGCGCCGTCGGGAACGCAGATGCTGCTCGGCAACATGCCGTTCTCGGATCCGAAATGGGGCCCCTCCGGATTGGTGTTGCTGCGCGTCGCGCCGGCCGAAGCCGAAGCCGCGTGGGGCCGGCTCGTCGCCGCCCGCAAGAGGGGCCGGATCAAAGCGATGGTGGCGCTGCTCGGCGAGTACGACATCATGGCGCAGGTCTCCGGCGCCGACGAGCACGACATCGCCGGCAACGCGCTCGCCGTCCTTCGCGAGATCCCCGAGATCCGCCAGGCGACGACCTGCTTGATCTTGCGCGGCGTGCCGGCCGACAAGTACGTCGCGCCGCCGCGGAAACGTCCCCGCGGCGCCGCCGCACGAGGGGCCGGGAGATCGTCCAAGCGCCGATGAGAGACGCGCCGGACGGCCCCAGCCGCTCCGAGGACGTTCAAGAATCCGAGCGGCGGCTCGTCAGCGTCGTCTTCGCCGACCTCACCGGCTTCACCGCCGCGTCGGGCGAGCGAGATCCCGAAGAGGTGCATGCCCTTCTGTCGCCCGTCATGCAGCGGCTCGAGACCATTGTGGAATCGTTCGGCGGCCGCGTCGTCAAGACGATGGGCGACGGGTTGATGGCCGTGTTCGGCGTCCCCGCCGCCACGCCCGAAGACGCCGAGCGCGCCGTTCGCGCCGCGGTCGCGATGCGAGACGAGGTTCGCGCATCCGCGGGCGCCGCCTCGCTCGTGTCGGACCTGCAAGCCGGCGTGCACACCGGATGGGTCTTCGTCGTTCCCGCGCGCGGCGGCTTCGATGTGATCGGCGACACCGTCAACGTCGCGTCGCGACTGGTCGGGCTCGCCCCCGCCGGCGCCGTCCTGGTCGGCGCGTCCACGGCGGCGCGCACATCGTCGGTCATCGGCTATCGCGAACGCGAACCGGCGTTCGTCAAAGGAAAACCCGAACCCGTCGTCCATTTCGAAGTCGCCGACGACGCGACCCGCGGCGGTAGCGGACTCGCGAACGCAACCGGGCCGTTCGTGGGCCGCGAGGCCGAGCGGGTGGTGCTGGCCGAGGAATGGAATGCGGCGCGAACGAGCCGGCGGTCCCGCATCGTGAGCATCCTGGGGCCGCCGGGCATTGGAAAGACCCGTCTGATCGCCGAGTTCGCGCGCGAGCTGTCCGGCGCACGCGTCCTTGTGGGCCGCGCCGCACCCCACGCCGAGCGCATCCCGTGGTTCGCGCTCGCCGACGCGCTTCGCGGCGTGGACGCCGCGGCCGGCGCGCTGCATCTGATCCAAACGCGACCGCCACCGTCGCCGCTCCATCGCGACGACCGCCGCGAGATGAACTCCGAGATCGGCGCGGCCGTCCGATCGGCCTTGACCGCGACGGCCGAACGTGAGCCGGTGGTGCTCGTCATCGACGACGTCCAGTGGGCCGACGCGCAGCTTGTTGCGATGCTCGCCGACCTGGACGCGCATCCCTGGGACGCGCCGCTCCTGGTCGTGTGCCTCGGCCGTGCGGATACGCCGTCTCACCGGCCGCCCGCCGCCGCCGGCCGTGAGGTCCGGCTCGACAACCTCGACCGCGCGGCCAGCCAGGACTTGATCCGCCGGCTTCTGCCCGGCGCCTCGATCGGAGCCGACGTCGAAGACGAACTCGCCGGGCGTGCGGGCGGCAACCCGCTCTTCGTCGAAGAGATCGTGCGGCTGTTTCGCGAAACCGGCGTGCTTCGGCGCGAAAGTGGTTGCTGGCGAATCGTGGAAGGACTGCGACACGAGCTTCCCGAGAGCGTGCAGTTGGTCGTCGCGGCGCGCATCGATGCGCTGCCGGCCGTGCGGCGGCGGCTGCTGCGCGACGCGGCCGTGTGCGGCGAGACGTTTCGCCTGGGCGACCTGCGCGCGCTCGGATGGGACGATCCGCGCGGCGACATCGACGATCTCATCGCCCGCGAGCTGCTCGTCGAGGCGGGGAGCGGGTATGCGTTTCGTCACGCGGTGATCCGTGACGTCGCCTACGGCGCGCTGCCGCGCGCCGAGCGCGCCCGACGGCACCTGGAGCTGGCAGCCGCGATCCAGAAGGCCTGCGGGCCCGACGCGGCGCCGGTCGAGACACTTGCGCATCACTATGCGCAGGCGGCGCTCGCCTCGGCGTCGTCGGGCACGGCCGCCGACGCGAGCGTGGTGTCGGCGGCGCTCGAATACTTGGTGCGCGCCGGCGACTCGGCGCGGTCGCTGCGCGCATTCCGCGAAGCCGAAGCCTGGTACCGGCAGGCGACCGAGATTCACGAGCCCTCGGCCGACACCGCGGCGACGCCCGCCGGCCGCGCTGCGGTGCGCGCATCCTTGCGGCATTCCGCCGCGCTTATCGACCTGCACCGCTATGAGGAGGCGACCACGGAAGCATCGCGTGCGCTGGAGATCGCGCGCGCCGCCGGCGCTCGCGAATGGGAAGCCGAAGCCGTCCTGCAGCTCGGCTGGCTCGAATCCGAATACGGAAACCTGGAACGCGCGCGACGATTGCTGGAACGCGCCGGCGAGCATTTCACCGCGATCGGCGACACGCTCGGACGAGCGCGCGTGGCGTGGGCGAGCGCGCGAACGATGCGCCTGACCGACGTGGACGGCATGCTCGCCCAGTTCGAAGAAGCCGCCGGCTTGTTCGCGAGCGGCGGCGACGCCGTCGGCGAGCACCTGCTCTACGAACAACTCGCATACGGATGCTCGTCGCGTGGGGGAGAGCAGTTCGACCGATGGTTCCGTCGATGCGTGTCGTCGCCGACGCTCGGCGACGAGCCCCGCGCCCGCGCGGCGCTGCTTCGCACCGACGGATTCCAACGTTTCTATCGCGGCGCGTGGATCGAAGCGGTCGAACCGCTGTCGGATGCGTTGGGGCTCGCACGCGAGTCCGGCGACTTCTTCGTCGAATGCGACGCCGCCTATCTTCTGGCGCGCATCGCCGTGGCGCGCGGCCGGCTCGATGAGTCCGAAGCATTGGCGCGCGCCCTGGCGGCGGCGGCCGACGATGCCGCCGGCCACCGGCAGGCCGAGCAAGCGCATGTCGTCCTCGCGCGCGTCGCCGCGCGACGCGGTGACCCGGTCGCCTCGACCCGTCACCTGGAAAGCGCCGAGTCACTCCTGGCCGTCGCCGGCAACGAACGCGAACAGCAGGAGGTCATCCTCGCTCGCGCCGACATCGCTCTGGACGCCGGACGGTGGGACGAGGCGGCGTCGGAGGCCGCACGCTACCGCGAGCGCGCCGAGCGGTTCGGCGACCGCCTTGAGATCCCCGTCCCGTTGCTAATCGCGGCGCGCGCTTTGCTCGGCGGCGACCGGCTCGACGACGCCGCGCTCGCGTTGTCCGAGGCCCTCGCCGCGGCCGAACGGGTCGGTCACGGCCGCGTCGGCGTTCTCGCCGCGTCCCTGGCTGCCGAGACCGCGGCGCTCCGCGGCCGGATCGAAGAAGCGGAATCGCTGCTTGCCGGCGCGCGCGCGTTCGCCGATCCGTCGCGGATGATGCCCGACGAGGCCGCCGCCGAGGCCGAAGCGGCCGCCGCCGTCGCCGCGGCACGCGGCCGGCCGGCATCGGACCTGCGCGCCGAAGCCGTGCGCGGGTGGCGCTCGCTCGGCGTCAACGTCTGGTACGAGCGGGCGGCATCGATCGATTCGCGCACGGCACGGACGCCGTGATCGCAGACGCTATAATCCGGACGCTCGGGCGCGTAGCTCAGTGGGAGAGCACTGCCTTCACACGGCAGGGGTCGGGGGTTCAAAACCCTCCGCGCCCACCGAATCGAATCGTTACCGAACCAGACGCAATCGCGATGGCGCCGGCGCATCGCCGCCCACGGCGGGGGCGATCTCGGCCTCGGGCAGATCGAAGCTGAGCAGATCGACGAAGGCCTCACCGCCCTGGATCTGGTCGTCGCGCCACTGCTCGATGTCGCATTCACGCCAGAGAGGGCCGCCGCCGAGCGCTTTGACGGGCAGCGGCTTCGGCAAGTGACCGCCGGCTTTGAGCCAACGGCGAAGCGTTGTCGGGTGCACCCCGGCTCGCTCGGCGACTTGATCGATCGATAGCAGCATGACAGTTCGAATGTCGGTCGATCCCGTGCGGATCTTCAGAAACCATTCCCCCACGTTGCGGCAGGAAAACGCGAGATGTGTCAAAAGCGGCAGATCCTGCCCGGACGCCCGCCTCCCCGTAGAATCCCGATGATGTCTCCCCGGCTGCGTCGCGTCGCCGTCGCGCTTGCGCTCACGGTTCTGGTCGCCGCGCCGGCGGCGTCCCGCGGACAAACTCCGGCGAACTCCGACGCGGCCATCGCGGCGATGCTCGACGAGCGCGCACGCGCGGTTCGCGACGGCGACCTTGCCGCCTTCGACCGGACCATGGCCGGCGGCCGCGCCGAGTTCGTCGCCCGTGAGCGCACCGGCTTCCGGCGCATGCGCCTGCTGCCGATAGGCGACTACCGGCTGGAGCCGAACCGCGAGGAGTTCGGTGATCTCGCCCGCGATCGGGACCGCGTCGGCGGCTTTGACGAGACCCGGATCGTGCAAGCGGTCGAGCGCATCGCGCTGCGCGGCTTCGACGCGACCGCCGAGAACGAGGATCTGTATCTGACGGTCGTCCGTGCGGGCGCGTCGTGGACCGTCTACGACGACGCCGGTGTCGAAGACATCGGGCTGCTCAGCATCCGGCACCTCTGGGATTTCGGCGAGATCGAGATGAAACAATCCGACGGGATCCTGGTCGTGCACCACCCTGCGGAGCGAGCGGCGGCGGGGCCGGTGCTGACGATGGCGCAACGGGCGCGCGCGACCGCGCGGCGCGGCTGGCCGCTGGGATGGACCGACCCGATCGTGGTGATGATCCCGTCCACCGTCGGCGAGCTGGAGCGGATCCTGCAGACGACGTTCGACCTGACTCAATTCGTCGCCTTCGCCGCATCGAGCGTGGACCGCGCCGACGGCTATCGCTTGACCGGGCATCGCATCTTCCTGCACTGGCCGAATTTCCGGCGCTACTCGGCTCGGTTCCAGGAGCAAGTGCTCGCCCACGAGTTCACGCACCTGGCGACGCGCGCGATCGCCGGGCCCAACATCACCGCGATCTTCGACGAAGGCATCGCTCAGGTCTACGGCGAAGGCGGCGGCGAGACCACGCAGATGGCACGCCGGGTGCGTGCGCGAACGCTGCCCGGCGCGCTGGTGCCCGACTGGTACTTCACGGCCGGGCCGCGCGACGATATCTTCCTGGCCTACGAAGAGGCCGCCTCGTTCATCGCCTACCTCAACGGCCGCTTCGGCCGCGACGCGGGGGCGCGCGCGTATCGGGCCCTGGGAACAATCGACCCCGTCACCCACGGAACCTGGCGCTATCATCTGGACCGCGTGACCGTGTCGCTGTTCGGCGAATCGTTCCCCGCGTTGGAGCGCGCCTGGCTCGAATCGGTCCGGAAACGATTCTCGTAGATACTCGATGGAGGGGGACGGTGCCGTGAAGCTGCACGACGGAACCGAGATCGCCGCGGACTCGCCCGAGGGGCGCGAGATCCTGCGGCACTCGACGGCGCACGTGCTGGCGCAGGCCGTCTGCGAGCTGCATCCGGGCGCGCGCTACGCGATCGGCCCGCCGATCGACGACGGCTTCTACTACGACTTCGACATCGGCCGGCCGTTCACGCCCGACGACCTCACCAAGATCGAGCGCAAGATGCGCGGCATCATGAAGCAGTCGCAGCCGTTCGTGCGCGAAGAGCTGTCCAAGGACGAGGGCCTGGCGCTGTTCGCCGAGCAGCCCTATAAGCGTGAGATTATCGAAGGGATCGGCGGCGACGAGGATGCGGCCGAAGGCGGCGGCACCGACGTGGTGACCGTGTTCCGCAACAAGGACTGGGCGGATCTGTGTCGCGGCCCGCATGTGTCCTCGACCGGCGACATTCCCGCATTCAAGTTGCTGCGGATCGCCGGCGCCTACTGGCGCGGCGACGAGAAGCGTCCGATGCTTCAGCGCATCTACGGGACCGCGTGGGAATCGCAGGAGGCGCTCGATGAGCATCTGCACCGGCTGGAGGAGGCCGCGCGCCGTGACCACCGCAAGCTCGGACGCGAGCTGGACCTGTTCTCGTTTCCCGAAGAGCTGGGCGGCGGACTGCTGGTGTGGCACCCCAAGGGTGGCGTGCTTCGCAAGGAGCTCGAGGACTATGCGCGCGAGGTGAACCTGGGCGCCGGATACGTTCCCGTCTACTCGCCGCACGTCGCGCGCGGCGTCTTGTGGGAGACATCCGGCCATCTGCGCCAGTACCGTGAGAACATGTATCCAGAGATGGAACTGGATCAGAACGAGTATTTCATCAAGCCGATGAACTGTCCGTTCCACGTCCTGATCTACGGCTCGAAGACGCGTTCCTATCGCGACCTGCCGATCCGCATGTTCGAGCTCGGCACCGTCTATCGGAACGAGCGAAGCGGCGTGCTGCACGGCCTGATGCGCGTTCGCGGCCTGACGCAAGACGATTCGCACATCTTCTGCCGCCCCGATCAGCTCGTCGACGAGATTGTGCGCGTGATGGACCTGACCGTCGAGATCCACTCGACGCTCGGCTTCGGCGAGCCGGTCATCCACCTGTCCACGCGTCCCGGAAAGGCGATCGGCGACACCGAGATGTGGACCCGCGCGACTGATGCGCTCAGAGGCGCGCTGGACCGGTGGGGAAAGCCCTACGAGATCGCAGAAGGGGAGGGCGCGTTCTACGGTCCCAAGGTCGACATTCACTTCCACGACGCGATCGGACGGTTATGGCAACTTTCCACCATCCAGGTGGACTTCGCGCTGCCCGACGCCTTCGACCTTTCCTATGCCGGCGAAGACAACGCCAAGCATCGGCCGGTGATGATCCATCGCGCGATCTACGGCGCGGTCGAGCGCGTCACCGGCGTGCTGATCGAGCACTACGCCGGCGCGTTTCCGGCGTGGCTTGCCCCGGTGCAGGTCGCCGTGGTTCCGATCGCCGACCGGCACAACGACGCGGCCGCCGCGCTCGGCGAACGCCTGCGAGCGGCCGGCATCCGCGTTGACATCGACCTGTCGGACGGGACGATGCAGAACAAGGTCCGTCACGCCGAGATGCAGAAGGTGCCCTACGTGCTCGTGCTCGGTGACAAGGAGATCGACGGCGGGACGCTCGCCGTGCGGAAGCGCGGCGCCGGCAAGCCGCAGTTCGGGGTTCCCGAATCCGAGTTCACCGCCGGACTGCTCGACGAGATCGCAACCCGGTCCCACGGCTGATGGAACGGCTCTGGTCGCCGTGGCGCATGGAATACATCAAAGATCCGGGCCGTGAAGATGTCTGCATCTTCTGTGAGATCCCGTCCGGGGCCGACGATGAAGCCGGCTTGATCCTTGCCCGCGGCGATGCGGCCTTCGTCATCTTGAACAAATATCCCTACAACACCGGTCACCTGATGATCGTGCCGTTCCGACATGTCGGGGAGTGGGAGGCGCTCACCGCCGCCGAGCACGCCGAGATTGCCTCGCTCACCGCGCGGGCGATGGACGCGCTCAAGGCGACCAGCGGCCCGCACGGCTTCAACCTGGGCGTGAACCAAGGGCGCGTGGCCGGCGCCGGCGTGGTCGACCACGTCCACATGCACGTCGTGCCTCGCTGGGGCGGCGACACCAACTTCACGTTCACCGTCGGGGGCGTCAAGGTCCTGCCCGAAGCGCTCGACGACACCTACGCCAAGCTCAAGCCGCATTTCGCGGTTTGAACGCTCGCTTGCACCGAACAATTCGGGGCACGGCACCCGGAGTTGACTCTTGATGTTGAGGGTGTGGCGAAAAACATTGCGTTCCCCCCTAGACATCGGGGCGCCGGCGGCGCAGAATCGCTGTGTCGGACAGGTTCTAAGCGTGGCTTTCGGCGGGGCCGAACGAGCGAGCGCCCCGCAGTACGCCCCTGGAGGGCTGCCGTGCCGAACCGACCGACTAGGGTGACCCTCCGTCCGAGGGAGCGGCCGAGAAGTCGGTCCCCTCGCGTTGCGGGGAGGGAGCCACAACCGAAGTGGGAAAGGGTTGACGGGTTGCCACCTCTGTCAGCCCTTTCTCCGCGTTTACAGCCGGGTTGAAAGGCGGGATTTCAGCCGGTTTCAGGACCCTTCGAGCGATCGACCGGCGCGCGCCGCCATTGCTCGAACAGTGGGGAACGCGTGCTGCGATACAGCATCAGCCCGAGCGCGACCAGCACGATCAAGCCGGCGGCGCGCGTGATCGGCCCGGAGCGGCCCTCCTCGCCGGACACGTCGCCGGCCGCGCGCGGATCCAAAGACCCCGTCGGGATCCCGGTGGCGCCCCCACCCGACCCGCCCGTCGGGACACCGGTGGGAAGACCGGTCTGCCCCGGAGGCGGAAGGGGCTCGCGGAAGATCAACGCCAGCAGGCCAAGGAGCTGCGGCACGTCCTTGTCGCCGACGACGTTGTAGGTGCACGCCGTGGTGGCGTACTGATCCTTGTAGCGTCCCTGCGTGTCCCGTCCCAGCGCATCGTCGCCCGGCGTCAAGAACAGCACGGCCCGCTGGCCGGCGAATCGCTTCAACATCTTCACGCTCGCCGCAAGCGACTCGGAGTTCCCCGGTTGCTCGTAGCCGGGGTGCAGGTCCAGGTCCGCATAGTTGGTGATCGTCAGCCGGCGACGGTTCTGGGAATCCGAGCCGGCGTAGTAGCGGATCACGTCCAGATAGAGCGAGTAGGCGCCGTGCGCGTCCGGCGGGACGTCCCCGCCGATCGCCGCGTAGACCACGATCGGATGCGTCCGGATGCGCGCGCGGCCTTCGGGCGAGGAGCGGCCCGGTGGCGCCGCGCACGCGGCGAGCGCAGGCGAGGCCGGCAGCAGCGGCAAGGCGAAGGCGGCGCAGAGCGCGATGACGCAGACGCGTTTCATATCCGGTGCGGCTCGTGCCGCTACTTGCTCGCCTCTTCCTTTGTCTTCGCGGCTTCGGCGACGACCTTCTCCTGCACGTTCGCCGGGCACGCCTCGTAATGCGACGTCGTGACCGAGAAAGCGCCGCGGCCGCCGGTCATCGAACGCAGATCGATCGCGTAGCGGAGGACTTCGGCCTGCGGGACCTTCGCCTTGATCTGATTCCAGCCCTTGCCGACCGATTCGGTTCCTTCGATGCGCGCTCGCCGCGACGACAGATCCCCCATGATATCGCCGGTGAAGTCGTCGGGGATCGTCACGATCAGATCCACGATCGGCTCCAGCAGCACGACGCCCGCCGCCAGGCACGCATCCTTGAATGCCTGCGCTCCGGCGATCTGGAAGGCGATATCGGACGAGTCCACCGAATGGAACTTTCCGTCGAAGAGTCGCGCTTTGACGTCGATGACCGGATAGCCGGCAAGCACGCCGTCTTCGAGCGACTTGCGGCAGCCTTTGTCGACCGACGGGATGAAGTTGTGCGGGATCGCGCCGCCCACGATCGCGTCGTCGAACTCGAATCCGGCGCCGCGCGCGAGCGGCGAAACCTCGACCGAGGCGACGGCGTACTGGCCGCGGCCGCCCGACTGCTTCTTGAGCTGGCCGGTCGCCGACGCCTTTCCGCGGATGGTCTCGCGATAGGGGATCTTCAGCGGGAGCGTCGCGACCTCGACGTGATGGCGATGCAGCCGCTCGATCATCACATCCACGTGCGTTTCGCCCATGCCCTGAATCACGGTCTGGTGCGTCTCCGGGTCGCGCCGCCAGCGAAACGTCGGATCCTCCACCTCGAGCTTGTGCAGCGCGGACGACATCTTGTCCTCGTCGCCCTGCGCCTTCGGCGCGATCGCGACCGAATACAGCGGATCGGGCACGTCCCAGGGCTTGAGCGTGAGCGGCTGCGCCTTGTTGGCGATCGTGTCGCCGGTCAGCGTTTCGCTCAATTTGGCGATCGCCCCGATGTCGCCGCAGGTGATCTCACTCATGTTCTCTTGGTTCTTGCCGCGCATCGTGAAGACCTGGCCGATGCGCTCCTCGCGGTCACGGGTCGCGTTATAGAGCGGCACGTCGGGCCGCAACGTCCCCGCGAAGACGCGAAGGAAGGTGATCTTCCCGACGAACGGATCCGACAAGGTCTTGAACACCATCGCGCCCAGCGGAGACTCCGCTTTCGCCGCGAGCTCGATCGTGTCGCCGCCTTTCGCCGTCGCCTTTCGAGCGGGACGGTCGGCGGGGGAGGGGAGCTCTTCGATGATGAAATCCGCCAGCAGATCGACGCCGATGTTCTTGGTCGCCGAACCGCACAGCACCGGAACGCTCGAGCATTCTTCGATCCCCTTCGACAAGGTCGCCGCGACCTCTTTGCGCTCGACCGCGCCGCCCTCCAGATAGCGCTCCATCAGAGCGTCGTCGGCGACGACGACCGATTCGACGAGCGACTCGTGCAACTTGTGCTCTTGGTCGGCGAGCGTGTCTGGAATCGGTTCCTCGTGCCGCGTTCCCTCGTCGTAGAAAAAGGCCTTCTCGTCCAGCAGGTCCACGACGCCGTGGAAGTCGTGCTCTTCCCCGACGGGAAGATGAACCGGCGCGATCTTGGTGCCGAACAGGTCGTTGAGCTGGCCGAGCGTCCGGTCGAAGGAGGCGCGCTCGCGGTCGAGCTTGTTGATGAAGATCGCGCGGGGAAGCCCGATCCGCTCGGCGATGTCCCACGCGGCCTGCGCTTGGACCTGGACGCCGTCCACGGCCGAGACCACGATGATCGCCGCGTCGGCGGCGCGCATGCCGGCTTCGAGATCGCCGACGAAGTCGGCATACCCCGGCGCGTCGAGCAAGTTGATCTTGTGTTCGTTCCATTCGAACGGGACCAGCGCCAGCGACACCGAAATCTGCCGCTTGACTTCGTCGGGGTCGAAGTCGGCGACGGTGTTGCCGTCCTCGACGCGCCCGGCGCGGTTGATGGTTCCGGAGGCGAACAGCAGTGCCTCGGCGAGCGACGTCTTTCCCGCGCCCTGATGTCCGACGAGGATGACGTTGCGGATCTTTTCGGTCGGGTAGCTCTTCACGTCGGCAACCTCCGATAGTGAACGAGTGGAAAGTATAGCCACACCCGTTTTCGGGACCGGTCCGGCGAATCCCTTCGTCGGCGCCCATCGGTTCCTCCCCGCGTCGGTATGCTTCCCGCGCGTGAACGCCGAGTCGCTCGATCTGCCCGTCCGCAACGCGCTCCGCGAGGCCGCCGGCCGCGTGGCCCCGGCCGCCCCGGCCGGGGCGTGGCTGCTGTCGGGGTGCGTCGCGACGGGCGTGGCCGGCTTGCTGGCCGCCCGCGGCCGGGCCGGGCCGTCCGCCGTCGCGCTCGCCGTCGGGGCGACGCTGCTGCTGGTAGCGGTTTCCCGTCCGGGCCGCGCGCCTTTCGCCGCGTACTTGACCGCGCTCGTGGACCAGGTCGGCGATGGGATCGTGCTCGCTCCGCTCGCATGGCCGTTGGCGCACGGCAGCGTCCAGGAAGGAGCGCCGGCCGTCGCGGCGCTAGGTCTGTTGTTCGTCGGCGCGTACGCCGGCGTCCGTGCGCGCGCACTCGGATTCCGAGTGCCCGCGGCCCCCGTCGGAGCGCCCGAGCGGGCGGCGATCCTGACCGTCGGCCTGCTGGCGCCCGGCACGTTCCTCGAACCCGCGCTCTGGATCCTCGCCGCGCTCGGCGCCGCCGCCGCGATCCGCGTGACCGTCGTCGTGTGGCGGGCAAAAGGATCGTGATGCGCGAGCTCCGCGTCCGGCTGATTGGGCTCGCCTACCTGGTGATGTGGCGCTTTACGCGCACCATTCCGGAACGCTGGGCGGTGCGCTTGTTCGTCCGCGGCTTCGACCGCTCGTGGCGAAAGAACGCGAAGCAGCGCGCCGTCGTCAGCGAGAATCTGCGGCCGATCGTTGGAGACGGCCCGGACCTGGCCCCGACCGTGCGGGCTGCTTTTCATTCGTACGGCCGGTACTGGGCGGAGGCGTTCCGCCTGCAGGATTTAAGCGACGCCGAGATGGAGGCGCGGGTCGACTTCGAGGGCGCGGAGGTGCTGGACGAGGTCATGGCCGGTGGCGGAGCGGTGTTGGGCGTGCCGCACCTGGGCAACTGGGATTCGGCCGGGCGCTACGCCGCGAATCGGTGGCGACTGTCGGCGGTGGCGGAGGTTCTTCGGCCCAAGGTGCTGTTCGACCGGTTCGTCGCCTACCGGCGCGCGCTGGGCATGACGATCATTCCGCTGCGTCGCGGCGAAGACGTGACCGCCCAGTGTGTCGAGCGGATCAAATCGTCGGGCGACTTGCTTGCGCTGGTCTGCGACCGGGACCTTTCCGGGCGAGGCATCCCGGTCCGCATGTTCGGCCGCACGACCACGATGCCGGCCGGCCCGGCCGTGGTCGCGCTCCGCGCGGGGGTTCCGCTGTTGCCGGGCGCGACGTTCCAAGCGCCGGACGGCCGCTGGCGCGTGTGTGCGTACCCGCCGGTCGCGACCGGCACCGAGCCCGAGACGCCGGAGGAAATCGCGCGGATCATGCAACGACTCGCCGACGTGTTCGAAGGGATCCTGCGACAAGCGCCCGAACAGTGGCACGCCTTCGTTCCCTACTGGACCGACGAGGGCTGAGGTCCCGTGCGCGTCGTTCTGGTCTGCCCGTACTCGTGGAGCGCGCCGGGAGGCGTGGCACACCACATTGAGAATCTGGCGGCGAGGCTGCGGCGGCGCGGCCATGAGGCGCTCATCATCGCGCCGGCCGAGGGTGCGGTCGAGCCCGGTGTCATCGGCGTCGGACGAAGCATGCCGATCCGATACAACGGTGCCGTCGCGCGGCTCGCGTTCGGCCCGCGGGTCGCCGCCCGCGTTCGCGTCGCGCTGCGGCGGGCCGCCCCCGACGTGGTGCACGTCCACGAGCCGTTCGTGCCGAGCGTGTCGATGATCGCGGCGTCGGCCGCGCGCGTTCCGCTGGTACTCACCTATCACGCCGCGGCCGCCGACTCACGCGTGGTGCGCGCGTTCGGGCCGCTGCTCCGCGTGATCACGCGCAAGGCTGCGGTTCGCATCGCGGTCAGCGAAGAGGCCCGCCGGACGGCCGCCGCCGCCGAGCGCCACGCGATGCGGATCGTCCCCAACGGGATCGACCTGGATCGATTCGCAGACATCCCGCCACGCGACCCGGGCACCGAAACGGTGCTGTTCTTCGGCCGCTTGGATCCACGAAAGGGCGCGCGCGTCCTTTGCGAGGCGTTCCCGGCGATCAAGGAGCGGCATCCGCCGGCCCGGCTCGTCATCGGCGGCGAAGGACCCGACCGCGACGCGTGCGAGCGGGCGATCCCCGGCGCGCTGCGCGGCGACGTCGAGTTCCTCGGTCGGGTCACCCCCGAGTCGGTCGCCGCGGTGCTCGGCAACGCGGCCGTCGTCGCGTTGCCTGCGCTCGGGGGCGAGTCGTTCGGGATCGTGCTGCTGGAGGCGATGGCGGCCGGCCGCCCGGTCGTCGCCACCACGATCCCCGGCTATGCAGCGGTGGCCCGCGACGGACGTGAGGCGCTACTGGTGCCGCCGGGCGACGCGGCGGCGCTCGCCGAGGCCGTCGCGCGAATCCTGCGCGAGCCCGCGCTTGGGGACGCGCTCGTGGAAGCCGGACGTCTGCGAGCGGCCGAGTTCGACTGGGACCGCATCGTCGTCGATGTCGAGCAGGCGTATCGCGACGCCATTGCGGGGGGCGACGCGGGGAGCGCCCGCGGCGGCGTCAATTGACGCCCCCCTTCCACGCGCTACGATGCCCCCGTGCTGTGGCTGTGGATCGTCCTGGGCGTCGCCGGACTGATCGTCCTGTGGGCGATCGTGGTGTTCAACCGCCTGGTCTCGCTCCGCAACCGGCTCGACAACGCCTGGTCGCAGATCGACGTCCAGCTTCGCCGGCGCTACGACCTGATCCCGAACCTGGTGACGACGGTCAAGGGATACGCGACCCACGAACGGCAACTGTTCGAAGAGGTGACCCGGGCGCGATCCCAGGGTCTCCAAGCCGGCACCGTCCACGATCAGGAGCAGGCCGAGAACATGATCACCGCGGCGCTGCGGCAATTGCTGGCCGTGGCCGAGGCGTATCCGGATCTGAAGGCCAACGAGAACTTCCTCGCGTTGCAGGAAGAGCTGGTCGGGACCGAAGGCAAGATCGCCTACTCCCGCCAGTTCTACAACGACGAGGTTCAGACTTTCAACACGCTCACCCAGCAGTTCCCGTCGAGCATCATCGCGGGAATGTTCCGGTTCGCCGCCCGCGAGTTCTTCCGCACCGAAGACGCGACGCGGCCGCCGGTCCAAGTAGAGTTCTAGTCCGATCCGGCGCCCCGCCGTCGAGTGGTGCGGGTGCCGCTCTTTGTGAACGCCTCGTGAAGGAATCCGATGTTCGACTTGATCAAGAGCAACACGCGCCGCTCCTGGATCCTGATCGCGGGATTTGTGATCGTGGTCGCGGCGTTCGGCTACCTGTTCGGGATGCTCTTCGGCGGCGGTTTCATCGGGCTGATCATCGCGATCGGAATCGCGTTGGTGATGAGCTGGTCGGCCTACGCCGGGGGCGACAAGGTCGTGCTCGCCGTCTCCCGCGCCAAGCTTGTGACCCCGATCGACGAGCCGCGACTGCACAATCTGATCGAAGGGCTGGCCATCGCCGCCGGGATCCCCAAGCCGAAGGTCTACGTCGTCGAAGATCCGTCGCCGAACGCGTTCGCAACCGGCCGCGACCCGGCGCACGCGTCGATCGCCGTCACGCGCGGGTTGCTCGAAAAGATGAACCGGATGGAGCTGGAGGGCGTCGTCGCGCACGAGCTGGCGCACGTCGCCAACCGCGACACGCGCGTGCTGATGATCACCGCGACGCTCGTCGGCGTCGTGGTGCTGATCGCCGACTGGACGCTCCGGTCGTTCTTCTGGGGCTTCGGCGGCGGACGGCGCGGCGCGCGCGACCGCGACGGCGCGGCCATTTTCGTGCTGGTCGGATTGGTCGCCGCGGTTCTGATGCCGCTGTTCGCCACGCTGATGCAAGCCGCCGTCAGCCGGCGCCGCGAAGCGCTCGCGGACCTGACCGGGGTCAAGTACACGCGCTATCCGCCGGGGCTCATCGCCGCGCTCGAAAAGCTCAAGTCGGATGAGACGATCGTGCAGAGCGCCAGCCGCGCGACCGCGTCGCTGTGGATCGAGTCGCCCCTTCAGCGCGAAAAGGGCCTCTTCGGCAAGCTGAACCACCTGTTCGACACGCATCCGCCGCTGGACGAGCGTATCCGCATCCTGCAAGAGCTCTAGACTCGCGAAAGCCGTTGGCGGCGGCTCGAGCGGCCGGTGTAGGCTGACCGAAAAGCCGCAGGGAATGAGCTATTTTCGCGAAAGGGAATGCGATGAGCGAGCAGGTGGAGCGCGGCACGGTCCGCGTCAAGCGGGGGCTGGCGGAGATGCTCAAGGGCGGCGTCATCATGGACGTCACCACGGCCGAGCAGGCAAAGATCGCCGAAGACGCCGGCGCGTGCGCCGTGATGGCGCTCGAGCGCGTCCCGGCCGATATCCGGCGCGACGGCGGCGTGGCGCGCATGGCCGACCTGAAAATCATCGAGGCGATCATGGAGTCGGTCACGATCCCGGTCATGGCCAAGGCGCGGATCGGTCACTTCGTCGAAGCGCAGATCCTGCAGTCCGCCGGCGTGGACTACATCGACGAATCCGAAGTCCTCACGCCGGCCGACGAAGCGTTCCACATCGACAAGTGGAACTTCACCGTTCCGTTCGTGTGCGGCGCGACGAATTTGGGCGAGGCCCTTCGCCGCATCGGCGAGGGAGCCGCCATGATCCGCTCGAAGGGCGAAGCGGGAACCGGCAACATCGTCGAGGCCGTCCGCCATCTTCGCGCGATCTTCGGCGGGATCCGCCGCATCCACGCGGCGCCCACCGAAGAGCTGATGACGATCGCCAAGGATCAGGGCATGCCGTTCGACTTGGTGAAGGAAATCCACGAGGCCGGCCGGCTTCCGGTCGTGATGTTCTGCGCAGGCGGGATCGCAACCCCGGCCGATGCCGCGCTCGTGATGCAGCTCGGCGCGGAAGGCGTCTTCGTCGGCTCCGGCATCTTCAAAAGCGACGACCCGCCCGCGCGGGCGAAGGCCATTGTCGAAGCCACCACCTACTTCAACGACCCGGACGTGCTCGCCAAAGTCACGCGCACGACCGGCGAGCCGATGCGCGGCCTCGACGTTCGCTCGATGAGCGACGACGAGCGGCTGGCAACACGCGGCTGGTAGGGCCGATCCGGTGACGGCCGCGCGCGTCGGGGTCCTTGCGCTGCAAGGCGATTTCGAAGCGCACCAGCGGATTCTGCGCGCCGCCGGCGCCGAAGCGATCGCAGTCCGCACCCGCGAAGAACTCGAATCCGTGGACCGGTTGGTCATTCCCGGCGGTGAATCGACCACGATCGGCAAGCTCGCCGCCGACTACGACTTGATCGAGCCGCTGCGAAAGCGCGCGGAAGGCGGCATGCCGGTCCTCGGCACCTGCGCGGGACTAATCGTGTGCGCCCGGCGGATCGAAGGCGGGATGCGCGGCGAGCAGCCGCTGCTCGGCATCGTAGACGTGACCGTGCGCCGCAATGCGTTCGGTCGCCAAGTGGACTCGTTCGAAACCGACCTGGACGTGAAAGGGATCGACTCGCCGGTGCATGCGGTCTTCATTCGCGCCCCCTGGATCGAGCAGGTCGGCGCCGCCGTCGAGGTGCTGGCTCAGCACGGCGGGCGTCCGGTCGCGGCCCGGCAGGGACGCGTCCTGGTATGTTCGTTCCATCCGGAGCTGACCGGCGACGAACGCATCCACCGACTCTTCCTGGAGCTGTGATGGGCGGGCATTCTCATTGGAAAGGCATCAAAGAGAAGAAGGGCAAGCTCGACAAAGCCCGTGGGAAGCTGTTTGCGAAGCTGCTCCGTGCGATCGAGATCGCATCCCGTCAAGGCGACAGCAACCCAGAGAATAATCCCACGCTGTTCGACGCGATCCAGCGAGCGAAAGACGCCTCGGTCCCGAAAGACAACATCGACCGTGCCGTGGCGCGCGGCTCCGGCGAGACCGGTGGCGAGAAGTACGACACCATCTTCTATGAGGGCTACGCGCCGGGGGGCGTCGCGATGCTCGTCGAAGGACTGACGAACAACCGCAATCGCACCTCGCAGGATCTGCGCTCGATCTTCAGCAAGTACGGCGGAAGCCTCGGCGAGCCCGGCAGCGTCAAATGGATGTTCGACAAGCGCGGCGTGATCGTCGTCGCCAAGTCGGCCTCTGACGAGGAGCGGCTGATGGAGATCGCGCTGGATGCCGGCGCCGAAGACGTGCGCGACGCCGGCGACGACTACGAAGTCGTCTGCGAGCAAGCCGTCTTCGTGGCGGTTCGCGACGCCGTCGACGCCGCGTCGATCGAGCGCCTCAGCGCCGAGGTCACGATGCTTCCGCAGAACACCGTCGCCGTGGACGGCGAGAACGCCAAGAAGGTCTTGCGGATGATGGAAGCGCTCGAAGACCACGACGACGTTCAGGCCGTCTACGCCAACTTCGACATCCCCGACGAGGTCTTCGCCGAAGTCTAGATCGGGTTCTCCCGATCGCCGGCAGGAGTCCGCGCCGGACGAAGCGAACATTTCGAATCATGAGACTGCTTCGATTCGCCGTGCCGGTGTTGATTCTCTCGCTCGCCTCGGTGCCGGGGCATGCCGCGGAGCGCGCCGTCGCCGTCACCGCCTCCTCGTTCGATCCCGGCCTGCTCGTCGCCACCGGCGGTGATCTGATCCGCTGGACGGTCCAGACCGGCAGCCATACCATCCACGCGTATTCGGGCGCGACGTTTGCGCATTCGCTCGTCCAAGCCGGCGATGTCAAGACCACCACGTTTTCGGGCGGGACGGCGCTATACCGCTGCCAGTTCCACTCGCAGATCGACGCGCTGTCGCTGGATTGCCAAGGCATGTGCGCCGCAGTGACCGATCGAACCACCGCGCCTGCCGCGGCGACGATCACCGCGCCGGCCGGCGGTGCATCGATCCCGACTCGAATCGTCCGGCTCTCCGGCACGGCGGAGCCGCAGACACACGCGCTCATCCTGGAAGGGGGCGCAGACCGCGGCCGCGCGCTGGCCGGCGACGACGGCCGGTGGGCGATCGATGTGGACTTCCCGCGCGGCACCCACACGGTCGTGGCGCGTGCCACGCACGTGAATGGGCTGTCGGCCACGGACTCGGCGCCGGTCACGTTCCACGTCACCGCCGACACCGAAGCACCGTCGGCGACCGTGGGCGGCAACGCGATCCAGGGCGGCATCCGCAAGCCGGGAGCGGTCTCGGGCACCGCGACCGACGACATCGCGCTGGCCGCCGTCGAGGTGCGCATCGCGCCTGCCGTCTCTGTTGTGCCGGCCATCGAGCCGCCTCCGCGGATCGTTCGAACCGGCGCCTTCGGAACCGTCTGGCAGTGGCGCGTCGAGGGCGAGGTTCCGGCCGGCGTCTGGGCCGTGTCGGCCCGGGCGATCGACTCGGCCGGCAATGTCGGAGCCTGGTCGGATCCCGTGACCGTCGTGTTCGCGCCGCTGCTACCGCTCCGCGAGTAGAATCACACTGTTGTGATTCTCGCGGCGATTCCGGGCCGGGGACTGGACGGGGGACGTCCGCCGTCCTTGAACCCGTCCCCCCAACCGTCTAATGTTCCGTACACATGTTCGAGCGGACGGGAGCGGCTGTGCGGATCATCGGGTTCGACCCCGGGCTCACCCGGGCCGGGTACGGCGTGGTGGAAGAACGCGCCGGACGGCTCCGATCCGTCGAGCACGGCACTATCCGAGCCTCCGGCGCGACCGCGCCCGCCCAACTCGCGTCGCTGCGCGCCCGGCTGCTGGAGGCGATCGAGCGAACGCAGCCCTCGGCGATGGCGATCGAGCGGGTTTACTTCAACCGGAACGTCCGCACCGCGTCCCGGACCTTGCAAGCGAGCGGCGTCGCGCAATGCCTGGCTGCCGAATCGGGACTGGCGGTCTTCGAGTACGGTCCCCTGGAGGTCAAGCGGGCCGTCGTCGGTGTCGGCAACGCCGACAAGCATCAGGTCATGTTCATGATGCGGCGCATCCTGTCGCTGCCGGTCGATCTGACCGAGCCGGACGCGGCCGACGCGCTGGCGCTTGCCGTCGCGGCCTTGCACGGGCGGCCGTGGCTCACCGGTCCCGCCGCGATGCGCGGAGCGGGCCGATGATCGCGACCCTCACCGGCGTCGTCGCGGCGACCGGGCCGGCCGGGGTGGTGCTCGACGTCGCCGGCGTCGGCTATCGCGTCTTGTGTCCGGCATCCTCGATCGCCGCGATCGGGCGCACCGGATCGAAGGCGACGCTGCACACGCATCTGCACGTTCGCGAGGATGCGATGACCGTCTACGGCTTTCCGACCCCAGACGAACGCGACGTGTTCGAAACGCTGATCGCCGTCAACGGGATCGGTCCGAAGGCTGCGCTGGCGATCCTGTCGGCCTACTCGCCCGACGCGCTTCGCAAGGCCGTCACCGCCGAAGATCTCGACGCGCTGACGCTCGTGCCCGGCATCGGCAAGAAGACGGCCGGGCGGATGATCCTGGAACTGAAGGAAAAGCTCGGCGGGGACGGCGCGTTCGCCGGCATCTCGCTTCCGGACGGCCTGCGGCCCGCCTTCGACGAGGCGCGCGAGGCGCTGCTCGCGCTTGGCTACTCCACCACCGAGGCGCGCGAATCGCTTGAGTCCGTCGCCGTCTCGAACGGCCACGACGCAACCAGCGAATCGCTGTTGCGGATGGCGCTCAAGCGATTGGGGGCGCGTCGATGAGCGAGGTTCTCACCGGCAGCGTCCTGCCGGAAGAGCACGACTTCGATGCGGCGCTGCGGCCGAAGCGGCTCGACGAGTTCGTCGGCCAGCCGCGCGTGAAAGAGCAGCTTTCGCTGATCCTTGACGCCGCGCAGGCGCGCGGCGCGGCCCCGGATCATCTGCTCTTCTCCGGACCGCCGGGTCTGGGGAAGACCTCGCTCGCGCACATCGTCGCCGCCGAGATCGGCGCGCAGATTCGCACCACCAGCGGCCCCGCGATCGAACGCGCCGGCGATCTTGCGGCCATCGTCACCAACCTCGAGCCGGGCGACGTGCTGTTCATCGACGAGATCCACCGGCTGCGCACCCAAGTCGAAGAGATCCTCTATGCGGCGATGGAAGACTTCACGCTCGACGTGGTCATCGGGAAAGGACCGGCGGCGCGCTCGATCCGGATCGATCTGCCGCGCTTCACGCTGATCGGCGCCACGACGCGCACCGGGCTCCTGACCGGACCGCTCCGCGACCGGTTCGGCTTCGGGGCGCGGCTCGACTACTACGACGCCTCCGATCTTGCGGCGATCCTGCGCCGGAGCGCGACGCTGCTCGAGATCCCGCTCGACGACGAAGGCGCGACCGAGATTTCCGGCCGCTCGCGCGGCACGCCCCGAGTCGCCAACCGGCTGCTGCGGCGGGTGCGCGACTTCGCCGACGTGCGGGCCGACGGCCGGATCGGCGGCGACGTCGCCCGCGACGCGCTCGCCGTCTTCGAAGTGGACGACCTCGGACTGGATCGCCTCGACGTGGCGCTGCTGCGGGCCGTAGTCGAAAAGTTCGGCGGCGGGCCGGTCGGGGTCGGCACGCTCGCCGCGGCCGTTCACGAAGAGCCCGAGACGATCGAAGACGTGGCCGAACCCTTCCTGCTCCGCCTCGGATTCCTCAAGCGGACGCCTCGCGGGCGGGTCGCGACCGAGGCCGCCTACCGGCACCTAGGTCTCGGCCGGCCGGCGGCCCAGACCCTGCTGTAGCGCCGTTCGCGCCTTCTTCGCCGGAACGCCGTAAACTGCCCCGTCGCGGGCGCGTTGACGGCCGGGAGGGCTGCTCCTAGAATTGCTGCGCCCACCTGGGACTTTCCCGGGTGGGATCTTCGTGCCGGAAGGGTTTGTCGTGATCACTTTTCTCGTCGAGAATTCCAATTCAAGCCAGCAATACACCAGCTTCATCTTCCTTGGCCTGCTGTTCGGCGCCATGTATTTCCTGATGATCCGGCCGCAGCAGCGGCGCCGGCGCCAATACATGGCGCTGCTCGGATCGCTCGAAGTCGGCGACGAAGTCGAGACCATCGCCGGAATCTTCGGCACGATCCGCCGCCTCGACGACGACCACGCCTGGGTCGAGGTCGCCGAAGGGATGACCTTGAAGATGTCCCGCGGCGCGATTCGCCGCAAGGTCGCCGCCGACAACTCGGACGCCACGGCATGACACGCGGACGCGACGAAGTCGGATCGAGGATGCGCTGATGGCCAAGAACATGCGTCGCAAGTACTGGACGTCCATCCTGATGATGATCGTGATCGTCTCAGGAATTTGGGCCGCGATCGGATTCGGCTGCACGACCGAGACGAAAACGGTGGACGGCAAGGACGAGGTCGTCTGCGAAGGTCCGATGAAGGCGCAACTGGGTCTGGACTTGCAGGGCGGAATCTCCGTCGTCCTGGCGCCGAAGGGAGAAGCCAGCGCGGATACGCTGGACAAGGCCGTCGACATCATCCGCCAGCGCGTGGACGCGCTGGGCGTCGCCGAGCCCGACATCTCGCGCCAGGGTGAAAACATCCTGGTCGAGATCCCAGGCGTCAAGGACCGTCAGGCGGCGCTCGACACCATCGGACAGACGGCCGAGCTTCGCATGCGGCCGGTGACGGGCATCATCCCGCCCGGCAGCGAGGAATGGACCAAGTCGGCGCCGGCCGACTGTGCCCGCCCGTTCGTCGACGACAAGGGCGAGACGATCGAAGAAGATCCTGCGAAGGAGATCACCTTGTGCGCGCGGGCCAAAACGCCCGACGGCGACGATCTTCCGCCCACCGCATGGGAGAAGGTCGTGATGGGCCCGACCGCGCTCGCCGGCGCCGACATCGCCGGTTCGCGAGCCGAGATCGCCGGCGGCGGCGCCGCGATCACCGCGGCCGGCTGGCAGGTCACGCTCGAGCTGACCGGCGAGGGCGCGAGCAAGTTCGAAAAGATCACCGGCGAGCTGGCCTGCAACCCGCCCGGCGACCCGAAGCGCCAGTTCTCGATCGTGCTCGACGGCATCGTCGAATCGCATCCGCAGATGGGCGAAGACATCCAGTGCAACCAGGGGATCAGCGGGGGCACGGCCGTCATCACGGGCAATTTCAGCGAAGGAGACGCGAAGAACCTTGCGCTCGTCCTGCGCTTCGGTGCGCTTCCGATCGCCTTGGAGGCGCAAGAGATCAACGAAATCTCGCCGACGCTGGGCAAGGACTCGCTGCGGGGCGGGCTTCTTGCCGGTGCGATCGGCCTTGCGCTCACCCTGATCTACGTGCTGGCCTTCTACCGAATCCTCGGTTTGGTGATCTGGTTCGGCTTGATCCTGCACACGGCATTCACGGTCGGGGTCGTGATCGTGCTCGGCAACACGGTCGGGTTCTCGCTCACCCTCGCCGGGATCGCCGGTCTGATCGTGTCGATCGGCATCGCCGCCGACTCGTTCATCGTCTACTTCGAGCGTCTCAAAGACGAGGTCCACACCGGAAAGTCGATTCGGGCATCGGTCGACCGCGCGTGGTCGAGCGCGTGGCGCACGATCGTTGCCGGCGACCTGGTCACCGCCCTCGCCGCCGGCGCGCTCTACGTGCTTGCCGTTGGAAGCGTTCGAGGCTTCGCGCTGATGCTGGGGATGGCGACCGCGCTCGACCTGTTCATCTCGTATCTGGTGATGCATCCGATCGTGTGGCTGCTAGCCCAGACGAAGTTCTTCAACGAATCGAAGCGACTGGGCATCAAGCGCGTCGTCGGCGACGCGACGCCCTCGCTCGCCGGAGGGCAGCGCTGATGGGACTCATCCAAGGATTTCGGCGGCTCTCCAAGGGAGAGTCCAATGTCGACATCGTCGGGCGGTGGAAGACCTGGGGCCTGGTCTCGCTCATCGTGTTCGTAATCAGCATCGGCGGCCTGTTCATCCGGGATCTGAATCTGGGGCTCGCGTTCGAAGGCGGCTCGGCGTTCTCGGCGCCGGTCGCCGCCGACAAGGATCCGACCGTTACCGACGTGACCGCAGCGATGCGCGACGCCGGCCTTGCCAGCCCGCTGGTGCAGATCGCGCGATCCAGCGACGGCCAGGAAGTCATCCGTGTCACCGCCGAAACCGTCGGCGTGCTCGAAGCCGTCGTGGACCGGCTGGCCGAGCTGTCCGGGGCCGCCCGCGACGACATCAGCGTCCAAGAGGTCGGACCCACCTGGGGAAGCCAGATCTCAAGCAAGGCGCTTCGGGCGTTGATCGTGTTCCTGATCCTGGTCGTGATCTACATCTCGCTGCGTTTCGAGCCGAAGATGGCGATCTGCGCGATCGCGGCGCTGCTGCACGACTTGGTGATCACCGTCGGTATCTATGCGATCGTCGGATTCGAGATCAGCCCGGCGACGGTCATCGCCTATCTGACGATTCTCGGGTATTCGCTCTACGACTCCGTCGTGGTTTTCGACAAAGTCCGCGAGAACCAAGTCTTGGTCACCGGCACCTCGAGGATGACCTACACGGAGATGGTCAACAAGTCGGTGAACCAGACCTTGATGCGTTCCATCAACACGTCCCTGTCGTCATTGCTCCCCGTGGGGGCACTGCTGTTCGTCGGGGTCTATCTGTTCGGGGCCGAGACGCTCAAGGACTTGGCGCTCGCCTTGTTCATCGGCATTGCGGTCGGCTCATATTCGTCCATCTTCGTCGGGCCGCCGATGCTGGCGTTGCTGAAGGAACGAGAGCCGCGCTACCGGCAGCTTCGCGCCCGCGTCGCTCGCGGCGGAATGACGCCGGCCGCCGCCGGCGCGGGGGTGGGCTCGCTCGCCGTGGACGACGACGCCGGGGACGCGCAGCAACCCGCCGGCGCATCGCGACCGGCGGCGAGCCCCGGGCGGCAGACGACGGTCGCCGCGCGCGGCCGCAAGAAGAGCCGCAAGAAGCGTCGTCGCTAGCGCTATGCCCGGCGACCGGCGCCTCGACGGCCTTCGCGAGCGAATCCGCGACATCCCCGATTTCCCCGAGCCGGGCATCGTGTTCAAGGACATCACGCCGCTGCTCGCCGATCACGTCGCGTTTTCGACTGCAATCGACGCAATCGTGGTGCACTTCGGCCGGGGAACCGTGGACAAGGTCGTGGGCATCGAGGCGCGGGGATTCATCGTCGCGTCGCCCGTCGCCTACCACTTCGGTGCCGGTTTTGTTCCCGTCCGCAAGGCGGGAAAACTGCCGTGGCAGACCGATGCCGAGTCGTATTCGCTCGAATACGGAGCCGCAACGCTCGAGATCCACGCCGACGCGATCGCGCCGGGCGAGCGGGTCGCGATCGTGGACGACGTGCTCGCCACCGGCGGAACCGCGTCGGCTTGCACGCGGCTGGTCGAGCGTCTCGGCGGCAACGTCGTCGGCCTCGCCTTCCTGATCGAACTCGAGTTCTTGAAGGGCCGGGCCGCCCTGCAAGGCTACGATTGTCTCTCGCTCGTCACCTATTAGTTAGGCCCTTCCCCGGGAATGGAGAAAGACACATTCCCTCCGGTCATCCTCCCTACGAGCCACCGGTGCGCGGCGGCGATGCTGCTCGTGGGTTAGGCCACGGGCGCCGCAACGAGCGCCCCCGACCGAGGGAGGAACCATGAAGGCTCGATTCCGCAGCATCACGACCGCGATCGTCGCGGTCGCGGCGCTCACGACCGCACTGTTCGGCGCCTCGGCGCAGGCCCAGGCCGTGTGCATCGACACACCGACCGGAAATCAGATCTGCATCGACGCGCCCATCGAACCGAATCCGCTGTGCGATCAGCGCGATCCGCAGGGCGAACCGGATGGCCGCGATCCGCTCTGCCCGAACGGGCCCGCCGAATGCATCGCCTACGGCATGTATCTTGCGACCGATCCGACGACGGGCGCGCCGGCCGGGGCAACCTCGCATCTCGCCCGAAGCCACGCGCAGACGCAAGCCGGCGCATGGAACGGCTACGGATTCGCGGCCGCCGACTCGGATGCGTCCACGCAGCGCGCCGACGTGCCGCCCGCGCTCGGGGAAGGCGTCGTCGAGTCGTCGTGCCGCGCCGTCTCGTACAGCCAAGGTTTCGAGTTCGGTTTCAATGAGGCGAGCGGCACGGCCGAGACCGCTCGGCTCCACCTGGACCTTGGCTCCTACGGCGTGCCGGTCGCGCTCGACGCCGACGTCCTGCGCGAACAGGGTCACGCGGCGACCGGATTCGTCGGGTCCAACAGCGCCAACATCGCCGACGTGACGCTCACGATCGGATCGATGCCCCCGATCGTGGTCCCCGCCTCCGCGGCGCCGAACACCGCCGTCCCGCTTCCGCTCGGCCTCGGAACGCTCTACCTGAACGAGCAGTTCGCAAGTTTCAGCCCGTGGGGATGCGCCATGTTCGCGGGTGACGCGCTGCGGCTGGTCCTGAACCGTCCCGGCATCGGCGGGCAGGTCACGCTGATCCTGTCGTGGGTCGCGAACGCGGCCTGTTAGGAGCGAGTTCGCTCCGCGCGAAGCGCGCGGAGCCCCGATACGGCGGCGCCGGCTCGATCCAGCCGGCGCCGCCGGCGCGTTCATTTGGCGAATGCGTATTGTGCCCGCCGCCGGGTCCCCTACAATGTCGCTATGTCGGACCGGCTCGCGCACGATGACGCAACTCCGCCGCGGCGCCGCGGAGTGCTGGCTCGCTTGCGGCCGGTCGAGCCGGCCCTTCACGGCGGATTCGAAGGAATCGCCCGAATCATCCGGACACACTCTCCCAAAGCGGATCTGAAGCTGATCGAGCGCGCGTATTCGTTCGCCGCCGCATCGCACGCGGATCAGTTCCGGGCGTCCGGCGAGCCGTTCATCCAGCATCCCGCCGGTGTGTGCGCGATCCTCGCCGAGATGGGAATGGACACGACGACGCTCGTGTCGGCGCTGCTACACGACGTCGTCGAGGACACCCCGCTGTCGTTGCAAGACATCGAGCGTGAATTCGGAGCGGAGGTCCGGCTGATCATCGACGGCCTCACGAAGCTCGACAAGATCCAGTTCAACTCGCGCGAGCAACAGCAAGCCGAGAACCTGCGCAAGATGATCCTGGCGATGGCGCGCGACATCCGGGTCATCCTGATCAAGCTCGCCGATCGGCTCCACAACATGCGAACGATCGGCCACGTCCCGCGCGACAAGCAAGAAAAGAAGGCCCGCGAGACCCTGGACGTCTTCGCACCGCTCGCGCACCGGCTCGGTATCTACCAGATCAAATGGCAACTCGAAGATCTGGCCTTCGCGACGCTGTATCCGAAGCAGTTCGACGAGATCGTACGGATGGTCGAAGACCGCCAGCCCGAGCGCGACGCGTTGCTCGACCGCGTGATCGTGGCGCTCGGCGACGCGCTCAAGGATTCGCGCATCAAGGCCGAAGTCTCGGGCCGCCCAAAGCACTACTGGTCGATCTACAACAAGATGGTCCTCCGCGGGAAGGAGTTCAGCGAAATCTTCGATCTGGTCGGCGTTCGCGTCCAAGTCGAATCCGTTCGCGACTGCTACGCGACGCTCGGCGTCATCCACGGTCGCTGGAAGCCCGTTCCCGGCCGCGTGAAGGACTACATCGCGATGCCGAAATTCAACATGTACCGGTCCCTGCATACCACGGTCGTGGGACCGGAAGGCAAGCCGCTCGAGATTCAGATCCGCTCGCAGGACATGCATCGGATGGCCGAATACGGAGTCGCCGCGCACTGGAAGTACAAGGGACCCGGCAAGGCCGGCCGCACCGATCAGGATTTCGCATGGCTTCGCCAGATGCTGGACTGGCAGCGCGAGATGTCCGATCCCGAAGACTTCATGGACAACCTTCGGATCGACCTGTACCAAGACGAGGTCTTCGTTTTCACCCCCAAGGGCGACGTGATGCCTTTCCCGCGCGGGGCGACCCCGATCGATTTCGCCTACTCGATCCACACCGACGTCGGTCATCGCACCGTCGGAGCGAAGGTCAACGGCCGGCTGGTGCCGCTCGACTACCGGATGGAATCGGGGGACACGGTCGAGGTCGTGACGTCGAAGGCGCCGACCGCCGCGCCGCATCAGGATTGGCTCAAGATCGTTCGCACCGCGCGCGCCAAGAACAAGATCCGCCAGTGGTTCAGTCGCGAGCGGCGCGTCGACGCGATCGAACGCGGCCGTGAAGAACTCACCCGGGCGCTGCGAAAAGCAGGGATGCCGGTCAAGAGCACGCTCTCGTCGTCCGAGCTGTCGGCGCTCGCCGCCGAGTTCGGCCTTTCCGGCGTGGAGGCGTTGCTCGCCCATATCGGCGAGAACCACTCCAGCGCCCAGAACGTCGTCGAACGGCTCCGCCACGAGCTGTCCGACGACGACGATCCGGTCATCGCCGCGCCGCGCCAGATGCGGATGCGTCCCGCCGCGCAGCACGGCGTCATCGTCCGCGGCGTCGACGACGTGCTCGTGCGACTCGCGCGATGCTGCACGCCGGTTCCCGGCGATGCGATCATCGGATTCATCACCCGCGGGCGAGGCGTGTCGGTCCACCGCGTGGACTGTCCCAACGGAAAGTCGCTGCAGGCGGAAGGCGAGCGGCTGCTCGAAGTCGCCTGGGACGTCCGTACGGGCGCCGCCTTCCCGGTCACCTTGCAGGTCGAGGCGCTCGATCGGACGAAGCTCCTGCGCGACGTGACCATCGCCATCTCCGATCTCGGCGTCAACATCACCGCGACCACGTCCAACACGAACGTCAAGACCCGGATCGCGCTGCTGCGCTTCACGATCGAGCTGGGCGATACCTCGCACCTTGACCACATCCTCGCGGCCGCCAAACGCGTGGACGGCGTCTTCGACGCGTATCGAGTCGTCCCCGGCCGGTCCCGCGCCCGCGCCTAGCGAGATGCGCGTTGTCGTCCAGCGCGTCGCGCGCGCGTGCGTCCGGATCGGAGGCGACGAGATCTCGCGGATCGACGAAGGCCTGCTCGCTTTCGTCGGCGTGTCCGTGCGCGACGGGATCGACGCCGCCCGCACGATGGCCGTGAAAGTCTCGAAGCTGCGAATCTTCCCCGACGAGGCCGGCGTGATGAATCGATCCGTGCGCGATCTCGGCGGCGCGGTGATGGCCGTCAGCCAGTTCACGCTCCTCGGCGACGCCCGAAAGGGAAACCGGCCTTCTTACATCGATGCGGCCGCCGGCGAGGCGGCGCACCCGATCTACGCGGCGTTCTGCGACGCCCTGCGCGGCGAGGGCGTGTCGGTCTCGGAAGGGCTCTTCGGCGCCGACATGGACGTCGAGCTGATCAACCGTGGGCCGGTCACGATCCTGCTCGACTCCGAAGCCTAAGGAGCTCCAGCACCACCACGGCCGGGGGGCCCGGGCCGCGAAACCGACTTCGCATCGTTGCGACGCGGCGGCTAGTCTGTGCGCCGATGATCGTCGAAGGGTTCACCACGGGCGTCTTCCAATCGAATTGCTACATCGCGGCGGCCGCCGAAAGCGACTCCGCCGTGGTGATCGATCCCGGGCAGGATGCCGCCGAGCCGCTCCTGGCGCGGCTGGGAGCGCTGGGGCTGCGCTGCGAAGCGGTGCTGCTCACGCACGGACACATCGACCATATCTGGAACGCGAAGCAGGTCGCCGAATTCGCCGGCGTGCAAGCGTGGATCCATCCCGACGACATGTGGCTGCTCGAAGATCCCGGCGCGGCGCTGGGGCGAATGGGCTTCGGGAAGCTCACCGTCGACGCGCCCGAGAAGGTCGCGCACTTCGCCGACGGCGACGTGCTGCGCTACGGGGGCTTGCACGTGACCGTCCGGCACACGCCCGGGCACACGCCCGGCCATTGCGCGTTCCTCACCGACGGGGTCGTCTTCAGCGGAGACCTGATCTTTGCCGGCTCGGTCGGGCGCACCGATCTTCCCCGCGGGTCGATGGAGGCGCTGATGGATTCGATCCGTCGCGTGGTGCTGGCGCTGCCGGACGAGACCACGATCCTGTCCGGCCACGGAGCCGAAACGACGGTCGCGACCGAACGCACCTCGAACCCATTCGTGGTCGCCGACGCGCGCGGGGACCTTCCTCGCTTGCTCGGCCTATGAGCGACACGCCTCAGGCGCCGCGGGGCACGCAGGATCTCCTGCCGCCCCAGGCCGAGCGTTTCCAGATCCACGAGCAACGGACGGGTGCGCTGTTCGAACGCGCCGGCTACCGGCGGATCATCACGCCGATGTTCGAAGACACGGCCCTGTTCTTGCGCGGCGTCGGCGAGTCGAGCGACATCGTCAACAAGGAGATGTACACATTCGCCGACCGCAGCGACAATTCGCTGACGTTGCGCCCGGAAGGGACCGCGCCGGTCGTGCGGGCCGTGCTGTCCAACAACCTGCACACACAAGGCCTGCCGATCAAGGTCTGGTACTCGGCGGCGATGTTCCGCTACGACCGGCCTCAAAAGGGTCGGTACCGCCAGCATCATCAGCTCGGCATCGAAGCGATCGGCAGCGAAGATCCCGCGATCGACGCCGAAGTGATCGCGATCGCGCGGCGGATGCTCGACGGCGCCGGCGTGACCGGAACGCGCTTGCTGCTCAACAGCATCGGCCATCCAGGCTGCCGCGCCGATTACCTCCCGAAGCTGCGGGCCTTTCTTCAGGAGCACCGCGATCGACTCGACGAAGACTGCAAACGGCGCATGGAACAGAATCCGCTCCGGGTTTTCGACTGCAAGAATCCCGGCGATCAGGCGCTGCTGGAGGGCGCCCCCACGATCGAGGAGGAGCTGTGCGCCGACTGCCGCGCACACTTCGACGCCGTGCAATCGCAGGTAGGGTCGCTCGGCATCGACTTCACCGTCGCGCCGCGCCTGGTCCGCGGCCTCGACTACTACACGCGAACCGCTTTCGAGTTTCAGTCGGACCTGCTCGAGGCGGCGCAATCGACCGTGTGCGGCGGCGGGCGCTACGACCTGCTCAGCGAAGCGATCGGGGGGCCGCGCCTTCCGGGCATCGGATTCGGCTCCGGGATCGAGCGCGTTCTGCTGGCGCAAGCCGCGGCCGGCGCCGCGCCGGAGCCGGCGCGCCTTCACTGCTTCGTGATCGCGCTTAGCGACGGCGAACGCGACGACGCCTGGCGCCTGGCATGGGCGCTGCGCGACGCCGGCCTGTCGGCCGACCTTCCCTTCGCGCCCAAGAGCCTCAAAGCCGGTCTTAAGCACGCCGACCGGGTGGGAGCGCGCTTCGCGGCGCTGATCGGACCCGCCGAACGGGAAGCGGGGGCGTGCACGATGCGGGACATGAGCAGCGGAGAGCAGACGCAAGTTTCGATGAGCGACGCCGCGGCGTGGCTGAAGGAGACGACCAGATGATGCGCACGCACGCATGCGGCGAGCTGCGAGCCTCGCACGCGACGGAGACGGTCACGCTCGCCGGCTGGGTTCATCATCGCCGCGACCACGGCAAAGTGATCTTCCTGGATCTTCGCGACGCCAGCGGCACCGTCCAAATCGTCGTCCATCCCGACGAGGCGGCCGGCGCCTACGCCGCCGCCGATGCGTTGCAGCGCGAATGGTGCGTCTTGATCGAAGGCGAGGTCGCCCCGCGCAAACCCGGCACCGAGAACCCGAAGCTTGCAACCGGCGACGTCGAGCTTCGGGCCCGCGCGGTCACCGTCCTCTCGCCGAGCGCGACCCCGCCGTTCGTGATCGAAGACGGCGTGGACGTCTCGGAGGAGACACGCCTGAAGTATCGCTATCTGGATCTGCGCCGGCCGGAGATGCAGCGCTCGATGCGCACGCGCCACCGCATGATTCGCGGAATCCGTGAGTTCCTCGACGAGCGGGACTTCGTCCACATCGACACACCGAACCTGACCCGTTCCACTCCCGAAGGCGCGCGCGACTTCCTGGTTCCCTCGCGGCTCCATCCCGGATCGTTCTTCGCGTTGCCGCAGTCGCCGCAACTGTTCAAGCAGTTGATGATGGTCGCCGGCCTCGAGCGGTACTACCAGATCGCCCGCTGCTTCCGCGACGAGGATCTGCGCGCCGACCGCCAGCTCGAGTTCATGCAACTCGATCTTGAGATGTCCTTCTGCGACGAGCACGACGTGCAGGCGCTGACGGAAGAGTTGATGGTGCGCTTGTGGCGCGACCTGCTCGGCGTCGAGCTTGCGCCTCCCTTCCCTCGGATGAGCTACGACGAGATGATGAGCCGCTACGGCACCGACAAGGCCGACCTTCGGTACGGCATCGAACTGGTCGACGTCGGCGAGGTGTTCGCCGCCACGCAGCTCGGCATCTTCAAGCGCGTCCTGGAGTCGGGCGGCATCATCAAGGCGATCGGCGTGCCCGGCGGCGGCGCGATGAGCAACGCCGAGCTTCGCCGCCTGGAGCAGCTCGCCAAGGAACGCGGCGCGGGCGGCCTCGCCTGGGTCGTCTACAAGGACGGCGGCGAGATCGAGTCGCCGCTGGCGAAGTTCCTGTCGGACGCAGAACGCAGCGGGCTCGCCGCCGCGCTCGGCATCGGCGCCGGCGACCTCGCGCTGCTGGCGGCCGACACGCCCCCGGTCGTTGATACGGTCCTCGGCGCCATGCGGATTCACGTCGCCGAGATGCGCGGCTTGATCCCGGAGGGACGCTGGGCGTTCTGCTGGATGACCGACCCGCCGCTGTTCGAATGGGACGACGACGAGAAGCGGTTCGTGAGCGTCCATCATCCCTTCACGTCTCCGCAGGGCGAGGATCCGATCGCTGCGTTCTCCGACGATCCCGCGGTTGCGAAGGCGCGCGCCTACGACCTGGTTCTCAACGGCGTGGAGCTGGGCGGTGGAAGCATTCGAATCCACCGCCGCGACGTTCAGGAGCGCGTCCTGGAGGCACTCAAGCGGGATCCGAGCGAATTCGACTTCCTGCTAGAAGCGTTCGGATACGGCGCGCCGCCGCACGGCGGCATCGCGCTCGGCCTGGATCGCATGGCCATGCTCATCGCCGGCGCGTCGTCGCTGCGCGACGTGATCGCGTTTCCGGTCACCGGCGACGGCGCCGACCCCCTCACCGGGGCGCCGACGCCCGTGGCACCGAAGCAGCTCGATGATCTCGGGCTGAGAATCAAACCCGTCTGAGACGTGGAAGAATGGGCCGCGCATGAGCACGCGACCCCGTTCCGGCGACGATCGGCTCTTCGAGCCGCCCAGCCGTGACACCGGCCAAGACACCGGCCAAGACACCGGCCAAGACACCGGTCCCGACGACGTCCCCGCATCCGCTCCGCTGGCGGCGCGAATGCGTCCGCGCACGCTGGACGAACTGGTCGGCCAGACGCATCTGCTGGGCACGGGATCGGTGCTCCGGTCGATGCTCGAGGAAGGCCGGCTTCGCTCGATCCTGCTCTTCGGCCCGCCCGGCACCGGGAAGACGTCGCTGGCGCGGCTGCTCGCGCGCCGGGCGGACGCGCACTTCATCCAGCTCTCCGCCGTCACCTCCGGCGTCGCCGACGTTCGCAAGGCCTTGGCAGAGGGCGCCGAACGTCTTGCGGCGAACGGCCGGCAGACGATCTTGTTCGTGGACGAGGTGCACCGGTTCTCCAAGACTCAACAAGATGCGCTGCTGCCCGGCGTCGAGCTCGGCAGCGTCGTCTTCGTGGGCGCCACCACCGAAAATCCGTTCTTCAGCGTCATCTCACCGCTGCTGTCGCGAAGCGTGCTGTTCCGGCTCGAGCCGTTGTCGCGCGATGAGATCGAGATGCTCATCCGGCGCGCGGCCACCGACGAACGCGGCCTCGGCGGCGTCCCTTCGCTGACCGACGAAGCGGCCCGGTCCCTGCTGGATCGTAGCGAAGGCGATGGGCGCGTCGCGCTGGGTGCGCTCGAAGCGGCCGCGGACCGTGCCGCGGCTGCGGGCCGCGCGATCGACGCCGGTGACGTCGAAGATGCGATGCGCCAGCGAACCCTTCGCTACGACCGCGCCGGTGACGCGCACTACGACATCGTCTCGGCGTTCATCAAGTCCATGCGCGGATCCGATCCCGACGCGGCGCTCGCATGGCTCGCGCGCATGCTCGAAGCCGGGGAAGATCCGCGCTTCGTCGCGCGCCGCATGATCATCTTCGCCAGCGAGGACGTCGGTCTGGCCGACCCGGCCGCGTTGCCGGTCGCGATCGCGGCCGCGCAGGCCGTGGAGTTCGTCGGACTCCCGGAGGCGCAGCTCAACCTCGCTCACGCCGCGATCCATCTGGCGCTTGCTCCGAAGTCCAACGCGGTGACCCGAGCGATCGGCGACGCGCGGGAGGCGGTGCAGCGGCGCGGAGGCGGAGCCGTTCCGCAGCATCTGCGTGACGCCCATTATCCCGGCGCGAAGGCGATGAGCCACGGCGTCGGGTATAAGTACCCGCACGACCACCCCGGCAATTGGGTCTCGCAGCAATACATGCCGGAGGGGTTCGAGCAGGACCGGTACTGGAAGCCGGACCGCGACGACGAGAGGGGAGCCGAGTGAGCGTTCTCGCGACCACGGTCGGAGAATGGGCTGCGCTCGTCATCGCCATTTTTTGGGCGATCCTGGTCGTGGTGCTGTCGGCGCTCACGCTCAACTTTCTCCGCGTCGTGTCGAGCATGAAGACCCTCGTCGACGGGATCACCGCCGAGACCATCCCGCTGCTCGACGAGGTCGGCACCACGGTCCGAAGCGTCAATCGCGAAATCGATCGGGTGGACGGCGTGCTTGCCGGTGTCCAGCGCATCACCGAAAACGCCGCGACGATCTCCGAAACGCTCAAGACCGCCGTCACCAACCCGGTCGTGAAGGCGCTGGCCTTCTTCGCCGGGGTGAAGCGGGGCGCAAGAAAGATGAAGGGCTGATCCGGTGAAGCGCGTCTTCTGGGCCATGGTCGGGGTCGGCGTCGGCGCCGCCGTCGGCATCGCTGCCGCCCGCTGGGCCGGGCGCACCAAGCAGAAGCTGTCCCCGCCGAATCTGGCGCGCAGCGCCGGAGAGCGCGGATCGGCGTTCGCCGACCGGCTTCGGGGCGCGATCGACGCCGGGCGCGAAGCCATGGTCGAGCGCGAAGCCGAGCTGCGGGCCGAGCTGAAGCTGGACCAGTAGCCATTCGCGGCGACGGGCCTCGCTCGCGCCGGTAAGATTGCCGCTCATGAAAGCGGCCGATATTCGAAAGACCTTCCTGGACTTCTTCGCCGAGCGCGAGCATCGCATCGTGCCCTCGTCCTCGCTGATCCCCGACGACCCGACGCTTCTGCTCGCCAACGCGGGAATGAACCAGTTCAAACCCTATTTCCTCGGCAAGAAGAAGCCCGACTATGCCCGGGCGGCGTCCGTCCAGAAGTGTGCGCGAACCACCGACATCGAAAACGTCGGGCTCACCGCGCGACACCACTCGTTCTTCGAGATGCTCGGCAATTTCTCGTTCGGGGACTACTACAAAGCCGAGGTCACCAAATGGGCGTGGACGCTCGTCACAGAAGGGTTCGGACTCGACCCGGATCTGCTGTGGGTCACGGTGTTCGAAACCGACGACGAAGCATTCGAGGCGTGGCGCGACGGCGTCGGCGTCCCCGCGGCCAAGATCGTCCGGCGCGGGATGGAGGACAACTACTGGTCGATGGGCGTGGCCGGCCCGTGCGGCCCGTGCTCGGAGGTCTTCTACGATCGCGGAGCCAAGTACGGCGACGTGGACGGATTCCAGGACGGCGACCGGATCATGGAGTTCTGGAACCTCGTGTTCATGGAGAAAGAGCGTGACGGCGATTTCAACATCCTCGGCGACCTGCCGGCGAAAAACGTGGACACCGGCATGGGATTGGAACGGATGGCTTCAATCGTTCAGCAGGTCGATTCGAACTACGACATCGACATCTTCAAGCCGATCTTCGAGCGCGCCCAAGAGCTGACGGGGCACCGCTACGGAGACGACCATCGAACCGACGTCAGCCTCCGCATCCTCGCCGACCATGCGCGCACGACCGCATTCCTGATCGCCGACGGCGTCTTTCCGACCAACGAAGAGCGGGGTTACGTGTTGCGTCGCATCATGCGGCGCGCCGTTCGCCACGCTCGCATGCTCGGCGTCGAAAAGCCGGTGCTCGTTGCGCTCTGCGACAGCGTGATCGCCACAATGGGCGACGCCTATCCAGAGCTTCGCGGGGGCCGCGCGCTCATCGAGCAAGTCGCCGGCGCGGAAGAAGAGCACTTCGGCCACGCGCTCGGCCGGGGACTGATCATGCTCGAGGAAGAAGTCGGCCGGGCGGCCAAAACCAAAACGATTCCCGGTACGGTCGCGTTCAAACTCCACGACACCTACGGGTTCCCGCTCGAGCTGACATCCGAGATCGTCGCAGAAGCGGGCCTTGAGATCGACCGCGACGAGTTCACGCGGCTGATGGACGAGCAGCGCGAACGGGCGCGGTCGGCGCGCAAGGACACCTCGGCCGCGAAAGCCGAAGAGGCGCACAAGGCGATCCTCGCCGAGCGAGGCGCCACCGAGTTCATCGGCTACGCATTCACCGAAGCCGCATCGACGATCCTGGCGCTCGTGCGCGACGGCGACCGCGTTCCTGCCGCGTCGGCCGGCGACGACGTCGAAATCGTGCTGGCGCAGACCCCCTTCTATCCGGAGGGAGGCGGTCAGGTCGGCGACACCGGTCTCGTGCGCGTCGACGGCGCTGAGATCGAGATCGTGGACACCCAGAAGGTGCTCGGGGACCTGATCGTGCATCGCGGCCGCGTCCGCAGCGGCCAGGTGAAAGCCGGCGCGCCGGCCGAAGCCGTGGTCGACGCCGTGCGACGCGCCGCGGTCGCGCGCTCGCACACCGCCACCCACATCCTTCACCAGACGCTGCGCGAGATCCTCGGCGACCACGCCCGGCAGGCCGGCTCGCTCGTGGACGCCGGGCGCCTCCGCTTCGACTTTCCGCACCAGCAAGCCGTCGAACGCGAGCTCCTCGACCGCGCCGAAGAGCTCGTCAACGCGCGCGTAGGCGGCGACACGCTCGTGCGGCCGTACGAGACGACCCAGGACTACGCACGCGAGATCGGAGCGATCGCGCTGTTCGGAGAGAAGTACGGCGACATCGTCCGCGTCGTCGAAATCGGCGACTATTCGGTCGAGCTGTGCGGCGGCACCCACGTCGAACACACCTCGCAGGTCGGCGCGGTCAAGATCCTCGGCGAGGCCTCGATCGGAGCGAACCTTCGTCGCGTCGAGGCGCTCACCGGCAGCGAGGCGATCGGCAACTGGCGCCACGAACGCGCCGTCCTGGAACACATCGGCGCCCTGCTTCGCGTCAAGCCCGAGGAAGCGCCGGCGCGCGTCGAGAAGCTCATCGCCGACTTGAAGGCCGCCGAGCAGCAGATCGAAGCGGCGCGGCGCGACAAGGAGCGAGGAGCGGCCGGCGATCTGGCCAAGGCCGGCGAGCGGATCGGCGACACCCTGCTGCTCGTCGCGCCGCAAGAAGGTCTCGCCGTCGGCGACCTGCAACGCCTTGCCGTCGCGACCCGGGATGCCACCGGCGGGCCGGCGGTCGTGGTGCTGGCCTCTGCCGCCGGCGGGAAGGCCGGCATCGTCGCGGCGATCACCAAGGATGTTGCCTCGCGTGGGATCTCCGCCAAGACCATCCTCGCGCAGGCCGCGCGGGCGATCGGTGGCGGCGCCGGCGGAAAGGACGAAGTGGCGACCGGCGGCGGCAACAACCCGGACGGGATCGCCGACGCGCTGCAACTCGCCGGCGACGCCGCTCGCGCGGCGCTCGGTTCGTGACGAGGCTGCCATGATCGCGCCGATCGGCATCGACCTCGGCACGAAGCGGATCGGGCTGGCCGTCGCGACCGGCTCAGTGGCAACGCCCCATCGCGTCATGCAGCGCTCCGGCGACGACGCGGCCGACGCGGCCGTGATCGCCGCCGAAGCGGCCGGCCGCGGAACCGGTCGCGTGGTCCTTGGCTATCCGAAACGGCTCGACGGAACCGCCGGACCGGCGGCGCAGGCAGCCGAGGAGTTCGCGGCGGCTCTGCGCGACGCCGGCCTCGATGTGGTCCTGTGGGATGAGCGGCTCTCGACCGCCGAAGTCGACAAGATGCTCATCGGTTCGGGCGCGCGTCGCGCACGGCGCCGCGAAGTCGTCGACAAGCTTGCCGCGACGGTCATCCTGCAAAACTACCTCGATGCGCATCCCCGCGAGGAGCCGGGCGAGACGGGGTAAGGTAGTCGCCCATGAGCATCACGGAGCCTCCGGTCGCGCAGATCGAGCCCGCGCCCGAACCCGAGCGGCCGCGTCGGCGCCGCGGTCTGATCAACTTGCTCATCTTCTTCCTGGCGCTCGCGGCGCTGTTCGGCGCGGGCGCGCTCTACGTTCGTTCGGTCGCCGCCGGCGTTGCCGGCGCCGGCGTCCCCGTCAAGGTCGTCGTCCCGAAGGGGGCGTCGGCCGCGCGGATCGCCGACCTGCTCGCCTCCAAGGACGTGATCGACAACGCGTGGATCTTCAAGCTGGTCGCTCGCCTCGACGGCCGCGCCGGCACGCTCAAGCCCGGCGAGTACGACCTCGAGACCGGCATGAGCTTCTCGGAAGTGCTCGACACGCTGGAGGACGGTCCGGTGATCGAACTCGAGCGCGTCACCATCCCCGAGGGCAAAACCGTCGGCGAAGTCGTGGACATCATCCGGCGAAGGACGTCGGTCTCGGCCTCGGCATTCCAAGCCGAGATCGACAGCGGCCGGTACCGGTTGCCGGTCATGCCTGCCGGCGTCAAGACGCTGGAAGGGCTGCTGTTCCCCAAGACATACGACATCCGCAAAGGAACGACTCCCGGTCAGGTGCTGCAGATGATGCTCGACCAGTTCACCGACGAAACGCGCGCGCTCGACTATTCCAGTGCGAAGGCGAACCTGACGCCCTACCAGGTTGTGGTCGCAGCCAGCTTGATCGAGCGAGAAGCCAAGATCGCCGAAGACCGTCCCAAGATCGCCGGCGTCATCTACAACCGGCTCGCGCGCGGGATGCGCTTGCAGATCGATGCGACCGTGCAATACGCGTATCTGATGAAGACCGGCTCGTACAAGTCGCGGCTGACCTATGCCGACTACGAGATCGACCACCCCTACAACACCTACCGGATCGACGGATTGCCCCCCGGGCCGATCGCATCGCCCGGCCTCGACTCGATCGTGGCGATGATCGAGCCGGCGCAGACCGATGCGATCTATTACGTGCTCTGCGACCCGCGAGGCGGGCATGCGTTCGCGAGCAATGCCTCCGAATTCGAGCGTCTCAAGCGCGAGTGCGCGAGCAAGCGGTGAGTCCGTCACCCACCGCGGCGACGCGCGTCGCGTGCATCATCGGCTGGCCGGCGGCGCGAAGCCTGTCGCCGGTCATCCACAACGCCGCGTTCGCCGCCGCGGGGCTCGACTGGGTCTACGTCGCGTTCGGCGTTGCGCCCGACGGCCTTGCCCCCGCCGTCGCGGGTATCCGCGCATTGGGCATCGCCGGGGCGAATGTGACGATGCCGCACAAGCAAGCGGTCCTGTCGCTGCTCGACGACGTCTCGCCCGAGGCGGCTCGGATCGGTGCCGTCAACACCATCGTCAACGACGACGGCCGTTTGACCGGCTACAACACCGACGGCGCCGGGTTCATGAACTTTCTCACGCTGGACGCGGGCGTGGATCCCAGCGGTGCGGGCGTGCTTCTTCTGGGCGCCGGGGGGGCCGCGCGCGCGCTGGCCTTCGCGCTGGCCGAGGCTGGGGCTCGCGTGACGGTCGCCGCCCGGAACCAGGATGCGGCCGCGCGCGTCGCGGCTGCGGCGGGCGGGACCGCCGCCGCGTGGGATGAGCGGGCGGACGCCGCACGGGCCGCGACGGTGATCGTCAACGCGACGCCGGTCGGCTCCGACGGCGCCGGCCCTGTCGTCGACGCCGAAGCCATTGCGCCCGGGGCCACCGTCGTCGACCTGATCTACGCCCCCGCGAGCACGCCGCTGCTGGCGGCGGCCGAGGCCCGGGGAGCGGCGGCATTCAACGGCGCGGGCATGCTGATCCATCAAGCGGCCCTGTCGTTCGAGCGCTGGACCGGAACGCCGGCCCCCCTCGACGCGATGCGGGATGCGATGCGCGCCGCTGCGAAAAGCGCGTCCGGCCATGAATCGATTGCTTAGCGGTCGTTATAGTCGGCCCTGCGGGCGCCCGATATCTTCATCGGGACGGAAAACCGGAGTCACCCCCGGCCGCCCCACCTTGACGTGGCCGCAAAACGATTGAAGCAGCTCCCCGAACTGCTCCTCGAAGAGGGGCTGGTCAGCGCCGAGCAACTTCAGGAAGCCGCCGCCGAGCAAGCGCGCACCCGAATGTCGCTCTCACGCGTCCTGATCGACCGTGGATTCGTCCCCGAACATCACCTGGTGAAGACCCTTGCCCACCATATCGGCCTGGAATTCGTCGATTTGGGTGAATACTCGATCGATCCCGGCGTCGTCGCGCTCGTGTCCGAAAACGTCGTCAAACGCTACGGGGCCCTGCCCATCGCCTACGAGGACGGCAAGCTCGTCGTCGCGATGAGCGATCCGTCCAACGTCTTCGCGCTCGACGACATTCGCACGATCACGGGCATGGAGGTCAAACCGGTCATCGCGACGCGAACCGACATTCTCGCGGCGACGAGCCGGTTCAGCCGCATGGACGAATCGGTGGAGGACATCGCCGCCGCCGCGGCCGACGAGAGCGATCTGGCGGAGGATTTGTCCAAGGTTCGCGAGGTCGTCGAGGACGCGCCGATCGTCAAGCTGGTCAACCTCCTGGTCACCCAAGCCGTCAACGACCGCGCCTCGGACATTCACATCGAGCCGGGGGAGCGGGACGTGCGGATCCGCTACCGCATCGACGGCGTCCTTCACGAAGTCATGCGTTCGCCCAAGTCGATCCAGTCGGGCGTGATCTCGCGCCTGAAGATCATGAGCGACATCAACATCGCCGAGCGCCGGATCCCGCAAGACGGGCGGGTCGGGCTCGTCGTGGGCGGAAAGGCCATCGACTTGCGGGTTGCGACCCTGCCGACGGTCTACGGCGAGAAGGTCGTGCTTCGAATCCTGGATAAATCCAGCGTTCTGCTCAAGCTGACCGACCTCGGGTTCTCGGACCATAACTACGAGCGATACGAACGTTCGTTTACCAAGCCGTACGGGATGATCTTGGTCACCGGACCGACGGGCTCGGGCAAATCCACGACGCTGTACGCGACGCTCAATATCTTGAACACGCCCGACCGGAACACGATCACCGTCGAAGATCCGGTCGAGTATCGCCTTGCCGGCATCAACCAGGTTCAGATCAACCAGAAGGCCGGTCTGACGTTCGCCAGCGCGCTGCGGTCGATCCTGCGATCAGACCCCGACGTCGTGCTGATCGGCGAGATCCGCGACCGCGAGACCGCCCAGATCGCGACCGAGGCTGCGCTCACCGGCCACTTGGTGCTCTCGACGTTGCACACCAACAGCGCGCCGGCGGCGATCAGCCGTCTGATCGAGATGGGCATCGAGCCTTTCCTGGTGGCGAGCGCGATCGACTGTGTGCTCGCGCAGCGCCTCATTCGCGTGCTTTGCGACAAATGCAAGGAGCCCTACGAGCCGACGTCCGACATGCTCTCCCAGTCGCGAATCAAGATCCCCGAAGACCGATATCCGGTCACGTTGTACCGAGCGGTCGGCTGCAAAGCCTGCGGAAAGACCGGTTTTCGCGGCCGGATGGCCGTCCACGAGGTCATGATCATGACCGAAGAGATCGAGCGTCTCACCTCCGAACGCCGATCGAGCGAGGAGATCGGCCGGATGGCGATCGAACAAGGCATGCTCACGCTTCGCGACGACGGCGTGCTCAAGGCGATCGACGGCCGCACCAGCATCGAAGAGCTTCTGCGCGTCATCGTCTGATTCGGCCGGGCCGTCCCGGGCCGGCCCCACATCCCCTCTTTGGGTCATATCCGCATGGATGGGTCCTGCGGCGTAAAGAGGGCCTGCCGACGCGCCGACATTGCGATGGACGAACTTCAATCAGGAGGTATCGTGCCCGCACCTAAGCCGCTCGGCGAAGTGCTCGTCGAAGAGCGCGTGATCACGCGCGAACAACTGGCCGACGCGCTCGAACGCCAGAAGGATACCGGACAGTTCCTCGGCAAGATCCTGCTCGAGATGGGACTGGTCGATGAAGGAACCCTGGTCGAGGCTGTGGCGCGCCAGATCGGCGTCGAATTCGTCGACCTCGCGAAGCGCCGGCCGACCGCCGACGTCGTCGGCTTGATTCCGACCGACCTCGCCCGCAAGCACGCCGTCGTCCCCGCCGCGATCGAGGGCAACTCCCTCCTGCTCGCGATGGCGGAGCCGACCAATGTCGCCGCCGTCCGCGAGATCGCCGCAATGACCGGCCTCGAGGTCAAGCCCGCTCTTGCCGTCCGCCGTCACATTCATGCGACCATCGAAGGATTCGCGAGCGGCACGTCGCCGTCCGCTCCTACGCTTGAAGAGGAGTTCCTCCGGGAGACCTCGCCGTCCGGCCCGGTCGTCGAGGAAGTCAAAGAGATCCAGATGCACGACCTGCTCGAGCGCACGCTCGTCGAAGGCGCGTCGGATCTGCATTTGACGGCGGGAGTGCCACCGACGATTCGTGTCAACGGACGCCTCCTCGCCCTGCACGACTATCCGATCCTGCATCCGGTCGAAATCCGCCGGCTCGCGTACACCATCCTCACCCAGCGGCAACGCGAAAAGCTGGAGAACGACCTCGAGCTCGACCTGGCCTACACGCTGCCGGCCCGGGCGCGGTTCCGCGTAAACGTCTACTTTCAGCGCGACGCCATCGGCGCGGCGTTCCGGCTGATCCCGACCTCGATTCGTTCGGTGAGCGATCTTGGCCTGCCCGCCCGGGTCTCCGAGTTCGCGCGCCTTGCGCGCGGGCTGGTGCTGGTGACGGGTCCGACCGGACACGGCAAGTCCACGACCCTCGCGGCGCTGATCGACGTGATCAACACCGAACGCAACGAGCACATCATGACCATCGAGGATCCGATCGAGTACCTGCACCATCACAAGTCTTCATTGGTGAACCAGCGCGAAGTTGGTTCCGACACCAAGTCGTTCGCCGGCGCCCTGCGGCATGTGCTGCGCCAAGACCCCGACGTGATCCTGGTCGGCGAGATGCGCGACCTGGAGACGATCCAGACGGCGCTGACCGCGGCCGAGACCGGGCATCTTGTCTTCGCCACGCTCCACACGCAGGACGCGCCGCAGACGATCGACCGGATCATCGACGTCTTTCCGCCGCATCAGCAGCAGCAGGTGCGGGTGCAACTGGCCGCGTCGCTGCAGGGCATCGTGACGCAGCAGCTCCTGCCGACGCAGGACGGAACCGGCCGCGTCGCCGCGTGCGAAGTGCTGATCGCCACGCCGGCGGTCCGCAACCTGATCCGGGAAGGCAAGAGCCACATGATCTATTCGTCGCTGCAAGCGGGCGGCAAGTTCGGCATGCAATCGATGGACCAGGCGCTCGGCGACCTGGTTCGCATGGGACGGATCTCATACCAGCTCGGTCTCGAGCGCGCGCACAACGCAGAGGACTTCAACAAGCTCTGCGGACGGGGATAGGAGGAGCGAGTGCCGGCCGCAACATACGCCTACAAGGTCCGCGACAAGCAGGGCCAGCTCGTTACCGGCCAGCTCGAGGCCGACAATCAGGCTGCCGTCGCCGCGAAGCTTCGGCAGATGGGCTACGCGCCCATCCTGATTGAGGAAAAGAGCACCGGAGGCGTCAAGCGCGAGATCAAGCTGCCGTGGAAGAACGGCGTCAAGGGGAAGGATCTCGCCGTCTTCTCGCGTCAGTTCGCCACCATGATCAACAGCGGCCTGTCCCTGCTGAGATCCCTCAACATCTTGGCCGACCAGACGGAGAACCAGACTCTGGCGCGGGTCGTGGGCGAGGTTCGCGCCGACGTCGAGCGCGGGGCGTCGCTGTCGGCGTCGATGGCCAAGCATCCGAAGGTTTTCACACGGCTGTACGTGTCGATGATCCGAGCCGGCGAGATCGGCGGCGTGCTCGACAGCGTGCTGGTTCGGCTTGCCGACAACCTCGAAAAGGACGTCGCGCTGCGTCAGAAGATCAAGAGCGCCATGACCTATCCGGTCGTGGTGTTCATCCTGGTCATCCTGATCGTGTCGGGCATGCTGCTGTTCGTCGTTCCGATGTTCGAAAATCTCTACAAGGACTTGGGCGGCAAGCTGCCGCTTCCCACGCAGGTGTTGATCGGGCTTTCCAACATCATCAAGAAGGCGTGGTATCTGCTCGCGGCCGGCATGGTCGGGGGCGCGATCGCGTTCAAACGCTGGATCGCGACCGACAAGGGCCGGGCCGCGTGGGATGCCGTCAAGCTGAAGGCTCCGATCTTCGGCGACCTGGTCCACAAGACCGCACTGTCGCGCTTCTCGCGCACCCTTGGCGTCCTGATCCGTTCCGGCGTGCCGATCCTGCAGTCGCTCGACATCGTGAAAGAGACGTCCGGAAACGCGGTCGTCGCCAAGGCGACCAGCGACGTGCAGCAGTCGGTCAAAGACGGCGAGACGATCGCTAAGCCGCTCGAGCGCCACGCGGTCT
>DASWHR010000043.1:0-44275 GCA_036398095.1 Actinomycetota bacterium
CCGAGGTTCGTTCCCCATGCCGTCTCACCCGTCGGACCCGCGGTCGCGAGGCCGTAGGCCCACGAGCTGTTGGTTCCGCCCGAGGTCCAGCCCGGTGCTTGCGGCGACGGAGGCTCGGGCTCGCCGATCGTCAAGAACATCTCGACGTTGACGTTGTCCACGTACCAGCCCAAGTCGCGCGAGGCTGTGGGCGTGGAGGCGAGCACCCAGCGCAGCGTGATCGCCTGGCCGATGTAGGGCGTCAGATCCGCCTGGATCTCCGTGAGCGGATCGCCGACGGTGTTGAGACCGCCCGAATATGCGCCCGTCGAGGCGCCGCCCCCGAACAGGCAGGCGCTGAGCAACGACGACGGTGTTCCGGTGCTGTAGCCCGTCGTCGGAGTCAGGTTGGTATAGACGCCGTCGACGCCGACCTGGATGACGCCGGCTGCGGACGATGAGAACGTCGTGTCGAAGAACTGCTCCCACGAAAGCTGGGCCCGCAAGAAAGGCACCAACTCGTTTGGCACGACCGGGAGCGTCGAAACGTTGAACTCGGGCGACGTCAGCGTCGCGCACTCATTCTGTCCGTAGTTGCCGTCCAGGTTCGTGGCCCACATGTTCGTCGGGCTCCCCGGTCCCGTGGTGGGCGTTCCGTACGACCACGAGTGCGGGAGCGTTCCCGAAACGTGCGCAAGGGTGAAGCCGCCGTCGCCGGATTCGAAGTCCTCCGTCGTCGTGATCTCGTCGATCGTCACGCTGAAATCGTCGATGTACCAGCCCGCGCGATGCGTAAACGAGTCCGAGGCGAAGGCGATCGCGAAGCGGACCGTCTGACCGGCGAAGGCGCTGATGTCGGTCGTGATCGGCGTGTAGGTCGGGGCCGGCGGCGTGGTACTTGTCGTCGGGCCTGAGATGCCCTTCTCACCGGTCGGCACGTCCCGCTGACATGCTCGCGCGGTGATGCCCATGTTCGGCGAGGTATAGCCGCCGGCCGGCGTGACGAGCGAGTACGAGTCGCCGTTGTCGGGCGTGACGTACAGGCGCCCGGCGTCGTTGGCGAGCGTGGTGCTCATCTGCAGGTGGTGCCACTCCAGGAACGACACCGACGCGGTCGAGCCGGCCGGGATCGTGATCGGAGGCGACAGCAACGCCGAGCATTCGCTGGCGAGGTGGAGTCCCGACAGGTTGGTCGCCCACACGTTTACTCCGGAGGCGGCCACACCGGGCCCGCTCGTCGGGATGCCGTGCGCCCACGACGACACGATCGCGGGAGCGACCGGATCGGAGGCGACGAAGTCACCGTCGCCGGCTTCGAAGTCCTCGGTGAATACGGAGCCGAGCGACAGGTCGACGATGGGAGCGGCGCTTCCGGCGTTTGCTCCCAGTACGCCGATGGCGATGGCCAGGGCGAGCAACACTCGCCGAAGCCGGGATCGTGATGCGTTCATCGTGCACTTCCCCCCTTGTGTGCCTGCGAACGTCCCTTGCGGTCATGCGTCATTCCGGCAGCACCACCGACTGCTCGGTCGTGGAGCCCTGCGCGAAGCCCTTGCCTGCCCCGTCCTTGAATTTGGCGACGGTCAGCGTGCGGTAGAGGCCGGGAACGGTCGGAATCAGCGTTGCGGTGAACGAGAACGAATCGCCCTGTGCGAGCGTTCCGACGTCGAACACCAGCGTGATGCGGCCGAACGTGCGGTCCTCCACGATGCGGGTTGGCGTCGGGTTGGCGAATCGCGAGTTCAGGTTCGCCGGCGTGAAGTTCTCTCCCGGCAGGAACAGGTACTCGTCCGGGAACGTCGCTTCGATCACGACGCCGGAGGCGTCTTCGTTGCCGGTGTTGGTTGCCGTGAACGTAACGTCTTGCGGAAGGATCGGCAGAACCTCGGACTCCAGGCCGGCCAGGGTCATTTCGATGAAGACCCGCGCGACCTTGATGACGCCCTCACGTAACACCGACCCCGTCTGGGTGTCCCCGTTGCCGTCCTGCCAGGTGTAGTCGAACGTTCCTTGGAACGTGTAGTCTCCCGGGACCAGCGAGCCGCCCACGACCAGGTTGTGCGTCGCGCTCTCGCCGTCGAGCAGCCCCAGACTGGGGGTGGACGATTTGATGATCGTCTCGCCCGCGTTCGGGTCGATCAACTTCGCGGTGAACGCCCCGGTTGCGATCGCGCCGCCAAGGTTTCGCACGCCGAACGAAAGCGTCGAGCTGTCGCCCTGACGAACGACGGTCTTGGTCATCGAGAACGTGTCGATGATGAGCGCTTCGTCCGTGGCGTTGACCAACGCGTAGACGTTGAGCAACTGCGGAAGACCCCAGCCGTAGCTGTTGTCGGGGTCGGCCGTTCCCAGATCCTCTGCGGTCAGCTTGAAGACCTCTTCTTCGGCGCGAGCGACGGTGTCCCAGCCCGTGCCCGTGTAGAAGCGCTTCATCTGCTCGGCGAGCGCGACGGCTCCGGCCGCGTGCGGCGTGGCCATGCTCGTCCCGTTGAGGGAGGTGTAGCCCGTCGCGTTGCACAGCGTGCACGAGCCGCGTGACGCCGACGAGCGGACGGCCACGCCCTTGGCGACGATGTCTGGGCAGATGCGCGACCCGGAGCCAGTGTCGGGATCCGAGCACGGCCCGCGGCTGGAGAACGATGCGATCACTTTGTTCTGGTCGATCGCTCCGACGGATAGGGCCGACTCGCCGCAGGCGGGTCCGCCGATCGTGCCGGTGCCGCCCGAGTTGCCGGCCGCGAAGACCGACAGCATCCCCAGATCCGTCAGCTGCCGGACCACCTGGATCACACCGAGGCTGCCCGAGCACGTCCCGCCCCAGGAGTTCGAGGTGATGTCGGCGCCGTTGTCGTAGCTCCACTGCAGCGCGTTGATCGCGTTGGCGAACGAGCCGCCACCGGTCGAGTCGAGGAACTTGGTGACCATGATCGTCGCCCGGTTCGCGACCCCCACTTCCTGATAGAGCCCGAATGTCGGGTCGTTGTACAGGTCCGAGCCCGCGCCCGTGCCGGCCACGTGCGTGCCGTGGCCCTGGTCGTCGTAGGGCGTCGGCGACGTGCCGACCCAGTCCTTCCAGGCGGTGATGCGGCTGGATCCGTCGGCGTTCTTGAACGCCTCGTGCGCCGGGTCGATGCCGGTGTCGATGAAGGAGATGTTGATGCCCTCGCCGCGGAAACCTAGGGCCCAGATGTCCTCGGCCTGGAGTTGCTGGCGTCCTCCGGTGTTGGCGGGCTCAAGTCCCGTGGCCGGAATCGGCTGGATCAGGCCGACCGCGTCGGGCGCGTCGTGCTCGATCTTGGCAACCTCGGGCAAACTCGCCAGCGCGTCGATGGTTGAGGGCGAGGCCATGACGTGAACGGCCGGGCCGACGCCCCAGGTTTCCAGGACGCTGCCACCGTTTTCGCGGACGGTGTCACGGACGGCGTCGAAGAAGTCCGCCGACCGTGCGGACAGCGCGGCCTTGGCCGCGGATCTGGATGGGAATGAATCGGCGTTGATGCCAACGTGCGGGTGACCCGACACGATGACGTTGACGGGGTTCTCGCCGGCCAGCAGCGCGGAGACCACCCCCGGATCGACTTTGTGTGCCGGAAGCGGGCTCGCCGATCCCATTGACGAGGTCGCGGTGGCCGCGACCAGCATCGACAGGGCGACGATCAGACGGGTCCTGCTCCAAGACGTGCGCGTTCGCATCCCTTCCCCCCTTGGGCCGGGTGGGCCCGTAGAAAATTCCGATGCGTTGCCCGTAGAAAACCGCGACGTAGGGGGATATACGTGGGATAGGCGACGCTTCTTACACGAATGGTCCAGGCCAGGCATATCCCCCGAATGGAATTTCTATCTGTTTGCGGAAAATCCTCTGCCGCGAAGCAAGCATCCTTGTTTCACTTCGCGTGAATTGTCGGCTCGCCGTAGGGGAAACCTAGGTCGGAACCGGTGTAAACCCGCTGTGCTATTCTGTGGCGCCCATGACCAGGTCCGGTGTTGCCTTGCTGTCCGAAAACCCCCTCACCATCGAAGTCGGGGATCTCGTGCGCCGTCCGGGTGGCTCGAAGCCCCTGGACTTCGACGCGCACGTCCCCGGCCTGGAAGTGGGCCTGGGACGGGTCGCCGGGGACGGGGCGCTCCATGCTTCCTTGTTGCTCGAAGCGCTCGCCGAGGGCGTCTTTGTGACCGGTCAGGTCTCTGGGACGTTCGTGCTCGAGTGCTCGCGATGCTTGGCCGATTTCGCCGCCGACTTCGCCGTGGATCTGCACGAGGTCTACACCTACCCGGATCTGCCGGAGGTCGAGGAAGGGTTCGTGATCTGGGACGATCAGATCGATCTCGTCCCGGCGATCCGGGATGCGGTCCTGCTGGCCGTGCCCGACAATCCCCTCCACGATCCCGCATGCAAGGGGTTGTGCGCGACGTGCGGCGAGGACCTCAACGCAGCCGATTGCGGACATGCGCAGCAGACGGTGGACATTCGATGGGAGCCGCTGCAGCGGCTCCGCGACACGATGGAGGAGTAGGCAATGCCCGTTCCGAAGCGAAGGAAAGCCAAGACCCGGACGCGCTCGCGCAAGTCGCAGTGGTTCGGGTCGGCGTCGGCGCCGTCCTACGCCGAGTGCCCGCAATGCAAGAAGCCGAAGCTTCCCCACCGCGCGTGTCCCAACTGCGGGACCTACGCCGGGCGACAGGTGCTGCCGGTCGAGTGATGCGATTGTTTCGCCGGCGCGCGACCAAGCCCGGCCCGACGCCGCTGGAACAGCGGCTGCATGTTCGATTTCGAAGCCGCGAGTTGCTGACGCTTTGCCTCACGCACCGCTCCTTCGCCTACGAGCAGGGCGGTCTGCCGACCAACGAGCGGCTCGAGTTCCTCGGTGACGCGGTGCTGGGCATCGTGGTCACCGATGCGCTCTACGCGAACTTCCCGGACCTCGCCGAAGGCGACCTGGCCAAGATGCGCGCGGCGCTGGTCAACATGACCGTGCTCGCCGACGTGGCCAAAGAGATCGACCTCGGCACCGACGTGCTGCTCGGCCGCGGCGAAGAGATGACCGGCGGACGCGACAAGCCCTCCATCCTTTCGGACACGCTCGAGGCCGTCTTCGGCGCGATCTACCTGGACATGGGCATCGATGCAGCCTCCCGCGTGATCCTTCAGTTGTTCCTGCCGCGCATTCTTGGGCGCGTCGAAGGCGGCACGGTCCAGGACTACAAGACCAGCTTGCAGGAGATGGCGGCCGCGCGCATGGGGTCGTTACCCGAGTATCGCATCGTCGAGTCCGGACCCGACCATGCGAAGCGGTTTCGCGCCACGGTCCGGCTCGCCGGCCGGGAATTCGGATCCGGCGAAGGACGGTCCAAGAAAGAGGCCGAGCAAGCCGCGGCTCACGTCGCCGTCGAGCGTCTTCGTGCGGACGATGCGGATCTCCCTCCGGGCCGCACGGGAGCACGAGGCTAAATGCCCGAGCTTCCCGAAGTCGAGATCGTTCGAAAGGATCTCGAGCGTGACGTCGTCGGCCGCAAGGTCAAAGACGTCACGGTCAAGCTGCCGCGCATCATCCGTCGCCACAAGACGCGCAAGGAGTTCACCGACCGCCTTGCCGGCCGCAAGATCACCAAGATCGAACGACGCGGCAAGTACATCCTGCTGGGTCTGGACTCCGACGACGTGCTCGTGATGCATCTCGGGATGAGCGGCCATGTCGAGCGGGCCACCGGACGCAAGGCGCCGGACAAGCACACGCACGTGATCATCAAGTTCGTCACCGGCGGCGAGCTGCGCTTCGTCGACATGCGCCAGTTCGGCGAATTGTTCGTCAGCGCGCGCGACGCCCTCGACGGGGTCAAGGAGTTGCAGCACATCGCGATCGACCCGCTCGAAGACTCCTTCACGTGGCAGTACTTCTCAGGATTGCTGGTCGGCCGGCAAGTGAAGCTCAAGACGCTGCTGATGGACCAGAAGTTCATCAGCGGGATCGGCAACATCTACTCCGACGAGATCCTTTGGGCCTCGGGTCTTCGCCACGACCGGCTTTCCGATTCGCTCACCTCGCAAGAGGTGCGCCGTCTGTATCGCGCGATCCAAGAGGTGCTGCAGGACGGCATTCGTCATCGCGGCGTCACGCTGGAGGACGAGACGTACAAGGATCTCTACGGTGTGGCGGGCTCGATGCAAGACCACTTGAAGGCGTACGGCCGCGAAGGCCAGCCGTGCCGCCGCTGCCGCACCCCCATCGTGCGCGAGCGCTGGTCCAACCGCAGCACCTACTTTTGCCCTCAGTGCCAGGTCTAGCCGGCGTAGTCGGCGGGATTCCAGAGCGCGTCGCGGATCGCGTCCATCGCGGCGATCCACCGATCGACGTCGCTTCGATCGGGCATCGGCAACCGTCCGGTGATCACGGCGACCGCGTAGCGTCCCGACATCGGGTTCGCGACGCCGTATCCCTGCTGCGTGTAGGCGGCGGGCGTGTCGGGGATCGTGGGGACCGGTTCGTACAGGTAGGTCTCCGGATCGAACGGAGCCGGCAGGGCCGTCTTCAGGACGGCCTCGTGCAACTCGGCACGGGTCAGCACGCCGTCGGCCAGCAGTCCCTTGCCGCGCTTGCCGGCCGCGGGGACGCGCGTTCCACGCACGCTGTGAATTCCCTCGCGACGGTCGCCCAGCGAATTGCGGGCCTCGAGCAGCGCCTTCGAGAACACGCCGCAGGTGATCGGCGCCGCGCTGGACGTTCCGCCGAAGTCGATGCGCGCGTCGGTCGAGGCATAGCTCGCGGCCGGCACGTGCGAGCCGTAGGAGGACACGTCCACGGGCGCCGAATGCCATCCGTAGTCCTGCTGATTGCGCGGACTGACCGCGCCGACCGTGATCACCCACGACGGCCCCGACGTGGGCCGGATCGACGAGTAGCGGTCGTAGGCAAGTCCGGTGCGGGACAGGCCGTTGCCGGCGCTGAAGCAGGCGGTGCGCCCGTCGCGGAGCACGAACGGCCCCGTGTGCTCATACTCACGTCCGTCGACTTCGCCGACCTCGTCGTTGACTGCGTCGATGGGCGTGTGGTCGCGGCCGATGCGCGGGACCGCCGTGGTGTAGGGGACGGAGGCGGGGTCGCCGTAGGACCCGGAGATGACATCGATCCATGGTTGCTTCGCGGCCCACGCGACCGCATCCGCGCCGAGCCCTTCGACCATCACGATCAGCGCATCGGGATTCGATCCGTAGACCGCGCCGGCCGACACGCTCGACACGCCGGTGCCGTGGCCCGAGTCGTCGATGATCGGACGCGGCATGTTCTTGACGCCGTCGATCGGAGCGTCGCCGAGTTCAGGAAGGGTCGAGTAGTAGTCGTTCTGCGAATACGCGCCGATGATGTTCGTTCCGGGAATCCAATACAGCGTGCGTTCCTTCACCTTGCTCCACACCGGTCCATCGTCGGCGTTGCGCGCGGCGACGTAGTCCTTCGCGCCGACGCGAAGCCCGAGCGCGGCCGCATTCTTCGGGAAGCCCTCGATGTACTGGCTCGGATGCACGACCGAATGCGGACGGCGGAACGCGACGTGATACGGGTTGATTCCGGTGTCGACCAAGGCGATCACGACGTGCGACTTGCGCTTCATCGCCGTCGAAAGCGGCGAGGGGGCCTTGCCGTAAGACGCGTGGATGCCCGGTTTGGGGAGCGCGGGCACCGACAGCTTCGTCGCCTTTCCCGGCACCGGCGCGTAGCCGCGATAGACGAAGTCGGCGTCGGCACCGGTGAACAGCGACACGATCGCATGCGTCGTGCCGGACGGAACCACCCCGGTCTCCCCGCCGGCGGTGCGCGTGGTCTTGTCGCCGCTGGTCGTCGGCGCGGTCATGTCCGAGTAGAAGGTCACGTCCAGGTCTTCGCGCCCGGTCGCGCCGTTCACAAGCTCCAGCGCGAACCGTCCGCCCCAGCTCTTCTTGCCTACCTCGAACACCGCGCCTGCCTGGCCGCTCTGCCCGGTGGTGTTGTACACATCCCGCTGCGGCTTCACCCAGGTGCTGTAGGTGGCGTCGGCCGGGAAGCGCGTCATGGCGGTGACGGTGCCCTCCACCGTCTGCACGGGTTTGGCGGCAGCCGGCGCGGGCGCGGCGGCGAGTCCCCCCGCCACCAGCGCGGTCAGCGCGATCGATGCGCGAAACAGACGACCCTTCATATCGTGCGACTCCTTTGCGACGTCCCGGGTCCGAAGTTGACCCGTCCGATTTTCACAGGCCGATGCGAAGGTCGAAGCCCGTGCCCAGCAGATCCTTCATGAACGGATGCTGCCGGTTGCCCGTGCGGTCCAGCACCAGCGGGCGCCCGTACTCGAACGCTTCCTGGACGGTGACGACGCCGTCCTCGTTCAAGTCGGCGAGTCCCATCTTGATGCCGCGCACGACGGTGTTGTAGCCGAACACCGAATAGTTGACCTTCGGATCTTCGTAGCTCAGCTCGGATTCGGGCGAGGAGTAGGTCAGCAGACGGCCCGGAGCGAACATGCCCCTATCGTCGAAACCCCCGGCGCGGCAGACGGCCATGTTGATCCACATCTTCGCCGCCGCCACCCGGCCCATCGACGCGCCCAGCTCGCCGTCCGACATCAGGCTGTTGTCGGAGAGCCACAGGCCGACGTCGCGCCGCTCGCCGTCGCGATCCACGTCGCTCTTGAAAGGCTTTTCGTGCCCCGAGTAATGGAACACCACGACCGAGCGCGCATCGGCTTTCGACGCGAGCCATTTCAGGCCTTCGCGAACTTGCGGCATCGTCGCCGAACGGTTTCCGATGAGCAGCACGTGATCGGGAAGCCATCCGTGGGCGACCAGGAGCTGGCGCAGCGCGACGGCGTCTTGATACGAGCCGATGTTGTCGCGCGTGCGACCCGCGTAGTCGTTGATTCCGATCAACAGCGCCCAATGGAAACTAGCCGGGTTGCCTTCGATCTGGCGCGCGTTCCGGTGCGCCGCCGTGATCGCCGCCGGGATCGGCGCGCGCGCGGCCGCTTGCGCGGGTTCGGCGGGAAGCGTGGGAGGGGGCGGGCCCTCATCGGTGACGGGGAAGGGGATCGCGTTCGGATCCGGTTCGATGAAGCGCAGCGCCAATCCGGCCGCGGCGGTCTCGGGCGGCTCGATCGCCATGCGTGCCGACACCCGGACGCCGGCCACGACCACCGAGGCGGACAGGACAACGACGACGGCCGTCGAAAGATGGCGAACCAGGCGAGTGCGAGTCATAGGCTTTCGTGATGTTTCGGTGCGGACCGGCCGCGTTCCTTCCGCTCGAAGGGATCGCCCGGCTTCGGGTCAATTGTACGGGGCAATCCCGCCGGCGCCCGCCGCGCCGGTCGCCCGAGCCCGCTGCCCGCGCTCGCCGCAGGCGTTAGCGAGGGGGAGCCAATGTGAACTCCCCCGACCAGCGATCGCTCATCCAGGGATGCTGCCGGCCTTGCGTGTAGCTCATAACCGGGCCGCGCGAATACCAGAACGCCTCCTCGACGCTCACCTTGCCGTCGCGGTTGGCGTCGGCTCGTTTGTTTCGCATCCCGTCGACGATCGTGAAGTATCCGAACCAGGTATGGCCGAGCGCGGGCGTGACGAAGGCGAGTTCGAACGGAGCGGACGCCCAGGTGATCACGCGGTTCGGTTTGGACATTCCCGGGTCGCTGAAGCCGGCTGCCCGGCAGGCGGAGATATGGATCCACATGCGGTAGGCGTTGACGCGGCCCAATTCGCGGCCGAGCTCGCCGTCGAGGATGTATCGGTTGTCGGACGCCCAGATGGCCACGTCCTGGGTTTCGCCGTCGCCGTCCGCCCACGTGCGGAACGGCTTTTCATGACCCGAATAGTGGAACACGGCGAGCGAGCGGCTGTTGGACTTGCTCGCCAGCCAGCCGATGGCGCGCAGAATCTGATAGCGGCTCGCGGACAAGCTTGTCACCATGTAGATGTGATCGGGACGCCACCCGAGGCTCAGCAGATAGTCGCGCAGCGCCCACGCGTCCTGCGCCGATCCGAAAGAGTCGCCGGTGGATCCCGCATAGTCGGTAACGCCGACGATCACGGCCCAGTAGAAGCTGTTCGGGACTCCGTCGATCTGCCGGGCATCCCAGACGGAGCCGGTTGCCGCCGCAGCGGGCGACGCGACGAGCGGCGCGGCGATCAAAGACCCGGTCGCCACGGCAAGCGCGACGATGTGAGCGATGCTCGTGCGCGTAAACCGTGACATATGTGGTCCTCTCCCAGGCGCTCGGCCGGCGGGCGCCGACGCCTTCAGTCATCCTGCGGGACCATCCTGCGGGGACCGGAATCGCGAGGCCATCCTCCATCGTTGTCATTCCGGGCGCCCCGATGGGTCAGCTGGGGCGGGGGCGCGCCCAGGGGTGCGGGGCGAAAAGAGGAAGAAAGCACAGAAGCGGGAGAAGGAATTTCTCCAAAATCCGACGGCGTTAGTATGATTCCAACGTTCACACGAGGGAGAACGTGCCAATGCCCGATCACAGTCCCGATCAGACCGGTCAGAACGGCCTACGGCGGCCACCGCCGCTCGTCGAGCCGGTCGATTCGCTGACCAACGACGAGATCCGTCGCTACTCGCGCCATCTGATCATCCCGGACGTGGCGATGACGGGGCAGAAGCGCATGAAGAACGCGAAGGTCCTGTGCATCGGGGCCGGCGGGCTCGGATCACCGGTGGCGATGTACCTGGCGGCCGCCGGCGTCGGCACGATCGGGCTGGTGGATTTCGATGTCGTGGACGAGACGAATCTTCAGCGCCAAATCATGCACGGCACCTCGGATGTCGGCCGGCCGAAGCTGGATTCGGCCGAGGACCGGCTTCGCGAGATCAATCCGAATGTGAACGTCGTCAAGCACCAAACCTTCGTGACGAGCGATAACGCGCTCGATCTGTTCCGGGACTACGACTTGATCGTGGACGGCTCCGACAACTTCCCGACTCGCTATCTGGTCAACGATGCGTGCGTGCTGCTCGGCAAACCGTACGTCTGGGGCTCCATCTATCGGTTCGACGGTCAGCTTTCGGTGTTTTGGGCCGAGTACGGGCCGTGCTATCGATGCCTGTTCCCAGAGCCGCCGCCGCCGGGCATGGTGCCGTCGTGCGCCGAGGGCGGCGTGCTGGGGATGTTGTGCGGAACGGTCGGCTCCCTCCAGACCACGGAGGCCGTGAAGATGATCACCGGAGCCGGCGAGCCGATGATCGGACGCATGCTCATCTACGACGCACTCGAGCTGACCTTTCGGGAGCTAAAGGTTCGCAAAGATCCCGAGTGCCCGGTGTGCGGGAAGAATCCGACGGTCACCGAGCTGATCGACTACGACGCGTTCTGCGGCGTTACCGACGACGTCGCACAGTTTGCGGCGCAGCTTTCGATCACGCCGCGCGAGCTCGAGGACTTGCGCGGCAAGGAAGACGTCTATCTGCTCGACGTGCGCGACCCGCACGAGTTCGAGATCGTCCATCTGCCCGACTCGCATCTCATTCCGATGAACGAGGTGCTGGACCGGCTCTCGGAGATCCCGCAGAGCGGAAACGTGGTCGTCCTGTGCAAGGTCGGGGCGCGCTCCGCGCAAGTGTTGCGCTATTTGCACGAGGTCGGTCTCAAGAACGTCAAGCATCTGCACGGAGGGCTCGAAGCCTACGCGGCGCAGGTGGATCCCAGCCTGCCGCGCTACTGATCCGCGTCCGTGGTCGTTCGCATTCGCGTGCTCGTCGCCGGCCGCGTCCAAGGCGTCTTCTTTCGTGCGGCCACCGCCGAGCAGGCACGGCGCGCGGGCGTGGCCGGCTCCGTCCGCAACCTCGACGACGGCCGGGTTGAGGCCGTTTTCGAAGGCCCCGAGGCATCGGTGGATTCGTTGGTCGCGTGGTGTCGCCGAGGCCCCGAGCATGCGGCGGTGTCGAGCGTGGACGCCGATCCGGAAGAGCCCAGCGGCGAGCGCGGCTTTCGAATCTTGTGACCTACCAAGAGTGGATCTTTCTTCCAGAGGAAGACAGCACGGAACGACCCGAAAGGGAAAACACGCAAGCGATGTTCCAAAACTTTCCAGAGAAAAGTTCCCGTCCGGGACTTCTCATGGTCGGCGGGCTGGGTTATAGTCCTCTTGTGAACCCCTGGGCGGCGATCCTGCCCGGCGGTCACGGGAAGAAAAACTAGCGGCCAACCGAGCCCTTAAAGGGGGTCGAGATATGTCGAAAGCGCTCTTCGGGTACCTCGGAGAGCCTCGTGCGTACGTGTTGCTCAAGCAGATCGCAGAGCTGAAGGCACAGGTCGCCGAGCTGGAGAAGTCATTGCAGTCCGCCGAAGCAGAAGTGATGGCGCTCCGCGCGATCGCAGACGCGAAGATGGACGAAGTCAAGGCAATGGCGTAGCGGAAGTAGGGGGCCATCCCGAAGGCCCCGAGATGAGCGCCCCTTCGCGGGGCGTTCTTCTATTTTCGGGCCACGTTTCCCCCTTCGTTTTCCACAGGCACGCATCCGTGGGGGGCTACACGCGTCGTGCTAGCATCGGCCGTGTTTCTCAAATCCCTGTCCCTTCAAGGGTTCAAGTCGTTCGCCGACAAGACCACGCTCGAGTTCACGCCGGGCGTCTCCGTCATCGTCGGGCCGAACGGGTCCGGCAAGTCGAATCTGTCCGACGCGATCGCCTGGGTGCTCGGCGAGCAAGGCCCGAAGACGCTGCGTGGCGGCAAGATGGAAGACGTCATCTTCGCCGGCACGCCCAAGCGCAACGGCGCCGGCCGAGCGGAAGTGTCCCTGACGATCGACAATTCGGCGGGTCTGCTGCCGATCGAGTTCACCGAAGTCACGATCACGCGGACGATCTTCCGCGGTGGCGATTCCGAATACGCGATCAACGCGACGCCGTGCCGTCTGCTCGACGTGCAAGAGCTTCTGTCCGATAGCGGCATCGGCCGCGAGCTTCACACCATCGTCGGGCAGGGGCAGCTCGACGGCGTCCTGCAGGCGCGTCCCGAGGAGCGCCGCGCCTACATTGAAGAGGCCGCCGGAATCTTGAAGTACCGGCGCCGCAAAGAACGTGCCGTCCGCAAGCTCGACCGCACCGATACCGACATCGAGCGGCTCGGCGACGTGATCGGGGAACTTCGCCGGCAGATCCGGCCGCTCGAACAGCAAGCCGAGACGGCCAAGCGCTCGGCGCAGATTCAGGCGGATCTGGCCGCGGTGACGCTCCGCCTGTGGGTGCACGAGTATGCGATCGTCGCCGAGGAGGGAGACCGGGAGGCCGAAGCGCGGCTGAACGCCGAAGCCGAGCAGCTCGCGGCGCGACTGCGGGAACTGTCCGCGGCGGTCGAGCGACTCGAGACCGAATCGGCTGCGTCGTCGTCGGCCGCCGAGTCGGCCCTTTCCACCGAGTACCGGCTGTCGTCCGCGCGCGAGCGAGTCGCCGGACTTGCGCGGCTCGCCGACGAACGCGCGCGACACCTGGACGAGCTGGCGGTGCGCGCCCCGGAAGGCCAGGCCCCGCCGCCCGAACTGATCGCCGAAACCGAAGCGGAGCTTGAATCCATCCGCGCCGAGCGCGAACGGGCCGAGCAGCACGCGCGCGAGGCGGAACAGGAATGGCGCGCGCTGACCGCCGCGCAAGAGGCGGCCGCGAAAGCACGCGAGGAAATCGTGCACCTCCAAGGCGAACGCGCCGCGCTGCGCGCGGCCGTGCACGCGGCCGAGGAGGAACGCCGGCGGCTGGCCGAGCGTCGCGCGTTCCTGGCGCGCCGCAGGCAAGCCCGCGAAGACGAGATCAAGACCACCGCCGACGAGCTGCGCATCCTCGACGATCGAGAAGGCCAGCTCGAGGCGGCTCTCGACGAGGCGCGCGCCGCGCTCGGCGAAGCGCAGGCGGCCGCGAACGAATCCGCGCAGCGGCTACGAGACCTGGAGCGCCGCGCCGACGCGCTCGACGCGCGCCGAGCCGTGCTGGCCGAAGAAGCCGCCCGCGGAACCCCGGCGAATCTGATCGGAACGATTCCCGGCCTCGTCGCCGTCCTCCGCGAAACCGTGCGGCCGGCGGCCGGATGGGAGCGCGCCGCGCAGGCGGCGCTGGAGCCCGTCGCCGGCGCGATCGTCGCCGCGCGTCCCGAAGATGCCCTGCAGGCGATTCGCACGCTGAAGTCGTCGGGCGGCCGCGGTGTCTTCGTCGCCGACGGAGCGGTCGCGACGATCCCGGCGGGCATCCGAACCGCCGAGGATGCGATCCAGCAGAGTCCCGACGCGGTGCGTGCGTTGCTGCGCGGCATCGCGCTGGCCGAGGACTTGGACGCGGCCTGGCGGATCGCGGCGGAGCATCCCGGAATCACCGTAGTCACGCGCGACGGCGATCGCATCGCCGGCGGCGTCCTGTCGGGCGGCGATCCGGAGGGACTCGGCCGCGACGTCGGTGCCGAGCTCGCCGCCGTCGATGCGGGAATTCGCGAGAACGCGCAACGGCTGGCGAGCGCGCGGATGGAATCGGAACGCGCGGCGGGGGACGCCGGCGACGCCGGGCAGCGCGTAGCCGAGCTGATGCGGCAGGGCAACGAGGTGGATGCCGAGCTCACCGGCGTCGCCGACCACCTCGCGGAACTCGAGCGCGAAGATCACGCGGCGCAGCGCGAAGACGCGATGATGGCCGGCCGCGTGCAAGAGATGGAGGAGCGTCTCGTCGGCGACACCGAAAAGCTTTCCGCGGTCGAATCGCGCCTGGCCCGCGCGGTCGCGGAAGAACGGCCGGTGATCGACGCCGGACAGATGGCCGCCGTCGAGCGGCGCGCCGCCGAGCGCTCGCTGCATCTGGGAGGGCTCGCCGAGCGCGAGCGAACCGTCGCGCGCCGCGTCGAAGAGCTAAAGTCGCGCGCTCTGCGCGTCGCGCAAGAGCGCCAGGAGTGGGAACGTTCGCGCGAGGCGCGGATCGCCGCGTCGCGCAAGGCGGCGGCGATCGCAGCCGCGGCCGTGGTCACCCGCGACCGGCTCGAGATCTGGATCGAGGAGGCGCGTCGCGCGCGGTTCGCGGTGGAGGAGCGCCGCACCCGCTGCGCCGCCGAACTGGCCGAAGCCCGCCGCGAGCGTCGCGAAACGGAAACGAGCGCGGAAGAGGTTCGCGAGATGGCCCACCGCAGCGACCTCGCGCGCGCCGAACGTTCGCATCGGCTGGCCTCGATGATCGAGCGTCTGCGCTCCGAGCACGACCTGTCGCCCGAGGAGGCCATGGCCCGGGCCGAGGTCTCGGCCGACGACGACGTGGATGACCTGCGCCGCCGCGCCAACGTGCTCGAGCGCAAGCTGGCGATGGTCGGCCGTGTGAATCCAATTGCGATGGAGCAGTATCAGGGCCTGGTGGACCGGCATGCCTTCTTGACCGAGCAGGTCACCGATCTGAAGAAGTCACGCAAAGATCTGCTTGCCGTCGTCGACGAGGTGGACACGAAGATCGTCGAGATGTTCGCCGCCGCGTTCGACGACGTGCGCCGCGAGTTCGAAGATGTCTTTGTTCGCTTGTTCCCCGGCGGTGAGGGGAAGCTGACGCTGACCGATCCCGGCAACATGCTCGACACCGGCGTCGACATCGAGGCGCGGCCCGGCGGAAAGCGCGTCAAGCGGATCTCGCTGCTGTCGGGCGGCGAGCGCTCGCTCGTCGCGATCGCGCTGCTGTCGTCGATCTTCCGCGCGCGCCCGTCGCCGTTTTACCTGCTCGACGAGGTCGAGGCGGCGCTCGACGACGTGAACCTGCACCGGTTCCTCGAGCTGGTTCGCGAATTCAAGGACGCCTCGCAAATCCTGATCGTGACGCACCAGAAGCGCACGATGGAGGTCGGCGACATCCTGTACGGCATCTCCATGGGCAACGACGGCGTCACGCGCGTCCTCGCCCAGAAGTTCGACGAGCCCGCCACGCTCTAGTCTTTGGGTGCATCAGCATCCGGAAACCAACTCTCCTGCACCCAAAACGATGGCGCCATGCGTCGGGTAAGGTAGCCGCTCGTCATGGACGGACCCGCATACCTGTTCCTCTACGTCGGCATCGCCGTCGTCGTGCTCATCGCCGTCATCGTCGGCTTCATCCGCCCCGGCCGCCGCACTCCGCCACAAGCACCGCCCGCGCCGGGAGCCAAGCCGGAAGCGCCGCCGGTGCCTCTCGCCGAACCAAAGGTCGAACCAAAGGTCGAGCCGAAAGCCGCACCGCCGGCCCCGGCTCCCGCCGCCCCCGCTCCCGCCCCCCCGGCGCCGACCCCCGAAGCTCCCGCGCCCGCGGTCGAAGTTCCCCCGGTCGAAGCGCCCGCGCCCCTGGTCGAAGCGCCGCCCGCTGCAGCGCCGCCGGTCGAGGCGCCGCCGGTCGAAGAAGAAGTCGTCGAGGAGATCCCGCCGAAGAAGCGCCTTCGCGAGCGGCTCTTCAAGTCGCGCTCCGGCTTCGGGCAAGCGCTCGTCGGCGTCTTCAAGCGCTCACAGCTCACCGAGGAGGATTGGGAAGACGTCGAAGCGATCCTCCTTCAAGCCGACGTCGGCGTGGCCGCGACCATGAAGATCGTCGAAGACCTGCGTGAAACCGCCAAGAAGGTCTCGCCGGACGAGCTCGTCGGAAAGCTCCGCGACAACCTGCTCGGCATCATCGGAGACGGCGAGCGCCACATGACACGCAAGACCGATGGCCTGACGGTGTGGATCGTCACCGGCGTCAACGGCACCGGCAAGACCACTACGATCGGAAAACTCGCGCTCCGGCTGCACCGTGAAGGGAAGAAGGTCGTCCTTGCCGCTGCCGACACCTTCCGTGCCGCCGCTGACGAGCAACTCCAGCGATGGGCAGAACGCAGCGGTGCCGAGCTGGTCCGTCATGCGCCCGGCGCCGACCCGGCCGCCGTCGCTTTCGACGGCGTCAAGGTCGCGAAGTCGCGCGGCGCCGACGTGCTCATCGTGGACACCGCCGGCCGCCTCCATACCAAGACGAACTTGATGGAGGAACTCAGCAAGATCCGCCGTGTCGTCGAACGCGAAGCCGGCCCGCCCGACGAAGTGCTGCTCGTGCTCGACGCGACCACCGGACAGAACGGGATCGTTCAGGCCCGCGCGTTCCTGGATGCCGTCGGCGTGACGTCCGTCGCGCTCACCAAGCTCGACGGGACGGCCAAAGGCGGCATCGTCATCGCCGTCCAACAAGAGCTGAACCTGCCGGTCAAGCTGGTCGGCGTCGGCGAAACCCCCGAAGACCTCCAAGACTTCGACCCCGCAGCCTTCATCGACGCACTCATCGACTAGGGCTCGTTCTGCTTTCCCTTGCTCTTCGCACGCTCCAGGATCTGAAGCCCTAGCGGGGTACTCGACCGTCGATGCTGAGGGAGAAGTAGCCGTTAGCGGCGTGGGTGGCGACCTGCTGCGTTACCCTCGTTTCTCCCACGCTGAAGAAGATCCGAACCGGTTCTACAGAGGTGAACCTGATACCGAATCCCCAGTTGTACGGGCCCGGGGAACTCCCCCAGAGTGCGAAGTTATGTCCTTGGGTGCGACAGTCAACCGCGGCCCAGGTGTGAACGTCGCAAATGGCAAAACCAAAGACGCTCAAGTCTTCCGAGGCCACCACCAGTTGGACATGACCAACGGCTAAGGGGGACGTCTTGTTGATCGAGTCCGACCAGTAAAGAGAGAGCGAGTGTGTCCCTGCCGGGACGGTGCGTTCACAGACCAACGACGGAAGACGCTGGACTTCGTCAACCCGGGGCAGCTGAGAAAGGATCGTTTCGCACGGCATCTCCTCGGATGTAGCTGAGGTCGCGGGTGCTGCGGCAAGAAGCAGGCTGATTCCGATGCCGATGATGCGTGCGGCCCCTGCTTTGGTCCTCGTCATGCGATGACCATTCATCAGGGCCAGCAGGGGTTCCTGCCGCCCAGCAGAATGTTCGCTAATTCAGTGAAGGATCGAATTGTGATCCGTGCCCAGCTGAGGGCCTGTAGAATCCGTCGCCGTGTTCGATTCTCTGACCGATCGCCTGGAAGCAGCGTTTCGCCGCCTGCGCGGTAGTGGACGCTTGAGTGAGGACGACGTCGATGAGGTGCTCAAAGAGGTGCGCTTGGCGCTCCTCGAGGCCGACGTGCATCTTCAGACCGTCCGGCACTTCGTCTCGCGCGTTCGCGAACGTGCGGTCGGCGAGGAGGTCACCAGGACGCTGACCCCGGCGCAGCAGGTCGTCAAGATCGTCAACGAGGAGTTGGTCGGGATCCTCGGCGGCGACTCCGAACCGTTGAAGTTCTCGCAGCGACCGCCGACCGTGATCATGCTGGCCGGGCTGCAGGGCTCGGGAAAGACGACCGCGGCCGGAAAGCTCGCACTGCAGATCAAAAAGGGCGGGCGCCGGCCGCTGCTCGTCGCCTGCGACCTTCGCCGGCCGGCCGCCATCGAACAGCTGAAGCTGCTCGCGGAGCAAGTCGGCGTGCCCGTCGTGGCCGACGAGGCTGCCACCGATCCGGTCGCGCTGGCGAAGTCCTCGCTGGAGGTCGCGCGAGAGCAAGGTCGCGACGTGATCATCGTGGACACCGCCGGCCGGCTGCACATCGACGAAGAGATGATGGCCGAAGCCGCCGCAATCCGCGACACGGTCAACCCCACCGAAACGCTGCTCGTCGTGGACGCGATGACCGGTCAGGATGCGGTCAACGTCGCGACCTCCTTCCTGGAAAAGGTCGACTACAGCGGGATCATCTTGTCGAAGCTCGACGGCGACGCGCGCGGGGGCGCGGCACTGTCGATCGCGCACGTGTCCGGCCGCCCGGTGAAGTTCGCCTCCGTCGGCGAGAAACTCGACGAGTTCGAGCCGTTCCATCCCGACCGCATGGCCTCACGCATCCTCGGCATGGGCGACGTGCTCACCTTGATCGAAAAGGCCGAAGAAGCCTACGAGGAAGAAGAAGCCGCGGCGCTCGAAGAGAAGATGCGCAAAGGGAAGTTCGACTTGCAGGACTTCCTGGACCAGATGCGCCAACTCAAGAAGATGGGGTCCCTCGGCGGTCTGCTGAAGATGATTCCCGGCATGCGCCAGCACATGCGCGGCATGCAAGACGTCGACGACGACGCGCTCAAGCACACGCAAGCGGTCATCCTGTCGATGACCGCGGCCGAGCGCTCCGAGCCGAAGATCATCGACGCATCCCGCAAGAAGCGCATCGCGCGCGGCTGCGGCATGACCGTCAACGACGTGAACGCCCTACTTCGTCAGTTCGACCAAGCGAAGCAGATGATGAAGGCGATGGTCGGCGGCGGCGGCATGCCGGGCGTGCCGGCCGTGACGAGCAAGAGCGGGGGCGGTCAGAGCCGCAGCGGGAGCGGCAAGGACAAGCGTCCCCACCGCCCGAAGACGCATCACAAGAACAAGAAGAAGAAGCGCAAGAAGTAAGTTCTCAACTGCGCAGCGCGTCGCAGAAGAACCGGCCGGCGAGGATTCCTTCCGCCACGCACGTTCCGACGAAGGACGGCGACGACGGTAACTCGACGGTCTCGCCGCAGGTCATCTCCAACAGCGTGCCCACCCCTCCGGCCGAGCATTGAACCAGAATCTCGCCCGTTGCGGCATCCTCGAGCCGCACGGCCACGAGCGTTTCTGTGGCTCCGTAAGCCGTCCCCCCCACCGACAGCGTCACTTGGTCGTTGCTGCCGGCCACGGCGATCACGCAGGCGCCGCGGGTCAGGAATAGGCCCTGGCAACTAGCGGGGTCGGGTGCGGCGGCCGCGGGTGCGAACAGGCCGACGGTCAGCGCGGCTGTCAGAGCCAGGATACCCAGATGCTTCATGGCGCTCCTCCACTTCTCGAGGCCGGGCGGGGCCCGTCGATTCTTTCGTTCCCTCCGGAGAAACTCCGAAACCTCCGCTTCGTTTCTTTCGCGAGGTATCGGAGGACTTCGCGGTCGTGGGGTCCTTTTGGTTGTGTGGCGCGCGCCGCCGGTCTGGGGTAGCCTGTGCGGCCTATGTCAGTTCGCATTCGTCTCACGCGCAAAGGGAAGAAGGGCCAGCCCTTCTATCGCGTCGTCGTCGCCGACCAGCGTTCGCCGCGCGACGGCCGTTTCGTCGAGGAGATCGGGACCTACAACCCGCTCACCGACCCTTCGACCATCGACATCGATGAAGACAAGGCGCTGTCCTGGCTCGCCAAGGGCGCGCAGCCGTCCGGACAGGTCGGTCAACTGCTTCGCCGGGTGGGGATATGGCAGAAGTTCACGGCCACGAAGAAGACGACGAAGGCGTCGTAGCCGCGACGCTCGAATACGTCGCGCGCGCGCTCGTCGATCATCCCGATTCCGTTCAGGTTTCCCGCCATCCGGGAGAGCCTCGGCCCGTCGTGCGCCTCGACGTCCACCCGGAAGACATCGGCCGTGTCATCGGCCGCGGCGGACGCATGGCGCGCGCGATCCGCGGCGTCGCCAAAGCTGCCGCCGCGCTGGACGATCTGAGCGTGCACATCCAGATCGGCGAGCCGCGCGACCGCGGCGAATCGCGCGACTGATCATGGCCGGCGAGCGCCGCCTCGTCGTCGGCCGCATCGTCACCGCCCACGGCATCCGCGGCGAATGCGCGGTGGACGTCATGACCGACGCGCCCGACCGCTTCGAGGCGGGCAAGAGCGTGCAGATCGACGAGCCCGACGGCATGCGCACGCTCACGATTGCCGCGGTCCGCCCGCACAAGGAACGATTGCTGATTCTGTTCGAAGAGATTCCAGACCGCACCGGCGCGGAGGCGTTGCGCGGCCGGTGGCTCACCATCCCGGCCGATGAGGCCGCGCCGCTTCCTGAAGGCGCCTTCTATCCGCATCAGATCGAAGGATTCGAAGTCCGCGACGAGGCCGGCACCGTCCTGGGATCACTGGCGTCGGTGCTGGAGTATCCGGCGCACGACATCTGGGTGGTGCGGACGGCCGACGGTCAAGACGTGATGGTCCCGGCCGTGAAAGAGTTCATTCGCGACGTCGATCCCGAGCGACGCACGATCGCGATCGCCCCCATCGGAGGAATGTTCGAGTGAGGATCGACGTCGTGACGATCTTCCCCGAGTTCTTCGACTCGCCGCTGCGCACGTCGCTGCTGGGCAAGGCCATCGAGCGAGGGACGGTGCAGGTCGCCGTGCACGATCTGCGCGACCACGCGACCGACAAGCATCGGACCGTGGACGATGAACCCTTCGGCGGAGGCGCGGGCATGGTGATGAAACCCGAACCGTGGTTCGCGGCCGTCGAATCGATCGAAGGATGGGAGGCGGCGCGCCGGATCCTGCTCACGCCCGCCGGCCGCCGGCTCGATCACGGCCTTACCGTCGCGCTGGCCGCGACGCCCCATCTGATCCTGATGTGCGGCCGCTACGAAGGAATCGACGAGCGAGTTGCCGCGCTCGCGACCGACGAGGTCTCGATCGGCGACTTCGTGCTGGCCGGCGGCGAGTCGGCCGCGCTGATTCTGATCGAAGCCGCGACGCGCCTCGTTCCCGGCGTGGTGAAAGAGCAAGCCTCGATCGACGACGATTCCTTCGCGACCGGTCTTCTCGACTATCCCCACTACACGCGGCCGGCCTCGTTCCGCGGGATGGAGGTTCCGGAAGTCCTGATATCGGGCGATCATGCCCGGATCGAGCGTTGGCGCCGCGACCAGGCGCTCGAACGAACCCGCGGCCGGCGCCCCGACCTGCTTGCACCCGGCGACGGGGCCTAGCCGGCCGGGTTGCCCGCCGCGAAAGCCCTGGTAACATGGTCCGTCGCGTCTGCCGAACGTCTCTTCGGCGACGCTCGTCGTAAGGAGACCCTGTGAACAAGATGGACCTGGTCGAACAACCGCGCCTGCGCACCGACATCCCGGCGTTCCGCGCCGGCGACACCGTCAAGGTGCACGTCAAGGTGTCCGAGGGCAGCCGCGAGCGCATCCAGGTCTTCCAGGGCGTCGTGATCTCGCGTCGCGGCGGTGGGATCCGCGAGTCGTTCACGGTCCGCAAGATCTCCTTCGGCGTCGGTGTCGAGCGCGTCTTCCCGCTGCACACGCCCACGATCGCCAAGATCGAGATCGTCCAGCACGGCAAGGTCCGCCGCGCCAAGCTCTACTATCTGCGAGAGCGCACCGGCCGGCACGCCAAGATTCGCGAGCGTCGCATCACCACACCGGTCGAGGGCACCGCCGTCCCGGCCGAGGAGATCGTGCCCGAGTTGGCCGAGCCCGAAGTGGCCGTCGAAGAAGCCGCGCCCGAAGCCGAGGACGCGCCCGTCGCCGAGGATGCGCCCGAAGCCGAGGACGCGCCCGAAGCCGAGGACGCGGCGGTCGCCGAGGATGCACCCGAGGCCGTTCCCGACGAAGCGCAGCCCGACGAGTCCAAGGCATAGGTAACATCCCTCCGCCGTGAGCAGCGACTCCGACGGCGGATCGATCCCAGCCGGATCGGAACCGCCGTTCCCCCCGCCGCAGCCTTCCGAGGCCGCCGATCCGGCGTACCCGCTCGAATCCCAGGCCCCCCCGTCCTCCGAAGAGCCGGCCCCCGAAGAGAAGAAGCCCGGATCGTTCTTGAAGGAACTGCCCATCCTGATCCTGATCGCGTTCGGGTTGGCGCTGCTGATTAAGACCTTCCTCATCCAAGCGTTCTATATCCCCTCCGAGTCGATGGTTCCGACGCTCAACGTGGGAGATCGCGTCTTGGTCAACAAGGTCATCTACAAGATTCGCCAGCCGCGTCGCGGCGAAGTGATCGTCTTCGTGGGCGAGCGCTTCCAAGGCGAGCGCTCGTTCTGGCAACGATTCCGCGACGCGCTCACGAGCGGCTTCGGCGGGAAGCAAGGATCGGAACGCGACTTCATCAAGCGGGTCATCGGCCTGCCCGGCGAAATCGTCGAAGGCGTCGGGGGCCGTGTGGTGATCACACCGCCGGACGGCGGATCCTCTTTCGCCTTGGATGAGCCATACCTGGCTGCCCCGGGAATGACGCAGTCGTTCACTCCGATCACGGTGCCGAAGGACTCCTATTTCGTCATGGGCGACAACCGCGGAAACTCGGCCGATTCGCGGGGGGCGCTCGGCTCGATCGAAAAGAGCGAGATCGTCGGCCGCGCGTTCGTTCGCGTCTGGCCGATCGGCCGTTTCCATCGCCTCACCCGTCCCGACTACGCCGAGAGCGCGGCGCTCGTCGTTCCCATCCTGCTGTGGACGCGGCGGCGCCGGCGCGAGGCGGCCTGACCGTCATGGGCGCCGCCCCGCCGTTGGAGCAAGAGACTTTTTCGTCGGCGTGGCCGGACGCGCCGGCCGGGCCGCCGCCGCCGCCCCGCCAGCGGTTCGGCTTGATGCGCGAGCTTCCGGTCCTGATTGTGGTCGCGCTCACCGTCGCGCTGCTTATCAAGACGTTTCTTATCCAAGCCTTCTACATCCCGTCCGAATCGATGGTGCCGACCTTGCTCGTCAACGACCGGGTGCTGGTCAACAAGCTCGCCTACCGGTTCCGCGAGCCGCATCGCGGCGAGGTCGTGGTGTTCATCACCGGCAACCTCGCGCGCGAACGTCCGTTCCTCCAAGCCGCATGGAAGAACGTGTGCGAGGCGCTCGGCCTGTGCGCGCCCGGCGACACCGACTTCATCAAGCGCGTCATTGCCATGCCCGGCGAGACGATCGAAATCAAAGACGATCCCAATGCCGCCCACCGCGCCGTCTACATCACAACGCCGCAGGGCGCGACGTTCATCCTGAACGAGCCCTACATCGAGTCCTACGGCGAACTGCAACCCTTCGGCCCCTACACCGTTCCGGAAGGACGCTACTTCCTGTTGGGAGACAACCGGGGCAACTCCTCCGACAGCCGGATCAACAGCTTCGGCATCTGTCCGTCGTCGCCGTGCGCGGTGCCCAAGGATCGGCTCGTCGGGAAGGCGTTCGTTCGGATATTTCCGTTCAAGCGCGTGCACGTCTTTCAGTTGCCGCTCTACGGGCTGATGATGTCGAGCGTGGCCGGCGGGGTGCGCCGGCGCCGGTCTCGTGCATTCTCGAGCGCCTGACCTGCTCATTCGGGTTCGTGGCGTCCGGCGGCGGTATCCTCGCGGTGTGGAACCCGACGGCTCGCTCGAGCGCTCGCTGTCGCTGGCCGGCTTCCGGCTGATCGCCGGCGTGGACGAGGTCGGCCGCGGCGCGCTGGCCGGTCCACTCTATGCCTGCGCCGTTATTCTTCCCATCGAGATGGACGTGGACGGGATCAAAGACTCGAAGGCGCTCACGCCGAAGGCGCGCGAGCGGATCTCGGCCGAGATCCGCTCGCATGCGCTTGCGATCTCGATGGTCCGGGTCTTGCCGGGGTCGATCGACCGGCGCGGCTTGCAGCCGTCGAACATGTGGGCGCTGCGCCAAGCGATCGTGCGGCTGGCCCCATCGCCGGACTACGTCCTGTCCGACGGTTTCCGGCCGAGGCGGCTGCCGATGCCGGCGCTGTCGATCAAGAAGGGGGACGCGGTCGCGCGAACGGTTGCGGCCGCATCCGTGCTGGCGAAGGTGGCGCGCGACGCGGCGATGCGCCGGATGGCGCGCCGCTATCCCGGCTACGGGTTCGAACGCAACGTCGGCTACGGAACGGCCGAGCATTTGGAGGCGCTCCGGCGGCTCGGCCCCTCACCGGTGCACCGGCGCTCATTCGCCGGCGTCGCCGACCCGAACCAGTCATCGCAGGAGATAGCCATATGAGTCTTGACGACCTCGAGAAGTACGAAGCCGATCTGGAACTGGCGCTGTATCGCGAGTATCGGGACGTGCTGGGCATGTTCAACTACGTCGTCGAAACCGAGCGGCGCTTCTATCTGGCGAACAAGGTCGTGGTCACGCCCAAGCTCAACGGGACCGACACGTACTTCGAGGTCGTCTTGACCGACGCGTGGGTATGGGACATCTACCGGCCGGCGCGCTTCGTCGCCAACGTTCGCGTGATCTCCTACGAGGACATCAACGTCGAAGAGCTGCGCAAGGACATCCCCGACACCCCCGAAGGGCTTGGGTAGTGGGCTACAACCCGCTTCGCAAGTATCGCGGCGGCAAGACGGCCGAGGTCGCCATCTTGATCGTCTTCAGCGCCGTCGTGATCGCGCTGATCGTGTGGGCGATGCGCTGATCGCGCCGCTTCGCTCGCTCTTCCCGGACGGGACTTGGTCCGAGCGGCGCCGTAGCGTCGCCGCATGCACTGCAACGATCGAAACGCGCTCGGCCGCGCCGGCGAAGATGCCGCCGCTTCGTACCTGACGTCTGCCGGCTGGAGGATCCTCGCTCGCAACGTCCGCCGGCGCGAAGGCGAAGTCGACATCGTCGCGCGCCGCGACGACACGCTCGCCTTCGTCGAGGTCAAGACGCGCCGCTCGACCGCCTTCGGCACGCCGGGCGAAGCGGTCACAATACGCAAGCAGCGACGGATTCGGATGCTGGCGGCCTCGCTGCTGGCCGAAGGCATCGGCCGCGCCCCGCTGATCCGCTTCGACGTGATCGAAGCGCGTCCGTGCCGCTGCGCGCCCGGCTGCTTCACCGTCAACCACATCCAGGACGCATTTTGAGTTTCGCCCGCGCGTCCTCGGTTGCGGTGGTCGGCATGGACGGCCATCCCGTCGATGTCGAAGTCCAGGTCGTGCAAGGGTTGCCCGCGTTCACCGTCGTCGGCCTGCCCGATGCCGCGATTCAAGAGTCGCGCGAGCGTGTGCGCGCCGCCGTCGAATCGAGCGGCGAAACATGGCCGAAGCAACGGCTGACGGTGAACTTGTCGCCGGCGCATCTTCCGAAGCAGGGCAGCGGATTCGATCTGGCCATCGCGCTTGCCGTGCTGGCCGCGTGCAGCCGGATCTCGCAGCAGCGCCTGGACGAGATCTGCGCGATCGGCGAGTTGTCGCTCGACGGTAAGGTCCGGCGTATCCGCGGCGTGCTCGCGGCGGTCGCAGCCTGCGCGGCGCGCGGCGTGCGCCGGGTGCTGGTGCCCAGCGGCAATGCGGCCGAGGCGGCGCTGATCGACGGCGTCGAGGTCATTCCACTGACGGCGCTGGCCGAGGCCGTCCGGCTTCTGCGCGGCGAATGCCTGATCGACGCCGCCGTCCCACCGCCCGCGGGGGCGCCGCCCGACCACGACGTGGACCTGGCCGACGTCCGCGGACAGTCGAACGCGAAACGCGCGCTGATGATCGCGGCCGCCGGCGGGCACAACATGATCATGACCGGCCTGCCGGGCGGGGGAAAGACGATGCTGGCGCGCCGGATGCCCACGATCCTGCCGCCGCTGGATCACGACGAGGCGATGATCGTCACGCGCCTCTACTCGGTTGCCGGACAGTTGCCGCCCGAGGCCGGCATGATCCGGCAGCGACCGTTTCGCGCGCCGCACCACTCGATCTCCACGGCCGGGCTCGTCGGCGGCGGCAGCGGCATCCCGATGCCGGGCGAGGTCAGCCTGGCGCATCGGGGTGTGCTGTTTTTGGACGAGGCATCCGAGTTCCGGCGCGATGCGCTCCAGGCGCTACGGCAACCGATCGAGGACGGTTTCGTGACCTTGTCGCGCGCGCGATTCACCGTCGGCTACCCGTCGCGCTTTCAGTTGGTGCTCGCGGCGAATCCGTGTCCGTGCGGCCATACCGGCGATCCGCTCAAGGTCTGCGAGTGCGCGCCCGGCCGGATCGTCGCCTACAAGGAACGCCTTTCCGGCCCGCTGATCGACCGCGTCGATCTGGGCGTCAACGTCGAGCGCGTCAAGCGCTCACAGATCTTCGCCGATCCGGGAACCGAGACGTCGACGGCCATCCGCGCGTCCGTCGTCGCTGCGCGAGAACGACAGCGCGGGCGACTGGCCGCGTCGGGGATCACGACGAACGCCGAGATCCCGCCGGGCGGCATCGAACGGACCTGCGCGGTCACCAAAGCGGCGCTGGCGGCCCTTGAGGACGTCGTGGCCACCTACGCGCATTCGATGCGCGGCACCCACCGGCTCATCCGGGTGGCTCGCACGATCGCCGATCTCGAGGGCTCGGATCGCGTGCACGAGGGCCACGTCGCCGAGGCGGCCGGCTTTCGCGTCCGACTGTGATGCGCAGGACGCCTCGCTACCGCCCCGCCGACGGGTTCTTCCACCGCGGTCCGCACTCGTCGTTGCAGGCGAAGGTGTCGGTGCGCGAAATCGGCTTCGACGATGACGAGTTTCCCGGCGGCGTGCGCACGATGGAGCGTCCACCCCGGCGGCTCTGGGTGGTGGGACGCGACCTGCGGGGGTTCGGCTCGATGGTCACGATCATCGGGGCGCGCCGTGCTACGCAGTACGGGTTGAGCGTCGCACATCGACTGGCCGGCGATCTGGCCGTGGGCGGCGTGTGCGTCGTGAGCGGAATGGCGCGCGGCTGTGATGCCGCGGCGCACGACGGCGCGCTGGAAGGCGGCGGCGCGACCATCGCGGTGCTGGGCTCGGGTGCCGACGTGTGCTATCCGGCGGGCAGCCGAACGCTCTACGCCGAGATCGCGGCCAAGGGAGCGATCGTGTCGGCGCATCCGCCCGGCTACGTTCCCCACAAGCACGACTTCGTGCATCGCAACGACATCATGGTCGCGATGTCGGTCGCGGTCGTCGTCGTGCAGGGCGACAAACACAGCGCCGCCGTCGAAACCGGCGGGCGCGCCGCCGGCCGCGGGACGGGGAATGTCTTTGCGGTTCCCGGCTCGATCGAATGGCCTCAAAGTGAGGGGGTCCATGGGCTGCTCAAGAGTGGGGCGAACGTGTGCACGCTGGCGTCCGACATCGCCGATGTGCTCCAGGGCGCGATCTGCTGGAATCCGCCCGAGGTGGCACCCGTTCCGGCGCATCTGCCCGATGCCCAGCAGCGCATCCTGAACGTGTTGTCGCGGGGGGCCGCCGGCCGCGAGCAGATCATCACCGAATCGGGTCTTGCCGCGGCCGAGGCATCCATGAGCATCACCCGCTTGGAACTGCAGGGCTACGTGGTCGAAGAAGGATTCTTGCTTCGCCGAATGCGCTGACCCATCGCGCGCTTGCTCCCTGGAAGCGCGCACCATACCATCGGGCTTGGATTGATATGGTCGGACGCCCCGGATTCGGGGACGAGAGGGGGAAGCTGGATGCGCAAACGCGGATTCATCGCCGCGATCGGGCTGGCCGCGCTTTTGGTGCTCGCGGTTGCGCCCGGAACGGCATCGGCGATTCACGAGTTCGGCATTGTCACCGTCGAACAGCCGCCGTCGACGCCGCTCGTGGAAGGTGTGTGGGTACCGCTGGGCGGCGGGTTCGGCGATGTCGCGATCGAGCGGGCGCCGTCGACGCCGCTTGCGGAAGGCGTGTGGGTGCCGCTGGGCGGCGGACTCGGGGATGTCGCGATCGTGACGCTGATCGTTCCGGGCTCGCAAGAGATTCCCGCGACGACGCCTTCGAAGCCGGCCGGTCCGGCCAACAGTTGCTACCAGGGAGCCTGCGCCGACCAGACGCTGGCCGGGGCAGTGCCGGATCTGAATGAGATGTTCGGCGGCGGCGCTCACTCCTACGGTCCGCAGCAGGCGCTGCGCCTCGGCGGCATGTAAGCAATCAATCCCACTCAAATGCTCGGCAAGCGGAGCCCGGCCACGCGCCGGGCTCCGGCGCGTTCCGGGTGAGGTTCGTTGACCGTCCCGACCGCGGCGGCGATAGTGCAGGAGGAATGGGTGCGGCATGGGAGCCTCAGGCGCGGGACGCGTTCGATGCGTTCCTGCGTCACTCCGCCCTCGAACGAAATCTCTCGCCGCACACCGTCGCGGCGATGCGTGCCGATCTGGAGCAGTTCGCCGGCTTCTGCCGTCACACCGGCGGTCCGCGGACCAGCGGTCCGCTCGGCGCCCAGCCACGGCATCTGCAACGGTTCCTCGCGACGCTGAGTGAAGACATCGGCGCCGACGAACTCGAAGTCGTGCGCGCCTGGCGTTCCCGTCGGGAGCGGTACGCCCGCGCGAGCCTCGCCCGCAAAGCTTCGACGCTGCGCGCCTTCTACGGCTTCATCCAGCGGCGCGGGCTCCGGCAGGACAACCCGGGTGTGCTTCTGGTGTCTCCGAAGAAGCATCAACGCTTGCCGAAAGTCCTTCGCCGGCCGCAGGTGGAGATGCTCGTCGAGCTTCCCCCGGCCGACGACCCGATCGGCGCTCGCGACCATGCGATCCTCGAGATGCTCTACGGCGCCGGGTTGCGGGTCGGAGAGCTCTGCTCGCTCGATACCGGCAGCGTTGACGTTCGTCGTCGCCGGGTTCGCGTGCTCGGCAAGGGATCGAAAGAGCGAATCGTCCCGTTCGGGGATCCGGCCGCCGCGGCGCTGGCCGCCTACCTTTCCGGTGCCCGTCCGGCGCTTTGGCGCGACGGCGTGTCGGGCGATGCGCTGCTTCTGAACCGCAGGGGACGAAGAATCGGCGTCCGAGACGTTCGTACGCTCGTGACCCAGTATGCTGCTGAAGCGGCCCCTGGGTCCCGTCCCTCACCGCATACGCTGCGACACAGTTACGCGACGCATCTGCTCGAAGGAGGCGCCGACCTGAGATCCGTGCAGGAGCTACTGGGGCATTCGGATCTGCGGACCACGCAGATCTACACTCACGTGTCCCGCGAACGGCTCCGTCGCGTCTACGAGCAGTCTCACCCTCGATCGGGGGCGTCGGGAAGCCGGCCCGGCGCCGGGCCGGGGAGCGGTGCGTGACGGCACAGCCGCGACAGAAGGCCGCCACCGATCCCGAAGCGGCCTCGGCCGTCCAGGATCTATGGGATCGCTTCAAGGCATCGGCCGATGAGGGTGCCCGCGAACGGTTGATCATTCACTACTCGCCGCTGGTGAAGTACGTCGCCGGCCGCGTATCCGTCGGCTTGCCGAACACGATCGAGCAGGCCGACCTGACCAGCTACGGAATCTTCGGTCTCATCGACGCGATCGAGAAATTCGATCCGACACGCAACATCAAGTTCGAGACGTACGCGATCAACCGCATTCGCGGCGCGATCATCGATGAGCTTCGCGCCGTCGACTGGATTCCGCGCAGCGTGCGCTCCAAGGCGCGCGAGGTCGAACGCGCGCTCGCCGAGCTTCAGAGCGACTTGCACCGTCCGCCGACCGACGGCGAGCTCGCGGAAAAGCTCGGGCTCTCGGTCGACGATCTGCAACAGAGCCTCAACCGCATCAACCTCGTGTCGGTGGTCGCGCTCGACGAGCTGCTCGGCGGCACCGGAGAAAAAGGCGAGTCTCTCTCGCTCGTGGACACGCTCGAAGATCCCGGGGCCGCCGATCCCGTCGCGTCGTTCGAAAACACCGAGATGCGCCACATTCTCGCCAAGGCGGTCGAGACGCTTCCCGAACGCGAACGGCTGGTCGTGACGCTCTACTACTACGAAGGGTTGACGCTGGCCGAGATCGGCGGCGTGCTGGGGGTCACCGAATCGCGCGTGTGCCAGATGCACACCAAGGCCGTGTTGCAGCTCCGCAATCGCATGGCCGACTCGAACGACTAGTTCGCGACGCTCGTCGCACTTCACTTCCGTCGCTTCGAATCGCATGATCGGCCGATGGCATTTCCGCGCGTGTTGGCGGCAGCCCTGCTGCTTCTGCCCCTTCCGGTGCCGACGGCATCGATTCCGCCCGTTCCGGTTCCGTCGCTAACCGGTTCGCCGGCTCCGGCTCCGGCAGTTGTGTACCGGCCGCCGCTGCCGGGTGCGATCATTCGCCATTTCGAGCCGCCGCCGACGCCCTATTCCGCCGGACACCGCGGCATCGACATCGCCGCGCCGTCCGATTCGATCGTGCGCGCGGCCGCCGCCGGGCGGGTCGCGTTCGCCGGGCCCGTCGGCGGCAGCGTTGCCGTCTCGATCGATCACCCCGACGGGATTCGAACCACCTATTCCTATCTGGCGTCCGCGTTGGTTCGCGCCGGCGGGACCGTCGCGCGAGGCGATCCGATCGCGCGGAGCGGCACCGGCCATCCCGATGAGAGCGGCGAGGCGCACGTGCACGTCGGCGCGCGACGGGGCGAAACCTACATCGACGTCGAAGCATTGATCGTGGATTCCTTGCGACGTGATCACGCCGGGCTGGTGCGGCTCGCCCCCGACGCGGGATAGGCTCGGCGGCGATACGCGGCGGCGCGCCCGGCGTCCTCGCGGCGTGCGAGGAGGCAGCCACGACGAGGAACACCAGCGGCGACGATCGCGATCGACAGATCGTCGTCACGATCCGAAGACGGCCCCGCCGGCCTGCCTGGTCGCTGCCGCGCGCGCTCGGATGGGCAAGCGTCACGCTCGCCGGCGACCCGGTGCTGCTGCTCGCCCCGGTCATGCTCGTCGTCGCATGGCTGCTGGCCGCGTTCGCCATCGGCGCACCGGCTCATGCCGAAGTGATCGTGCCGATCGTCACGCCGCCTCCCGCGGACGCCTACCAGGACATCGGAATCGTCGCGTTGTCGAGCCTGTCGGAGGCGTCGGTGTGGGTCGCGCGCGGATTGTTTGCCGTGGCTCGCACGATCGCGTTCGCAACCATCGCGGCGCTGGTCGTCGCGCGCGCCCACGGCGAAGTCGTGACGCTCGCCGCCGCTCGCCGCGCGCTTCGCGCGCGGGCGGCGACATTCGCGGCACTCGGCGGGCTTTCGTTCGGATACGGGCTGCTGGTGTCGCAGCAGGCCTCGCTGGACCCGGCGCGGGACGCCACGGTCGCCGCCTCGGCGCTGGCCGCCGGGATGCTCGTACTGCCGAGCGCCTTCATCGCGGCCGCCGGCGGGCGCCGCCTCGGCCGCGCGATCGGCCGCGGCATCGCCACCCGCCGGCCGCTCGGCCACGTGATCCTGGTGGCCGGCTACGGCGCGGGAGTCAACGGCCTCTACCGGCTTGCCTCGTTCGGCGAGCCGGGCCGCCCGGGCGCCCTTCCGATGACGCTGTACGCGGTGGCGGCCGCCTGGCTGGCCGTCCTGTTCGCCTTGACCCTCGCCCGGCGGGCCGTGCTGCTCGAACCCGGCGAGCCGCCGCTCGGCCCCCCCGCGACGGGGCGGCGAAAGGGCCGAAAGCGCACGTAGACGCGTTGTCGGCTCCCCAGCGGCTCTGCTACCCTTGGCGGGCCCGCATCAGCGGGCAAATACACACGCTCACCACGCAACCAATCCGGTGCCCACTCGATGGGTCGACGCGCGCCCGGGCGCCTCCACCTTGGAGGCACGTCCGGGAAGCGGTCTGTACCGGTGAGCGGAGGGATCAACCGGAGGTGTTTTTCGCATGGCCGTCGTCAGCATGAAGCAGTTGCTCGAGGCCGGTGTCCACTTCGGACACCAGACTCGCCGTTGGAACCCGAAGATGAAGCGATTCATCTTCGGCGAGCGCAACGGCATCTACATCATCGATCTCGAAAAGACCGTCGCCGGGATCGAGAAGTCCTACCGCTTCGTTCGCGACACCGTCGCGCGCGGCGGCACGGTCCTGTTCGTCGGAACCAAGAAGCAGGCGCAGGACTCGATCCGGAATGAAGCCGGGCGCTGCGGGATGCCCTACGTCAATCAGCGCTGGCTGGGCGGCATGCTCACCAATTTCGAGACGATAAAGAAGCGTCTCGACCGGCTGCGCGAGCTCGACGCGATGGAGGCGACCAACGCGTTCGAGGTGCTGCCGAAAAAGGAAGTGATCAAGCTGCGCGCCGAGAAGGAGAAGCTCGAGAAGAACCTCGGCGGCATCCGCAACCTGACGAAGCGGCCCGACGCGATTTGGGTCGTGGACACGCGCAAGGAGCACATTGCCGTCACCGAGGCTCGCAAGTTGAAGATGCCGATCGTGGGGATCCTCGACACCAACTGCGACCCCGACGAACTCGACTACGCGATCCCGGGCAACGACGACGCGATCCGCGCCGGATCGCTGCTGACGCGCATCATCGCCGATGCCGTCTTGGACGGACAAGGGATGCGTGGCCCCGGCGGCACGATCAGGCAGATGGATCGGACGCCGGGCGAGGCCGCCGCAGCCGGCGCCGTTCCGGAAGAGCCGATGGCCGAATGGGAGCTGCAGCTTCTCGCCGAAGACCAGGAAGAGAAGCAGCGCACGGAGACCGAAGAGGAAGAACGCAAGCGCCCCGACTGAAAGCCCGCCGATCGACGGCGCGACGGACCCGACGAGACGTTACGGAGAACGCGAGATGGAGATCAAGGCAGCAGACGTGAAGGTCCTGCGCGACGCGACCGGCGCCGGGATGATGGAGTGCAAGAAGGCGCTGACCGAGGCCGGCGGCGACATGGAGAAGGCGAAGACGATCCTGCGCGAGCGCGGGCTCGCCAGCGCAAAGAAGCTGGCCGAGCGGGCCGCCGGCGAAGGCATCGTCGAGGCGTATCTGCACCAGCCGGACCCGACGCTTCCCCCGAAGGTCGGCGTCATGCTCGAGCTGAACTGCGCGACCGACTTCGTCGCCAAGACCGAGCAGTTCCGCGTGCTCGCCCGCAACATCGCGCTGCACATCGCGGCCACCCGGCCCGACTACCTCTCGCGCGAGGAAGTGGCCGAAGAGGACGTCGCGCGCGAACGCGAGCTGGCCGCGAAGGCCGCCGAAGGCAAGCCGGAGAACGTCGTCGAAAAGATCGTCGAAGGCAAACTGAACGACTGGTACAAGGACCGCGTCTTGCTCGACCAGATCTACATCCGCGACGAGGCCGGCAAGATGACGATCGCCGAGATGCTCGACCACGCGGCCGGCGACTTGAAAGAGCCGATCCGCATTCGCCGATTCGCGCGCTTCCGCGTCGGAGGCGAATAGGTGACACGGTCGCCGTACCGGCGCGTTTTGCTCAAGCTGTCCGGCGAATCGTTTGCCGAAGCCGACTCCAAGCTCGGCATCGATCCGCGCATCGTCAACAGCGTCGCCGACCAACTCAAGGAAGTCGTCGACGAATTGGGGATCCAGATTGCGGTGGTCGTCGGCGGCGGCAACATCTTCCGCGGCACCTCCACCAAAGCCGAGGGGATGGATCGGTCGCGCGCCGACTACATGGGGATGCTGGGCACCGTGATCAACTCGCTCGCGCTTCAGGACGCGTTGGAGAAGCGCGGCGTGCAGACGCGCGTGCAATCGGCGATCCAGATGACCCAGGTCGCCGAGCCGTACGTGCCGCGCCGCGCCGTGCGCCACCTCGAGAAGGGGCGCATCGTGATTTTCGCGGCCGGCATGGGCACGCCGTACTTCTCGACCGACACCACGGCCGCGCAGCGCGCGCTGGAAGTCGGCGCCGAGGCGATCTTGAAGGGAACGCGCGTTGACGGCGTCTACGATTCGGATCCCGAGAAGAACCCCGGCGCGAAGCGCTTCGACTCGCTCACCTACCAAGAGGTGCTGCAGCGCGGGCTCGGCGTGATGGACGCCACCGCGATCGCGCTGGCGATGGACAACAAGCTTCCGATCGTGGTGTTCAACCACGAGGTCGCCGGCAACATTCGCCGCGTCCTGTCCGGCGACCCGATCGGCACCCTGGTCCACGGCTGACGGCCGCACGGCATCGTGCGCCGCCTCGCGACGCTCGGATAGGCTTTCGGAAACGGCACCTCGGATTGCGGCCGGCGCGGCCGCAGGAGACGCGAGCATGATCGATCAAGCCATGAAGCAGGCCGACGAGAAGATGGGCAAAGCCGTCGAGGTGGCCCGCGAGGAGTTCGCCGGTTTCCGGACCGGCCGGGCGTCACCCACGCTCGTGCAGCGAATCATCGTCGACTACTACGGCTCGCCGACGCCCCTTCAGCAGATCGCGTCCGTGTCGGTTCCCGAGCCGAAGTCGCTGCTGATCCATCCCTACGACAAGAGCGCGATCGCCTCGATCGAGAAAGCGATCATGGCGTCGGACCTGGGCATTACGCCGTCCAACGACGGCGGCAACATCCGTCTTGGCTTTCCGCCGCTCACCGAAGAGCGCCGCAAGGAGCTCATCAAGGTCGTTCGCGACCGCGCCGAGCACGGACGCGTCGCCGTTCGAAACATCCGCCGTCACACCAAAGACGAGATCGACAAGGACGCAAAGGACGGAAAGGTGTCCGAAGACGACGCGCGCCGCGCCGAGAAGGACTTGCAAAAGCTCACCGACAAGCACGTCGCCGAGATCGACCAGATGCTCCATCGCAAGGAGCAAGAGTTGATGGAGGTCTAGCCGCGCGCGAGCGAGGCACCATGACGTCCTCCTCGGCCGCACCCGGCGACTCGCCGGCCGCAAAGGGCCGCAACCTTCCGCTCGCGGTCGCGACCGGGCTGGGCTTGGCGGGGCTGATCTTCGGGACGCTGTTCACCAGCCGGCTCGCGTGGGAAACCGTCGTCATCGTCGTGGTGACCTACGCGCTCTACGAGTTCTATTCGGCGCTGGCCGGGAAGGGCTATTCCCCGGCGACGTGGCTGGGACTGGCCGCGTGCGTGGCGATGATGGCCGGCGCGTCGGCGCGCGGTCCGCGCGCGGTCACCTTCGTGCTTGCGATGTTCGCTGTGGTTGCATTCCTGTGGTATTTGGCCGATCCGCGCCGTGCCAACGTGCTCGCAAACCTGGCGGTGTCGATCTTCGGACTCGTCTACACCGGCGTGATGGGCGCCCACGTGATCTTGATGCGGGAGTTGCCCCGCGGCCCGGCGATCACGATCGCGTTCATCGGTCTGGTCGCCTTCTACGACATCGGCGCGTTCGCGACCGGATCGCTGTTCGGGAAGCGCAAGCTGGCACCTTCGATTTCGCCGGGAAAGACCGTCGAGGGCGCCGCCGGCGCGTCGGTGCTGGTGATGGCTTTGGGAGCCGGGCTGGGCCCGCTGATCGCGCCGTGGTCGCTGTGGAGCGGGCTTGCTTTGGGAGCGGCGACGGCGGTCGTGGCGCCGCTGGGGGATCTGGCCGAATCGGTCATGAAGCGGGACCTGGGGATCAAGGACTTCGGACGGCTCTTGCCCGGGCACGGCGGCATGCTCGACCGCATCGATGCGCTGCTGCTGATGGCGCCCGTCGCCTACTGGCTGGCGTACTGGCTTGCCGTCTAAGCCTCTCCGCCCGCGTCCGCCGCGTCAGCGCCGCGCCCCGGCCACTGGCAGAATGGGCTCCGTGAAGCGAATCGCGATCCTCGGCTCGACCGGCTCCATCGGCACGCAGGCGCTCGACGTCGTGCGCAAGCATCCCGACCGGTTCCAGGTCGCGGCGCTCGTCGCGGGCTCGAACGCCGAACTGCTCTCCCAGCAGGTCGACGAGTTCAAGCCGCGCCTCGCCGGGCTCGCCGCCAGCCGGGACGGCAACGGCCGCTTCGCGCACGGCCCGCAGGTCGTGCTGGAAGCAGCCGCGCTGCCCGACGCCGACGTCGTGGTCAATGCGCTGGTGGGTTCCCGCGGGCTGGTGCCCACGATCACCGCGCTCGAGCACGGCAAGACCGTGGCGCTCGCGAACAAAGAGTCGCTCGTGGCCGGCGGCGAAATCGTGATGCGGTTGGTGCGGGATCATCCCGAGCGGCTGCTGCCCGTCGATTCGGAGCATTCGGCGATCTTCCAGTGCCTTGCCGGCAACCGGCTCGGCGATGTGCGGCGCGTGATTCTGACGGCGAGTGGCGGTCCGTTCCGCGGCCGCGACGCTGCGTCGCTTCGCGGTGTCACGCCGGCCGAGGCGCTCAAGCATCCAACCTGGCTCATGGGAAAGCGCATCACCATCGACTCGGCGACCCTGGTCAACAAGGGGCTGGAGGCGATCGAGGCGCACCACCTGTTCCGCATCCCCATCGATCGCGTCGAGATCGTCGTGCATCCGCAGTCGATCGTGCACGGCATCGTCGAATATTCCGATGGATCCTCGATCGCCCAAGCTTCGACGCCGGACATGCGGTTGCCGCTGCAAGTGGCGCTGTCGTGGCCCGAGCGGTTCGAAGGCGGCGCCGAGCCACTCGACTGGGCCGGGATCGGCGCGCTGGCCTTCGAGCCGCTCGACGCCGACGTCTTCCCGGCGCCGCGACTGGCCATGGAAGCGGCGCGACGCGGCGGGACCTATCCGTGCGTATTCAACGCCGCCGACGAAGAGGCCGTCGCGGCGTTCCTGGACGGCCGGCTCGACTTTCCCGGAATCGTTCGCGTCATCGACGAGGTGCTGGGCCGTCACGCACCCGAAGGCGCCGCGACACTGGAAGCCGTGCTCGACGCCGAAGAATGGGCGCGATCAGAAGCGAGGTCGATCATCGAATGAACGGACTGCTCTTCGTCGTGCTGATTCTGGTCGCCATCGGCTTGCACGAGTTCGGGCACTTCATCACCGCCAAGAAGTTCGGCATGAAGGTGGACCGGTTCTTCATCGGCTTCGGCCCGCCGATCTGGTCGGTCAAGCGCGGGGAAACCGAATACGGGTTCGCCTGGATTCCGGCCGGCGGATACGTGCGCATCGCCGGCATGAACCCGTTCGAAGAAGTGCCCGACGAGGACAAGCATCGCGTGTTCAAGGCGAAGAAACCCTGGCAGCGGGCGATCGTGCTCGCGGCCGGATCGACAATGCATTTCCTCATCGCGTTCGTGATGCTCGCCGCGCTGCTGATGACGGCCGGCATCAAGGACGGCGACGCCACACGCACCGTCTACGAAGTCGAGCCGGGCACGCCGGCCGCCGCGGCCGGCTTCCGGACCGGTGACACCGTGCTCGCCGTGGACGGCGCCGGCGTGACTTCGTGGGAGGAAGCGCGGAACATCATTCGCTCCAAGCCGGGCGAGACGATCAGCTTCACCGTCGAGCGCGACGGCGCCGAAAAGACGCTGCGGGCCACGCTTCGCTCCGCGAACCCCGACGGCCTCGCGGTCGGATTCCTGGGCGTCGCCCCCGACATCGAATCCGTGCGCCGCGGCCCACTAACCGCGGTCGGGCAGAGCGCAAAGTTCGTCCCCATCTTCGCCTGGGAGAGCCTGAAGAACCTCGGGCGCATCGTGTCTCCGTCAACGTTCGCGCACATGTTTCAGGTGCTTCTCGGAAACGAAGAGCGAAAGATCGACGATCCCGCCTCGATCGTGGGCGTCACCCGCGCCGCCGGCTCGAGCAGCATCGTGAACCTGCTGTTTCTGTTCATCGGCTTCAACATCTTCATCGGCGTGGCGAACCTGCTGCCGCTGCCGCCCTTGGACGGGGGGCATCTGGCCGTGCTGACCTACGAAAAGATCCGAAAGAGGGACGTCGATATGCGAAAGCTCATCCCGGTCAGCGCGACGGTCATCGCGGTGTTCCTCGGCCTGTTCGTGCTGTCACTCGCGATGGACATCGTCGCGCCGCTTCCGGCGCTGCCGAACTGATGAGCATCCGCCGCCGAACGTCGCGCGCGATCCGGGTCGGGTCGGTGCCGGTGGGCGGCGATGCGCCGATCAGCGTCCAGTCGATGACGATCACCAAGACCGCCGACTACAACGCGACGCTCCAGCAGATCGCCGAACTCGCGGCCGCCGGCTGCGACATCGTCCGCGTCGCCGTTCCCGACCGCGACGACGCCGAAGCGCTCGAGGCGATCGCGTCGCATTCCACGATCCCGGTGATCGCCGACATCCACTTCCAGTGGAAGTACGCGGTCATGGCGCTGGAGGCCGGCTGCCACGGGATCCGCATCAACCCCGGCAATGTGAAAAAGCACGACAAGGTCGCGCTGATCGGCCGCGAAGCCGCCGCACGCGGCGCGCCGATCCGCATCGGCGTCAACGCCGGCTCGCTTGAGGCGCCGATCCTGGAGCGCTTCGGTGGCCCCACGCCCGAGGCGATGGTCGCTTCCGCGTTGGAGGAAGTGAAGCTGCTCGAAGACGTGGACTTCCGCGACATCAAGATCTCGGTCAAGCACAACGACCCGTGGACGATGATCCAGGCCTACCGAATGCTCGCCGCGCAATGCGACTATCCGCTGCACCTGGGCGTCACCGAAGCCGGCACGCCGGCGCGCGGCGTCTACAAGAGCGCGATCGGGATCGGCGCGCTGCTCGCCGAAGGGATCGGCGACACGATCCGCGTCTCCCTGACCGCGCCGCCCGTCGAAGAAGTCAAAGCCGGCATCGCGATCCTGGAGACGCTCGGCCTGCGCGAGCGCGGCGTTGATCTGGTCGCCTGCCCGTCGTGCGGCCGCGCCGAAGTTGACGTCTACGCACTTGCCGGCGCGGTGGAAAAGCGCATGAGCGAAATCGACGTGCCCATGCGCATCGCCGTGATGGGCTGCATCGTCAACGGCCCCGGCGAAGCCCGCGAAGCCGACGTGGGCGTCGCCGCCGGCAAAGGCAAAGGCCAGATCTTCGTCCGCGGCGAAGTCGTGCGCACCGTCCCCGAAGACGACATCGTCGACGAGCTGTTCAAAGAAGCCCACCGACTCGCCGACGAACTGCGCGCCGAACGCGGCGACGGCAGCCCCGCCGTCGTCAGCGTCGCCCCCCAACTGCAAGCGCTCATGCAGATCGGCACCGGCCCGACCAAGCTCGAACGCACGGAGTAGTGCCGGCCGGTCAGATCCGGCGGGCTACTCGGGGAAATAGTTTTTCCGGCAAAGCAGGAGAAGCAGAGTAGGGTGGCGAATCTGGGCATTTAGGCGCCTTGCTACCAGGGGCATCGCGTTCGAAGGTCCGGCTGCGGCGGGTCCGTGGTCGGGGGGCGGTCCCGTGATCCGTTCTCTGGGGGGATGCGATGAAGCGCTCACGAGGCGCGGTCGTCTTGGCGTTGAGCCTGTTCGCGTCGATTTTGGTAATCGCGCAGCCGTCTTTTGCGCTGCTGTGCGTTGAGGATTGCATTCCTGAGCCGCCACCGCCGCCCGAGCCGCCACCGGGTTGTCAGTATTCGTTGGGAGCCGCGACGATTCTTGCGACTGGGACGGTGAAGAACAGTCTCGGGAATCCGGTTTCGGGAGTGAAGGTCTATAACTGGTGCAAGAGCGCGACGACGAACTCGAGCGGCTTCTATTCGATTCTGGTGCCGATCGACGATCCGGGACCGTTGACGGCGAAACATTCGCTGTATCTGCATATCAGCCAAAGCTTGCAGACGCCCGTGGGGACGAGTCCGATCAACTTCGACGGAAACCGGGCGTTGCCGTTTCTGGTGAACGCGCAGGTCACGCCCGATGCGTTCAATGCCCTCTCCGACGAGTTGACCTTCACGATCGACACGACCGCGCCCACCAGCGCGATGCAGCCAATCTTCCAGATCCCCGCAGCCGCACCGCTCGAGCTCTTCCACGATCTGACCTATACAACTCCCGCCGGCTGGTCGCGATGGAGTCTGACCACCACGATGCCTGCCGGATTTCCGCGCGGCCGCCAGACGCTGTATGCGTGCGTGATCAAAGCCAGCGCAGCCGACGGTGAGGGCTGCATCAGTCCCGCATCGGCGGATCTGGTGAGCCAAGTCCGCGACTATGCGGCTGCCTACGATCAGACCCCGCCCGCGCGGATCTCGTCCGTCCCGGCTGCCTTCACCAACGTCACGGCTGCGCCGCAAACCATCAGCGTCACCATCGGGGACAGCGGCGGCGCCATCCTGGCATCCGGCGTCTTCCCCACCCGCCTGGACGGACAGTCGGCCGCCGCGACCCGGTCGGGCGATACGATCTCGATCTCCGGCGCAGGGCTGCAGCCGGGGGTGCATCTGGTCGAGATCGACGCCGCCGATACGGCCGGCAATGCAGCGACGGTCGCACATTTCTTTGCGGTCACGACGCTATCGGGCTCGCCCGCCTCAGCGCATCTTACCGAGCAGACGGTGCCGGTGGATGCCGATGGCTTCGCTCGATTCTCGCCGAATGCTGCCACGGACCTGTTCACGCTGTCTTTGAGCGGCTCGGCGCGTGTGGGCCATGGAGGATTTCATCGAGCCTTCGGCTTCGCCGCGCCAAGCGTTGTCTTTACTCGCTCGGATGGTCAGCAGCAGACTGTGGTGATCGCAGCGATTAGCGGCCAGACCACGCATCATCTCGCCGTGCTCGCCCCCAGCGATCAGACCCTTACCGCCACCCTCGCCCAACAAGCCGTGAATCTGCCGCAGGTCCAGGTGGCAGCGCCCGCCGGATTCACGGCCGACGGAACAACGGCAACACTCCAACCCGCTGCCACCGATCTGGGATCAGTCACTCCCGCAGCCGCGATCATGCTCGACGAGCATCTGACCGGCTCGATCCCGGTCACGATGATCATCGCTCGCTGCACCACGCTCACCGCAGCCTGCAGCATCGGCGGTATCACCAACCGCGTCGTCGCAAATCTCCCTGGTGCGGGCTGGGTTCCGGTCCCGGTCGGCGCAGTTCTAGGGCAAAACGATCCCGACACGAGCCACGCGAGTCAAGATCCGGGCTGCGAGCCGCTGGAGCCAGAGAGCCCAGACCAAACAAAGCGGCCATGTGGCCAAGTCATCGAGAACCAAGACATCGAGAACTATGTATGTCCCACGAACGCGCCCGCGCTGACTCCTACGGTTACCGGCTGCGGCCAATCGAACCTCGGTGTAGCCCAGGCTAATGGACAGGCCGATTACGCGCGGGCCAGCCTGGTTATTGGATGCGCCCCCAGCCTCCCTACTGGTGGCCAGAACCTATGCACGGGCTCTGGCACGCCTTCCTCGGACTATGCGCGATTGTTCGATCATCTCTTCGCCTACGCCGATCCAGGCTGCCAAACTCAGCCCGGACAGGCCTGCTCCCCTACTACCTCGCCTTCCAGCGTCGGGATCTGGCTGCAATCGCATGCGATGGTCGATCAAGGCTCCTGCCCAAACGGCTTCGAGTCCGGTCAGGTCACCGGCATCCTCAACGGGCTTGCGACCAACTTCCAGCCGGATTCAGAATCGAGTCTGCCGCCCTACAACCTGGAAGCGGTCGCCACGACCGACAAGTTCAACGCTCAAGGGGAGTTGACCGGCAATCGGACCGAATGGGGCGCGGAGATGGGACGCTCAAACTCCCAGGGTGATGGAACAAGTGCCCCAACAGAGGCCTGGTTCCGCGTACGCCACTTTCTACCGCCATCGGCCGTCCCGCCCGGTACCGGCGCATTCAAGTTGTCCATGGACTCTTGGACCACGATCGACGGCACCCGCACCACCGACTCGCGCGAACTGGTTAACGGCATTGTGGTGAAGGGACCGCCTGCGGATGTTGCGACGAGCTGGTACGAGGGTGAATCACTCGTGCCGAGCGAGGATGATCCGAAAGAGCTGGAGATGTTTTCCGGCGCGGTCCTTTCTGGAGTCGCACCAGCCGTACCGGTCGCGCACACGCACCTGCTGGCCTTCGTCACGCTCGACTATGCCTGCGAATAAAGGGATGAAGCCATGAGAATCAAGAGCCTGCTGATCGGATCGCAGATTGCCGTCGCGTTTCTTGTGGGTATCCCTCCCGCCGTCGCCGAGCTGCCCGACCCAACCTGCATCCCTCCCGTGGTTCGGACCGAGGCTGAATGCATCTTCGATATCTGGGGCTACGTCTACGATGTCGATGGGAAACCCTTCCCCGGGATCGTCGTGAGCGACGGTGGCCAATCCGATATCACCGACACCCACGGCTTCTACAACGTCCACGCCTTTGGCTTCGACACCTATCGGCTCACCGCCAGCAAGCATGGCTGCAGCAGTGATGTGAAGACGGTTCAAGTGACGCCCGCTACGGTCCTTGAAGAGAATGGAAATCGCCAGGATTTTCACATGCCCTGCCGCATCGACACGCCGTAGAAAGGAACACGGATGCCTACCCGAAAAGCGTTCCGCGTTACCGTCATCTGCGTCATTACAGGTCTGCTCGGCGCAGTCACCCCTGCCGCCCACGCCGCGCTCCTTACCATTTCCGGAACTGTCAAGACCCCCGCCGGAAGCACAATCGACGGCGCGATCGTGAGCGACGGGGGCCAATCGGATGAAAGCGGCTCAGATGGGATCCCCGGCCACTATTCCCTTCAAGAACTCAGCTTCGATACGTATCGCATCACAGCATCCAAGCAGGGAATGACCAGCGCAGTAGCCGATGTCCCGCTCACCGCCACCAATTCCTCCGCGACCCAGGACTTCACGCTCTTCTACCAGAGCACCCTGCAAGTGCCCGACCCCTACCTCAGCACCGCCCAAGGCCCCGAAACGTTAACCGCGACGTTGCGCACCTGGGCCCCGTACCCCGAGTCGTGCGCCAAAATCACCGACTCCCGCACCGGAACCGTCGAAGCCATGACCCACGTCGGCGTGGAGAACGGTCAGCAGGTCTGGCAGTACACGCCCACCCTTGAGACCGGCTCCACCGAAGGGACTTTCACGCTCGACGGCCGCGTCGATGACTGTTCAGGCTCGCTCATCGACACCGGTGCCCAACCCAAGACCTATTTCGTGGATAACAGCGCGCCCGAGATCGACCTGAAATCGCTTGTGCCGGCGATGCTGGGGCACACTATCTATTCGAGCCAAGTTATTGCGGCAACTGCCATCGATCATGGGTCTGGCGTGAACCCCAGCAGTCCCATCCTGCAGATCGTTCAGAACGGAGTTCAGCAGAATCTCGACGTATCGGTCTCGAATATCTCCGGTGGCGTTCGTGTGCGTAGCGAAGCCGCGTTGCTGACAACGGGGTTGATTTACACGGCCGATCTTCGTATCAGCGATCGGGCTGGGAATCAACAACACTTTTCGTGGGATTTCAAGGCACTCGAATTTGGCGTTGAGGGGACGCTCGCGCGCATCGAGACCCAAGGGGTGCCCCGTGGAGGGGATGTCTGGGAGTTCCTACCTCTTCTTGGAGTTCGGTCTTTCAATTTTCAAGTCGGCGCGCCGCTGCACAGCGGATCCGGGTCGGCGATTCAGCGGGTCCCGCTCGGGGCTGCTGTTATCGAGGTGGCAGGCGTTCCTGTTGCGACCCCATATGACGCGGGGGCTTCTGCCGACGTACTGAGTGGGATCGATCTCTTTCTCGGTGAACCCCTGAGTCAGCAGGTCAAGTGGCAGCAGGTCCGGCTCCAGCCGCTGTCTGTGTCGCTGCCCGCTGGAACGGAGTCCGCCACCCTAAAGTTGGCTCTGTCGGCAACGACGCCGGTCGCAAACACATGCATGGATCCGGCTGTGCTCCCCAGCGGCTGGCTCGCCTGCAGTCCGGACCCGTTTCCGTTCTTTGTCGATGAGGCTCTTGCGGAAAGAATGATCCAAGGGAAGCTGCAATATTTCAGTAAGACCGGCAGCGCGCTTCCGGGGCAGGGGTATGTGGGGGCGCTGCAACGAATCACCAGACTAGACGGGTACAAGGTATGGCAGCCCGTCTCCCTTGACGGAGGAGTAGTTTCGGTCGCCTGGGAGGAGCAGGTCATCTCATTCATCGACGGCGTCGGATACTTTGGAACCCTCGATACGTGGCCAGT
>DASWHR010000044.1:0-1819 GCA_036398095.1 Actinomycetota bacterium
ATGACCGGTCTTCCAGTAGTCGGTCACTGCGCCGTTCGCCTTGAGCACCGGGTCGGTCGCGAAGAGGCCGGTCGACTTCACGTCAACGACGAACGTGGCGTTCGGATGCAGGGCGGAGAGGTCGCGGGCGAGCATGACGCCAACCTTGTCGGCGAAGATTTCCTCACCCGTGTTGTCGACGACGCCGCAGCGATCGCCGTCGCCGTCGAATCCGAGTCCGACGTCGGCGCGCGAGTCCCTGACCGCTGCAGCAATCGCATGCAGCATCTTCATGTCTTCGGGATTGGGGTTGTAGTGCGGAAAGTTGAAGTCGAGTTCGGTATCGAGCGGCACGACCTCGGCGCCGAGCACTGCGAGCACGCGCGGGGCGAAGGCTCCCGCGGTGCCGTTGCCGCAAGCCGCGACAACCTTCATCCGCCGCGTCCACTTCGGCCGATCGGTGAGGTGGGCAACGTAGCGCTCGGCGAAATTCTCGACGAACTCGTACGCGCCGCCGCTTTTCAGGTTGAAGACGCCGGACAGAACGATGTCCTTCAGGCGACCCATTTCGTCCGGTCCGAACGTCAGCGGGCGGGCGGAGCCCATCTTCACGCCGGTCCAGCCGTTCTCGTTGTGGGAGGCGGTGACCATTGCCACGGCCGGAACGTCAAGGGCGAACTGGGCGTAGTAAGCCATCGGCGTGACGGCCAGACCGACGTCGCGGACGCGACAGCCGGACGCCATAAGGCCGGCGATCAGCGCCATCTTGATGGCCGAGGAATAGGAACGGTAGTCGTGACCGACGACGACGTCCCGGTGAACGCGCATCTCGCCGAGCAGCGTGCCGAAGCCCATGCCGAGCGCGGTGACGCCCATGAGGTTGAGCTCGGGCGGTTTGTCGGAACCGGGGATGCCGAACCACCAGCGCGCGTCGTACTCGCGGAAGCCGGTCGGCTTGACCAGTGGAGCGATCTCGAATTCGTAAGTATTGGGAGAAAGCGAGGCGACGGGCTTGGGAAACATGATCCGACTTCGGTTCCTGCGGGAGGGCAGTCATAGCCTCTTCGCCGGACCGAAAGAAGACCGGCCGCGGTCATTGGATGAGGATAAGGCGGCCGCCCGACGATTCGAATTTCTGCAGCCGGCCGAGGAAGCTCATGCCCAGAAGGTCCACGGTCAGACCATCGCCCGGTATGACGAGCGCTTCGACGTTGCGAACGACGATGCGGCCGATGCGGACTTCGCTGAGCGTCGCCGGCGCCGCGTCCACAACGCCATTTGCGGTGGCGACCGGCCGCGTGAAGGCCGAACGGGGAAGCACGATGCCCAGGCGACGGGCGGTATCGGCGCTCAGCGCCACCACCGTCGCTCCGGTGTCCACCATCGCCGGCACGACGCGTCCGTTGATGCGCGCGTCGACGAGGTAGTGGCCGCTGGCGTCGGCCGAAATCGTGACCCTGCGGCCGTCAACGACCTGGACCCTCTCCGTTACCTCCGGCAGTCGCGGCTCCTCGGCCTCAGCGGGCAGCTGTGGCGAGTCCGGCGCCGGGTCGGATGCGATGCGGTCGGCGCCGTCGAGCAACGAATCCAGCAGCGCCGGCGCGAAGCGCGGCGCGGCAAGCGCGAGTCCGACGAAGACGGCGGCGATGACAACGAAACGCAGCAAAGGCGGCGATCCTGCCGACGAGGGATGGCGAGCAAGAATCGCCGCCGGCGGTTGAGAATCCTGACCGAGGTCCGAGTTTTTCGCCGAGGTTGGTTAGCGAACGATTTATAGCCAGCCGCCGTCGAAAACGAAGTTCTGGTTGGTCGTCGCGGACGATTCGTCGGAAGCGAAGAA
>DASWHR010000045.1:0-20768 GCA_036398095.1 Actinomycetota bacterium
TGTCGGGAAGCGGCATTCCGCCCGGCGGCGAGCCGCGGATCTCGTTCGTGCCCTCGTCGCTGTGGTTCCCCGCGACCGAGCCGGGCGGGCAAACGACCGTCCCGGTCCGCGTGTACAACATCGGAACCGGCACGCTCATTCCCGGCGACGCCGCGATCGCCGGCCCGGCCGCGTTCGGGGTGCCGGCCGACGAGTGCGCCGGCGCGGCGATCGCACCGGGCAGCTCGTGCCTGATCCAGGTCGCGTTCACGCCCGAGGAGTTCGGCACGCGCACCGGATCGCTGATCGTTCCCGGCAATGTGCCCGGCGGCGAGGCCCGGCTTCCGCTGACCGCAACCGCCGTCGATGCGACCGCACCCGTATCGGTGTTTGTCACCGAGCCCGGCGAGATCGTGATCGGCGGCGGCGGTGCGGCGCTCAGCGGCTACAACGTCGTGCGCGGCCGGACCACCGACCGGCTCTCGCCGATCCTGCGCGTCACCGTCACGTTCCGCTCGTCGCTGCACGATTCCGCCGTCACCGCGCGCTTGCAATGCGACGCGACCGGGCGGGATTGCGCGTGGACGGCGGTCGCGCCGAACGTCCCCGGCTTCTACACCGTCACGACCGAGTCGGTCGACACGTGGGGAAACCGCGAAACTCCCGGCCCCCCGATCGAAATCTTCGTGCTGTAACAGCTAGGACGGTGTCGGGCTGGGCTCCGACGGCGTCGGGGATGGCTCGGGGGTCGGTTCGATCACGATGGGCGGCGAGGTGGCTTGGCTTCCGTCCGAAACTTGGATCTCGACCAGCGTGCCTTTCTCGACCTGCGTGCCGGGCGACGGCAGTTGCGCGACCACGATGCCCGGCGAAAGCGACCCCGGTACGATCCGAGTGCGCACGCTCAGCCCCGCGGCATTCAATCGCGCAAGCGCGTCGTCGCGATGCAGGCCGATCAGCGTCGGCACGTTCGTCATCTCGACCTTCGGCGGCTCGGGGAACGCGACCGTGGGCAGACCATCGTGCGCCGTCTTCATGAACTTGTTCCAGATCTCGGCCGGCAAGCTTCCGCCGAACACCTGCGGCAGGCCGTGAATGTTGTAGAGGCCGCGCTTGGTCGAGTCGGGAAATCCCAGCCACACGGCCGTCGAGAACTGCGGCGTGAAGCCCATGAACCACGAGTCGGTGTAGTCGTCGGTCGTTCCGGTCTTCCCGGCCGCCGGCCGGCCGATCTGGCCGTTGCGCCGGCCGGTTCCACGATCGATCACGGCTTTGAGCATCTGCGTCGCGGTCGCGGCGATGGTCGCGTCAATCGCGCGGGTGCACGACGGATCGTTGCGAAGGATCTCGGTTCCGTCGGCGGCGAGCACGCGGCGAATCGTGAACGGCTTGCAGGCGATCCCGTTGTTGGCGAGCGTGCCGTACGCCGAGGCCATCTCATAGGGCGAGACGCCGAACGTTCCCAGCGCCAGCGACGCGTACGGCTCGAGCGGCGAGGTGATGCCCATCCGGTGGGCCATCTCGACGACCTTGTCGGGGCCGACCAACTGGATCAGTTGCACGAAGTAGGTGTTGACCGACAGCTCCGTCGCCTTGCGCATGTTCATCAAGCCTTCGCCTCGGCCCGAATAGTTCGCAGGCGCCCACGGCTTGCCCAGATCGTCGGTGGTGCGCAGCGGCGACGGCGTGTTGAGGGTCAAGCCCGGCGAGATTCCCTGATCGAGCGCGGCGGTGAGCACGAACGGCTTGAAGGTCGAGCCGGCCTGCCGGTTGTTTCCGATCGCCAAGTTGAACTGCTCGGTGTTGAAGTCGCGTCCGCCGACCATCGCGCGCACCGCACCGGACGTCGGCTCGACCGACACCAGCGCACCCGCCGGATCGCCCTTGCGGTTCAGGACCGAATCCACCGACGTGCGCGCCGCGGCTTGCAGGCGAAGGTCCAGCGTCGTCTCGATCCGAAGGCCGCCCTGGAACAGCGCTTTGGCGCGGTCGGAGCGCGTCGCGCCGAAGCGCGGATCGTCCAGGATCTGTCGCTTGATGAAATCGACGAAGTAAGGCTCGGTCGCCGGCGGAAGCGGATGCTTCTCGGCGCCGAGCGGCGCGGCCTGCATCTTCGCCACGTCGGACCGTTCGATGAATCCTTCTTCGGCCATGCGTCGCAGCACCGTGTTGCGACGCGCCGTCGCCCGGTCGGGATCGTCGAACGGGTTGGTGCGTTCCGGCGCGGCGATGATGCCGGCCAGCAACGCCGACTGCACCGGATCCAGCTTCGAGGCGGGAATCCCGAAGAAGTATTCGGCGGCCGTCTCGATCCCGTAGACGCCGTCGCCGAAATAGGTCTCGTTCAGATACAGCTCGAGGATCTGCGACTTCGACATCTCTTTTTCGAGCGCGACCGCGTACTGGGCTTCGCGCAGCTTCCGTTCGATCGTGCGCTCGCTGCCGACGAGCACGTTCTTCACGAGCTGCTGCGTGATCGTCGAGCCGCCCTCGCGGACGCGGCCGGCGCGGGCGTTGGCGAAGACGGCACGCACCAGGCCGCCGCCGTCGATGCCGTTGTGCTGATAGAACCGCGCGTCTTCGATCGCCAGCACCGCGTTGCGCGCGATCGGCGCGATCTGCGGCAGCGTCACCACGCGCCGGTTCTCTTCGCCGGCGAGCGTGGCGACGATGCCGCCGTCGGTGCCCACGATCACCGACCGCTGCGCGATCCGGGGCAGTTCGATGGCGCCGCCGGGGCCGGCGATGACGAGCCGGTCGGCGACGATGCCGACCATGCGTCCCAGGAACGCCGATCCCGGAACGGCAAGCACGGCGATCATCGCCGAGGACAGCACGATGACGAGCGCGGCGAGCACGAGCCGGTAGCCGCGATCGTCCGGGTCGGGCGGCGGCGGGACGTCGTGGTCGAAGTCGCCCATCGCGGACTCTCGGACGCGCGCGAGCAGCCTTTTGGCGCGCCGGATCCGTTCGGGATCGATCTTGGGCAGTGACGATTCGCTCATTCGGCGAAAGTGTACCGGCGTGGCGGCTACGACGGGACCGAGATGGGTCCGAGCAAATGCTCGGAAAGCCGACGAAGCGCCGGCACGGAATGAACGTCGTCCGCGAAGTCGGGCACGCCCCACAGCGCCGGCATCCGCCCCCCGCCGAGCGCGTCCTCGACGGCGCGCGCCTCTCGCTCGGCGATCTCCTGCCACGAGGCATACACATCGAGCGAAGCGGCCAGCAGCGGCGCCTTGCCGCTCTTGGCGGCCAGCTCGGCCAGGTCCCGCGCGTCGTCGAGCACCGGCGGCGCCAGGTGCGTCCGGTTCACGATCACGCCGCCCAAGGGAATCTGCTCCCTGCGGAGCCGGTCGACGAAGAAGCGCGCCTCCCGCAGCGACGCCTCTTGCGGCGAGGACACGACCACGAACGAGGTGCGGCGCGCACCGAGCATCTCGCGGACGCGTTCGGCGCGGTGCTTGAAGTTCGCGTACATGCCGTCGAAGGCGGAAAAGAAGTTCGCGACGTCGCTGAGCAGGTCCGAGCCGGTGATGCGTGTCGCCGCGCGCAGCATCACGCGCGCGCCGACGTTGAACGCTTTGAACGTCGATTTGCCGGCCGCGATCGTCGGCCAGAGCAGCGCGCGAAGGAATCGCGAATCCAGGAAGTCCGTCAGCCGCTTCGGCGCGTCGAGGAAGTCGAGCGCGCTGCGCGTCGGCGGCGTGTCGATCACGATCAAGCTCCAGCGACCCTCTTCGTGAAGCTCGTAGAGCTTTTCCATCGCCATGTATTCCTGAGTCCCCGCCAGCGACGAAGAGATGTGCTGATAGAAGGAGTTGTCGAAGATCCGCTGCGCCCGCTCGGGCGTGGTCAGGTCCAGCACCATGTCGTCGAAGGTGCGCTTGGTGTCGAGCATCATCGCCCACAACTGGCCGTGCGGCTTGCGGCCTTTGAACGCCGACGCCGGCACCGGCTTCGGTTCGCTGTCGAGCGAGTCGAGTCCGAGCGACTGCGCCAGCCGCCGCGCCGGATCGATCGTGCACACGATCACGGTCCGGCCTTCGTCGGCGGCGCGCAGCGCGAGCGCCGCGGCCATCGTGGTCTTGCCGACGCCGCCCGGCCCGCAGCACACGATCACGTGCTGTTCGCGAAGGATCGCGGCCAGGTCGCTCACGCGATCGCCCCCTGTGCGACGAGTTCGGCGGCGAGGCGCCGCCGCTCGGCCGCGCCGATCTGCGGCGTGAACAGCGCCGGCAGCCGGATCTGCGATAGGTCGAGCGAGGCGGTCAGCTCTTTGAGCGCGCGGCGCTGCGCGGTGGCGCGGCGCGCGTGCGTGGACGCGACGGCAGCGACCCCTTCGGCGGCGCGCTCGGTCAAGTCGATGCCGGCGTCGGCGGCTTCGGCGAGCAGCGCCGCGGCGCCTTCTTTCGACAGCGTTCGCTGCTGCGCGGTCGTGAACGGTTGCGGCGAGAGCGCGTTCACCACGACCGGCCCCAGCGCGATTCCCATCTCGCGCATCGCGGCGGCGGCTTCGATCGTTTCGCGCACCGGCATTTCTTCGGGCAGCGTCACCAGCACCACGCGCGTCCGCTTGGGATCCAGCAGCATGTCGAGCACGCCCTGCGCCTGCTGGCGGATCGCGCCGCTCTGCACCAGTTCGACGACGGCGCGCGGCGCGTCCAGGAAACGCGGCAGCCGTCCCGTCGGCGGCGCGTCGAGCACGATCAGGTCATAGACGTAGGAGCCGCCGGCGCGCCGGTTTTCGGCTTCTTTGACCTTGCCGATCAGCAGGATGTCGCGCAGGCCGGGCGCGGTGTTGGTCGCGAACTCGACCGCTTTGCCGGTCAGCAGCGGTCGCGCGATCCGGCCGACGCCGTAGAACAGTTGCAAATACTCGGTCAGCGCCTCGTCGGGGACGACCGAGATGCCGGCGATGCCCGGCGCCAGCGACGCCTCGTCGTAGCCGATCGCCGGCCGGCCGAACAGCGGCGCGAGCCCTTCGCGCTGCTCGACCTCGACGATCAGCACGCGCTTGCCGGCGTCGGCTGCCGCGGTCGCGATCGCCGCCGCCACGGTCGTCTTGCCGACGCCTCCCTTTCCGGAGACCACGACCAGGCGCGAGTCGGTCAGCGACGCGGTCGAAAGCTGTGCGGCGTGGACGCTCATCGCGATCATCCTAAGTGGTTGCTGGCATAAATACGTTGATGAAACCGGCGCATCCTGCGCCGCGAGCCGAAGGCGCACCGCAGGCCGAATAGTGTAACTATTCGGCCGAGGAGCAACGCCCGGATCGCGGATGCAGGGGCGCCGGATTCGCAACCGTATCTATGCCTGGAACCACTAAGACCCGGCCGCGGGCGCCGCGAAAGCGAGCCGCGCGGCGGCGTCCTATAATCCCGCCCGGAATGCGGCTCAACGCGGCTGTGCTCGCAGCCTTTCTTCTCTCGCTGCCCTTGCTGGTCCCGGCGCTCGCGCGCGCCGAGACGCCGGCGGCGGGCGGCGCGCATGCCCAGGACGGCGGCGCGCCGGTCGTGGACATCATCGAGATCTCGGGTCTGATCGACCCGCCGATGTCGCGCTACATCGCCGACGAGATTCGCGAAGCGAACCGGGAGGAGGCCGAACTGCTGGTCATCTCGGTCTCGTCCGACGGCGGACTGAACACGCGAACCGAGACGCTGCTGCGTCTGATCGATGCATCGCGCGTTCCGATCGCCGTCTATGTGGGGCCGCAGCGCGCGGTCGCCGGCGGAGCCGCGGCCATGCTGGTCGCCGCGGCGCACGTGTCGGCGATCGGACCGTCGGCGCGCCTTGGGCCCGCGCATCCGACGAACCTTGCCGTGCGGGCCGGCACCGAGCGCGGGCGAGCGCTTCGCGCGGCGACGCTGGAGCAGATCAACGAGTTCGCGGCCGCGCGCGGCCGGTCGCCGGTCGCGTATCTGGAGTCGTCGATGTCGGCGTCGCAAGCCCAACAGGCCGGCCAGGTCGATTTCACCGTCGTGTCGGTCGCCGAGCTGCTGCAGCGGATCGACGGCCGCGAGGTCACCACCGCCGCCGGATCGCGAACGCTGCGCTTGGACAAGGACGCCGTGGACGTCCGATTCCACAAGCCGGGTCCGTGGCCGCGCGTGTTGCACGCGCTGGCGAACGCATCGCTGATCTACATCCTGCTGATCGTCGGGGCGCTGCTGATCGCCTTCGAGATCTTCCAGCCGGGTTTCGGTGTCGCCGGCGTCACCGGCGCGTTGCTGGTCGTCGGCGGCGTCTACGGGTTGACCGTGCTTCCCTCGTCGCTGTGGGCGATCATCGCGGTCACCGGCGGCATGGCGCTGATGACGGTGGACGTGGCGCTCGACGGGCTCGGCGTGCCGACGGCCGCCGGCGCGGTCGCGTTCGCCGCGGGATCGTTCGGATTGTTCCCGGGGCCGGCCGCGCCGCTGCGGATCGCCTGGTGGCTCGCCCTGCTCGGCGTGGTGTCGGTGCTGGTGTTCTTCGTGCCGGTGATGACGCTCGTGCGGCGCGCGCGGCGGCCGGTCCGGCAGATCGCCGACGCCTCGCTGGTTGGGCAAGCCGGGCACGTGCGAAGCATGCTCAATCCCGAAGGCTACGTCTGGGTCGCCGACGCGCTCTGGCGCGCCCGCTCGGCCGGCGACGAACGCATCCGCGTCGGCGAAGACGTGTTGGTCACCGGCTTGGACGGCGCGCTGCTCACCGTCCGCCGCGCCGAAAACCCGGTCTAGCAAAACCCCTGGTCGCGTCGCTCAAAGCGAGCTTTCACAGGCGATCGCAAGGTTTTCACCACAATCGCCGGGGGCACATTTTCAGGAACATCTCATCCTCGTCTGGCGTCGTAGTACAGCGAGGAAAGGTTCAGATGCGTACAGACATGATTGTTGCCTTGGAGCACGAGGACGGGTGGCAGGCGGAGGCCGCATGCCGCGGCCGCGACGCGACCTTGTTCTTCGCGCCGGCGACCGGCGAGCTGAAGGAAGAAAAGCTCGCGCGCGAAGCCCGCGCGAAGGCGATCTGCCGCACGTGTCCCGTCCGTGAACAATGCCTGGAGTTTGCGCTGCAGACCCGCGAGCCGTACGGGATCTGGGGCGGCTTGAACGAATTGGAGCGCCGCAGGGTAATGGCGAAACGAGCCGGGTAGGCCCTTCCCCCCTCCCGCCCGTCTCTCTCTCTCGATATCGAACGCGGCGTCATCCACGCGGCCGGAGCTTTCTGACGAGGCTCCGGCCGCTTTCTTTTTTCGCGAACCGGTCGGGTAGGCTGCCCTCGCTTCGTTCCGCCGCTTTTCACTCGACGATCCGGAGGTGCGCCGTGCCGCAATGGGAGTACGCGTCGGTGCCATTGATTCCGCACGCGATTCAAGAGATCCTCAACAACTGGGGGGAAGAAGGCTGGGAGCTGGTGCAGGTCTACATCCCGGTCGAAGTGCCCGGCAGCGTGGCGCTGATGAAGCGTCCGAAACAGTCATGAGCGCCGAGGAGCGCCTGAGCGCGCTGGGGCTGACGCTGCCCGAGCCGCCGAAAGCCGTCGCGTCCTACATTCCGGCGGCGGTCACCGGCAGCACGGTATATGTGTCGGGGCAGGTGCCGTTCAAAGACGGGGCGCTCACCCGAACCGGGCTGGTCGGACGCGACGTCGACTTGGACGACGCGGTGGCCGACGCGCGCGTGTGCGCGATCAACGTGCTCGCGCATCTGCGCGCCGCGGCCGGCGGGTCGCTCGACCGGGTTGTGCGCATGGTGAAGGTGACGGTGTTCGTCGCGTCGTCGGAAGGCTTCCATGCGCAACCGCAGGTCGCCAACGGCGCCAGCGATTTGTTCGTCGAGGTGTTCGGCGACGCCGGACGGCACGCGCGCGCCGCGATCGGCGTGGCCGCCCTGCCGTTGGGCGCCACCGTCGAAGTCGAGGCGATTGCCGAATTGTCCTGAAATCCGGGGGAACGTTCACAGGAACGTCACGACCCCGTGCGCATGGCGCAACACGATCCCGGGTATGCTTGCAATAGTAAGCACACCGGGTGAGGGGCTTCGCGGAGCACTTGAGGCGAGAGGCATAGTGCTCATGGTGACGTTCTGGTGCAGTTGGTGCGGCGCGACGACCGAGTCCGAGTCGGTTTCGACGCGGGTGGCGTGCCGCCGGTGCGCGATCGAGTTGTGGAAGCTGCTGGGGATGCGATTCACGACGGACATGGTTCCGCTCGATCCCGGTCAGGATCCCCCCGAGCCGGCCGCGGCGCGGAAGCAGTTCCGCTTCGTGGATCCGGCCGGCAAAGAGATCGGCCGAACCGAGGTCGATCCGCTCAGGAGCGAACGGTCCGTACGTCGCCGTCGCGGCGCGTGAAGCCGTCGGCGTCGAGCCGCTCGAGCAGCGGGATCGCATACTTTCGTGAGGTTCCCAGCACCTGCTTGATCCGGCTCGCCGTCAGCGGCCCTTCCCGTCCGGCGGCGTCCGCGATCAGACGTTTCGCGTCGCCCAGCCGCGTCGCCGCGTAGGCGATGTCGGGGGAGACTTTGATCAGCTCGCCGGCGTCGACGAGCGCTTTGAGCAGCGGCGCGCCGTAGCGGGCGGCGAGTTCGGCGAGCGGCGGGGGCGAGAAGCCGGCGGCGTCCAGCTCGGCCAGCAGCTTTTCGCGAGCGGCTTCGAGGTCGGGTGGAAGCGTGACGCGATGGGATGCAAGGCGCACGATCGTGTCTTCTTGCGCGAGCGCGGCGCCCATCGCGGCCAGGACCTCGTCGAACAATCGCGCATCGCCGGGGCCGCCGGCGCGCCGGAGCGCTTCGCGGTCCATGCCGCGCTCCAGCGGCGCGTCGCGGTGAAAGCGTTCGAGCGCGCGCATGATTCGGCCCGTCGCGTCGTTGAACCACGCCCGGGACGCGATGTGCGTTGCGAGCCGGACGCCGGGGCCGGGGTGGGGGCTGGGGTCGGCGCCTGGTTCGGCGCTGGGTTCGGCGCTGGGTTCGGCGCCGGCGAGCCAGGCCAGGTCGGCGACCGGAATCACGCCGCGTTCCTCGACGGCGAGGGTCGCGAGCGCCGCCGGCGTGGCGGCTTCGGCGCGGGCGGCGAGCTGCGCGAGCCGCTCGTCGGAGGCGCGTCCCTGCGGCGGATGCGCGTCCAGGATGATGCCGCCGGCGACGGTCTGCTGCCGCCCGGTGTCGCGCAGCACGACCCGGTCTCCGGCCTGCGCGACGATCGCATCGGTGAGCGTAATGCGCGCGAACGCGTCGGTCCGGGCGTCGATACGGTCCGCGTCGAAGAGACGGAGGCGGGCGGGTGTTTCGGCCGTTCCGGCGTAGAGCAGGTAGGCGCCGCGCGCGGTCACCGGATGATCGAGCGACCGGACCCCGTGCAGGCGCACGTCGATGATGGTGGTCGCGCGCCACCGTCCGGGTGTGACGACGATGTCGCCGCGGCGGATCTCGCGTCGATCCAGTCCGGCCAGATTGAGCGCGACGCGGCTCGTCGGGACTGCTTCGGTGCGGGAAGTGCGATGGGTCTGGAGCGAGCGGATCCGCGCGCGCGCGCCGGCCGGAAGCACCTCGACCTCGTCGCCGTCGCGCAGCCGTCCGCCGGTGAGCGTGCCGGTTACGACCGTGCCGGCGCCTTTGATCGTGAACGAGCGGTCCACGAACAGCCGCGGCCGGCCGAGGTCCGCTCGTTCGGGTGTGGCGTCCAGCAGCGCGTCGATCGCGGCCACGAGCGCGTCGATGCCTTCGCCGGTGACGGCGCTGACCGGAACGATCCGCGCGTCGTGCAGCACGGTGCCGGCGAGCCGGTCCCGCACGGATGCGCCTGCGGCGGCGGCGTCGGGTGCGGTGTCGATCTTGGTGAGCGCGACGACGCCGCCGCGCGCGCCGAGCAGATCCAGGATCGCCAGATGCTCTTCCGACTGGGGCCGCCATCCCTCGTTCGCGTCCACGACGAAGATGACCGCATCGATCTGGCCGGCGCCGGCGAGCATGTTGTGCACGAAGCGTTCGTGGCCGGGCACGTCCACGATGCCGATCTCGCGGCCCGACGGCAGCGTCGTCCAGGCGAATCCCAGGTCGATCGTCAGGCCGCGGGCTTTCTCTTCGGCCAGGCGGTCGGGATCGATGCCGGTCAGTCGCGTGATCAGCGTGGACTTGCCGTGATCGACGTGCCCGGCGGTTCCGACGACGAACATGACCTCACGCTATCGCGAGGACCCGGACGGCGCCCGCTTCAGCAGCCGCCGACCAGGATGCTTTCGAGCAGCGTCGGACGGTCGGTCATGATTCCGTCCACGCCCATCTCGATCAGCGCGCACATCGTTGCCGCGTCGTTGATGGTCCACACGTGCACGGCCAGGCCGTTCGCGTGTGCCTTGGCGACGAAGTCGCCGCCTTCGTCGATCACCGGAATGCCTTCGAACGTGATCGGCACCTGCATCGCGACGTAGCGAGGGTTGGGCGCGCCCGGTCCGCGCGCGGACGCCCAGAATGCCGCGGTCTCGACTGTTGCGGTCGCCGTGTGCACTTGCGGCGCCCAAACCTTGAAAAGCTCGATCGCGTTGTCCAGGAACGAGACGACGATCACGTCGTCGCTGCGGCCGTAGTCGGCGAGCACGCCGGCGAGCAGATTCTCGTAGGGCGTCGTGTCGGGCGCGGAGGCTTTGATCTCGATGTTGATCGGAACATCGGGGAACGTGTCGAGCACCTCGCGCAGCGACGGGATCGTGAAGTCGGAGGCGGCGAACCCGTCCGCAGGAGCGGTGTCGCCGGTGGCCATGCCGCGCAGCACGTATTCGCCCGCCGGACGCGAATGGGTCGTGCCGATGCCGGGAACGAACCAGTAGGCCGCATCCAGCGATTGCACCTGCGCGAGCGTCATCGAATCGATCCGGCCGCTGCCGCTCGTGGTGCGATCCACGGTAGCGTCGTGCGCGACGACGATCTTGCCGTCGGCGGTCGCGTGGACGTCCAGCTCGAGCACGTCGGCGCCCTTGGCCATCGCGGTCTTGAAGGCATACATGGTGTTGGACGGGGCTTCGACCTCGCCGCCCTGATGCGCGATGTTGAGGACCGGCCCGCCCAGCCACGGGTTCGGCTCCAAGACGGCGGGCGCGCTGCGGGGCAACGCCAGCGCCGACAGTGCGGCAACGGTCGCGGCAATGGTTCGAATCGATCGGATCATCTCATTCCTCCCGGATGTGCTCGCCGAAGAGTTCGCCGCGAGGATGGAGCGATCCTCCCCGTGCTACTGTGTACACATGAAAGGTGAGAAAGTGTCCCCAACCCAGGTAGGGGTTCGGCGGTTCCGAAGCGAGATGGCCGATTGGCTCGAGCGCGTTCGCGCCGGAGAAGAGATCATCATCACCGAACGCGGCAATCCCGTCGCTCGTCTTAGTCCGGCCGGACGCCCCGCCGGACTCCAGCGTCTGATCGACGAAGGTCTTGTCACGCTGCCGAAGCGCCCCAGGCGCCCGTCGAAGGATCACGCGACGGTGATGCCGAAAGGCTCCGTGACCGACCTGTTCTTGGAAGAGAATCGGTGATCGCCTACTTCGAATCATCGGCGTTCCTGAAACTGTTCCTCGAAGAGCCCGGATCCGAGTCGGCTTTGCGGTTTTGGGATATCGCGACTGAGACGGTAACGGTCCGCTTGACCTACGCCGAGGCGCGCGCAGCAACGGCGTCGGCCTTTCGCGCCTCTCGATTGGACGGCCGCTCGTTCGAATCGGCGAAGCGCGCTCTCGAAGGATTCTTCGACGAGGTTGCGGTCATCGAAGCCGGTGATCGCATCGTGCGCGTTGCCGGCGGTTTGGCGGAACGACGGGGGCTTCGCGGGTATGACTCGGTTCATCTTGCAGCAGCGGTGCTCTCCGCCGCGCGAGGCGATCTTGTGTTTGTAACCTGGGATGGCCGGCTGGCCGAGGCGGCGCGCTGGGAGGGGTTGCGGACCGCGGGGGTCTAGCGGGGCTTTTCGTAGAGGGAGACGTGGGCGGTGCTTGAGACGGTGAAGGGCTCGCGGCGCCAGCCGGCCCAGCGGTCGCGGAGCGTCAAGCCGGTAAGGCGCGCCATCAGGTCCAGCTCGGACGGCCAGGCGTAGCGCATCTCGATCGGGATCATCTCGATGCCGGCCTCGCTCATCTCGATCTGCTGGCCGTGGATCCGTTGGTTCACCGAATCGTGGATCGACAGGCCCAGACGCGCGCGATCGGCGCCGAGCGACTGCACCTGCACGCGCTGCGCGCCGTCGAAGCGAGTCACGTCGGGCACGAACGCCTCGATCAGGAAGAAGCCGCCCGGCGGCAGATGCGCGGCAACGTTGGCGAAGCATTCGATCTGCTCTTGCTGTGAGGTGAGCGCAAAGAACGTGTTGAACACCACATAGACGAGCGCGAACTCGCCGTCCACGCCCACGTCCCCGAAGTCGCCGAGCACGCACGTTACGCGGTCGCCGCCGGGCTTCTCCTTCAGCTTGGCGACCATCGCGTCGGAGACGTCGATGCCCCAGACGTCGATGCCGCGTCCGGCGAGGGGGATCGCGACGCGGCCGGTGCCCACGCCCAGTTCGAGCACGCGGCCGCCGTTCGAATATTCGGCCAGCGTCGGCACGGTCGCCGGATCGTCCACGCCGAGGTCGGCGACCAGTCGGTCGTAGACGTGCGCGGCCTTCTGTCCGTAGGCAGACGGATCGGGACGGTCCATGGCGGCGTATTCAACCACGCTCCGCCCGCGATCCGCGAACGCCACCCGGGCGGCGTCCACGTGACAGTTTCACCAGATTTGGGGCGGCGTTCGCCCTGTCGTCACGTTACGGCCATATTCGCCCGTTACCGTCGCTTTCGTTCGACGCGCCTGCCGGTGCGAGGGGGGAACCAACCACGAGACGATCGCTTCCGCTTAGGCGAGAGGACGTCCGAAGCACACGAGCACCACGAGGATGAGAGGACCGCACTTATGAGAAAGTCTTTCGTTCGCCTGCTGATCGTCGCGGCCACGTCGTTGCCGCTGGCGTTCGGCTCGCTTGCACAGGCCGAAACTCCCGACAGTCCGCTGGGCGCGCCGCTGGTCGGCAACGGCCGCTTCTGCTCGGCGACCAGCCCGATTCAGGGAACCGGCGCTTCGTTCGCCAACAACGCGCACCAGACCGTGTTCATCCCCGAGTACAACGCGGACTGCCCGTCGGGAACCGGCAACGTCACCTACACCAGCACCGGTTCGGGCGCCGGCAAGTTCGCCGGCATCGAGCACTCGCACTGGTTCGCGATGAGCGACGAGCCGTACTCGACCGACGAGATCCTGTGCGGCACGCTGGATCTGGGCATGACCGCACCGTCGAACGGCACCTGCGAGTTCACACCCGGGCAGAACCGGGTCAGCCCGGTTCACACCATCCCGATGGCGCTCGGGGCGATCACCGTCTCCTACAACCTCAACTTCCCCGGATGCACGTTCGGGCAGAAGGCGCTCAAGTTCCGCTCGGAAATCGTCGCGTCGATCTACACGGGTCTGATCACGAGGTGGAACGATCCGTTGCTGGCCGTTGACAATCCCGGACTGGCAGCCGCGGCGTGCAACCAGCAGATCAAGCCGGTCGCTCGTCAGGACGGGTCCGGCACCACGTACGCGTTCAAGGACTACCTGTCCAAGCGGAACCCCCAGTTCACCGTCTACAAGCAGAACCAGCTCAACACGGCCTGGCCGGTGCAGGATCTGGGCCTGAACGTGCTGCTTCGCGGAAACGGCAACGGTGGAGTCGCCGATCAGGTCAAGAACAACGCCGGAGGCTTCGGCTACGTCGAGCTTTCCACGGCCAAGAACAAGGGCCTGACGTTCGGTCTGGCGGACGGGCCGCATCGCCAGTTCTTGGCGCCCGACCTGGGCGCAGGGGCGAACTGCGAGCTGTCGGCGACCGGAGCGACGCACCCGCCGAGCACGCTCTCGCCCGGGTGGGACCTGGTGTCTATCACCGACACGCCCAACCCGCTCGGCTATCCGGTCTGCACGTTCACCTACGCGTTCGTCTACAACAACCTCAGGAGCGCGTTCGGAACGGCGTTCAACGCGGCCAAGGCACGCACCGTGGTCGACTACATGCTGGTCGCGCTCGACAACGACACGCAGGCCAAGTTGAACGGCAAGGGGTACGGCCGGATGCCGGCTTCGTTCATCGCCGTCGCGCAGGCCGGCGTCGCGACGATCACCGACCAGCTCTAGACCGGGACGCACGCCGGAATGCGTCCGCACGACCAGAGGGCCGGAGGGATTGTTTCCCTCCGGCCCCGCCCTGCCCTGCGAACGGCCGCCGTCGTGGCGGCGGCCGCGGTGTTTGCCGGCGCGATCGCAGTTGACGCCGGCGCCGGTGCCGCGCGTCCGGCCACCACGATCGGACGAGACCTCGGCCGGCTTTCGGGACCGCGCGTCGATCCGGTGTTCGCCCCCGCGCGCGTGGCCCGCGTCGCGGCGGTTCCCGGCTCGAAAGATCTTGAGGCGTGGGCCTTCGGGCACACGCATTGGCGCAACTCCGGGTTTGCCCAGACCGATCCGCAGGGACAAGGAGTGCTGCTGTCCCGCCGGCGAGGACGCGGCTGGCGGATCGAGCAGCCGCTGCTCGATCAAGAGGGACGTCCCGCGAACCCCGGCGTCGCCGCGATCGACATGGCCGCCGGCGGGGAAGGCTGGGGTGTCGGCAATACGGGACTCATCTTCCACCGTCCGCCCGGCGGGCAGTGGAGGTTTCACCCGCAGTCGAGCTTTGTCGTCAACGTCAACCTCACCGCCGTGGACGTGGAGCGCGACGCGCGCGGCGTGTACGGGTGGGCGGTCGGTCCGGGACCGACGTTTCTGCGCCTGGAGAACGGATCCTGGTCGCACGACATCGGGTCGGTTCGCGGATCCGGGGGGACTGGCGAATTGCTCGGCAACATGGTTTCGGTCGCGGCGGTCAGTCGCGAGGTCGCATACGGCGTCGCGGTGAGCGCCCGCGAGCTGGTGCTGTACCGGCGCGATTCGACGCGCGGGTGGGAACGGATCCAGACCGGTAAGACACTTTTCGACGTGGCGCCGTCCGTGCATCTCGTTGCCGGCGGCACGCCGATCGTCAACCAGCTCGCCACCGGGGCCGCCGTCGCAACGTCCGGTGGCGTCGTTTGGGTTACCGGCGCGATCCAGCCGGTGGACTCGGCTCGCTACGTCAATCAACGCGGTCCCGGATCCGACCCGCAGCGTCCGTTCGCGCTTCGCATCGATCCGGGCGGCACGGTCACGTCGTATTGCCCTCGCATCTACCAGCTCTCGAGTGCCGGCGTGACCAGCACGGCGGCACTGTGCGACGAGCCGTTCCCTCTTGCCGTCGGATCGTTGCCCGGACTCGACGCGCTGCCCGGCGGCCAGGTCGTCGCCGGTGGCTACGGGCTGTTCCGCTTTGTCGGCGGCCGGTGGACTCGCGAACCGAACGTGGCCGGGATCGTGTCGTCGCTGTCGTTTCATTCGCCACGCGACGGCTGGATCGCCTCGTACGGAAACCGCACCGCGGAAGGAGGAAGTCTTGCCGCGTCGTCCTCGCCCACGGTTGGGCATTGGACGACCGAGCCGGAGACGCCGCCGATGCTGCGCCGGTGGCCGCACCCGTCGCGCGAGACCCTGGAAGGCGTCGCGCTCGACCCAAGCGGATCCGGCGCGGCGCTTGCGGTCGGCGGCGGCGGGACCATCGTTCGATACGAGCCGGGCGTCGCATGGGACGTCGTCGCGTCGCCGGCCACGCGCGCGCTGCACGACGTCGCATGGCCGGCCCCGAACCAGGCGTGGGCGATCGGCGAGCGAGGCACGATCCTGCGCTTCGACGGGACGCGATGGCGCCACGATGCGGCATCGGGTCGCCTCACCACCGAAGCCTTGTATGCGCTCGCCTTCCGCAGCGCCTCCGACGGGATCGCGGTTGGCGCGAAGGGCGCGATCCTGCGTTTCGACGGCACGACGTGGCGCGCGGACCGGCAGAGTCGACGGGCAACAACGCAGCGGCTGCTCGGGGTCGCCTTCGCCGGCGTGGACGCGATCGCCGTCGGCGAACAGACCACGATCCTGATCGACTCGGGATCCGGCTGGACGGTCGACCGCACCGCACCCGAACGCTTTAAGACACTCCAGGAGGGCCGCTTCCCGTCGCTCATGACCGTCGCCGGGTTGCCCGACGGGCGAGCGTTCATCGGCGGCGAACTCAGCATCCTGCTGGAACGCGTGCCCGGCAAACAGTTCGACAGAACCACGTCTTTTCCGATGTTCAACGGAAGCGTGGTCGCGCTCGCCCTTGCGCGTTCCGGAGGCCGGTTGCGTCTGGCGGCGTCGATCGCCGGAGAACCGTCCGGGCGCGTCAACAAGTACGGAGGATCGGGGTTGATCGAGCCGACTGGATGGCTGTTCGTTGCCGATGAGAGCGAGTGGCGGCTCGCCGGCGATGAGCGGGTCGCCGAATCCGGTCCCGACATCGACACGCCGGTGCGGCGCGACGCCGTCTACGACGTCGCGCTCGACGCAGACGGACGTGGCTTCGCCGTCGGCGGCTACCCGGCCGACCTGCTGGACGACGACGCGCATCTGAGCACCATGCCCAGCGGGTCGATCTGGCGTCTGTCGCTGGCCGGCGCGCCCGAAGCGGCCCCGAACCATACGCGCGTTCCCGTCAAGACCGCTCCGGGGTCGATCGGATTCGCGTACCTCGCCGACTCGGCCTGTGGGGTCGGGCTGTGCTCGGCCGCGTCGGGCATGGGAGCGCGTGCCGACGGGGTGCTCGCCGCCGCGCTTGCCGACGTCGAGCAGGCGGTCGCGCCGGGCGACGTTCGCTTCGTTGCGTTCGGCGGCGACTTCCGGCGCTTCGGTATCCCCGACGAGCTGGCGTCGATTCGAGGGATGCTCGACTCGCTTTCGGTGCCTTCGTTCGCGGCCATCGGGGATCAGGATTTGTTCGGCGGAGTCGACGCGGCCGGGGAGAGTCTGCTCGCCTCCAACGGCTACTATCTGTCGACGTTCGCGGACCGGCCCGCCCCGTGGGGACACACCCCGCCGCCGCCGGGGATCAAGCCGGTGTCGCCGCCCGGCGAAGCACCGGTCGATTCGGCGCTCGCTCGAACCCACTATGCGTTCGACTACACGATCGGCGGCCGCGCCGTGCTGCGCATGGTGTTCCTCGATACGTCTCGGCCGACGCAGGAAATCGTCTTTCAGAACCCTCAGGCCGACCAGGACGCCGCCTGGCTGCGGCCGCTGCTCACCGAGGCCGCCGCGCTGAACGTGCCCGCCGTGGTCGTGATGCACGACCCGCTGCTGGCCGGAATTGCGACGGGGGGACGCACGGGCACGTTGTCTGCCGCGGTCGCCGGCACGGGCGTGAGCGCGGTGCTGGCTTCCCACCAGCGAGTCAACCGTCTGATTTCCTACGCCGATCCCGTGCAGCCGTTTCCGGTCGCGCTCCTGGGAACCACCGGCGGCGGGCTGGAAGGATCGTGGAAACTTGAAGCCGGCGCCTACCACGCCTGGTTCCACGTGAACGTCCCCGTCGGCGGCGGCCCCGCCGTCGTCCGAAGCATTCCCGTGCTCGAATCGGTTGCGCTGTCGGCGCCGCAGGGCCGCTCGGTCGGCGCAGGAGAAACGTTGCGATTCTCGGGCCTGGGGCGCTTGCCGGACGTGGGCGGTGCCGGCGATCCGGCGGCCGATCGCGCGCAGTATCTGGCGTTTCCGATGAAGCGCGCCTGCAGCGGTGCGCTTGAGAACCCGAACAACGCCGCCTGCGTCGCGCAAGACGCGTTGCGGCCCGACCATGTGTTTGCGTGCGAGGACGCGCGCATCTGCCGGTTCGTGCGCGAGGACGCCTCCAAGCCGGGAGTGCCGCTGCGCAACGACGCCGGCGAGATGATCCTTGACGACCGCAGCGGCCTGATGTGCGGTCTTGCCCCGGGGCGCACCAACGCGACGCTGCGAGTCGGAACCGTGCAGGCGCGGGTGCCCGTCACCGTCACCGGCGGCGACGGCGCCTGCATCCCGGCCCGCTTCCAGGATTCGATCGAGCCGACGGTCGTGCTGTCCGCTCAGTCGCAGCGCGCCCCGGTGCCGGGCGAGGTCGATCCGCCGTCGCCGATCCTGAAGCCCAAGACGTTCGAGGTCGCCGCAATTCCGGCGCTCGCGCCGCCGCCCATCCAACCCGCTCCCGCGCCGCCGGGCGGCGGCGCGCCCAAACATGAAGAGGAGCGCGAGTCCGCGACCGAGAAGGCCGAGATGACCGCGCTCGATCCCGCGTTTCGTCGCGCGGCGTCGCGGACGCCCGGTCCCGCGACCGGCGGGATGCTCGGATTCGTCGCGGCGGCGGCGGCGATCGCGCTGACGGGCCGACTCCGGCGTGGCGCGCGACCCCAGCCCGCCTGCTCGGCCGCCGCACGGCCGGCGTATGCGGGCTCGCCGCCGCACTCATTCTCCATCCGCTGCAGGCGTGGCCCTGCGATTCGCTGACTCGACCGACGACCAAGGAGCCGGAATGCCGACCGATGCAAAGACGATGAAAGCACTGCCGAAGTTGGCAAAGGCCGGGATCGACGTCGCACTGCTGTGGCTCCGGTCGCTGGGTGCCGTGGTGCGGACGCTGTCGATCCTTGTGATCGTGATGTTCGCCGCGTACTTCATGGTGCTTGGAAGGATCCAACCGATCGAGGCGGGGACGCCCGCGTCGATCGACCAGTTACACCGGCTCGCCGACGACGGCGACATCTTGCTCGCCACGTTCTACGACGAGGATGCGCGCGCGGTCATCACCACCATCGACGGCGACGTGCGCTGGACCGCCTACCCCAAGTCCGATGCGCAGACCGCCGACTTGATCGATCGGCTCACCGACGCCGACGCGCGCCTGACCGTGGACCAGCAGGCGGGCAAGGCGCGGCTGCGATTCCTGGCGCAGTTCCTGTTCCCGATGATCATCCTTGCCGGGCTGTTCGGTCTGGTGTTCCTGGTGATCTCGGGCAAGAGCGGCGCGTCCGAGTTCCAGGCGTTCTCGAAGTTCTCCGGCGGGCGCGGTGCCGGTGACCGGCTCACCTTCGCCAACGTCGCCGCCGCTCGGGAAGCGATCATCGAACTCCAAGAAGTCGTCGAATACCTCCAGACTCCGGAACGATTTGCCGAAGTCGGGGCGCTCGCGCCCAAAGGCGTGCTGCTGGTCGGTCCTCCTGGGACCGGCAAGACGCTGCTCGCCCGGGCCGTCGCCGGCGAAGCGGACGTTCCGTTCTTCTCTCTTGCCGGCTCCGATTTCGTGGAGTCGCTCGTAGGCGTCGGGGCGGCACGAGTCCGCGACCTATTCCGGCAGGCGCGCGAGGCCGCCCCGGCGATCATTTTCATCGACGAGCTCGACGCCGCAGGGCGTCAGCGTGGCGCCGGCATGGGCCAAGGAAACGACGAGCGGGAACAGACGCTCAACGCCCTGCTCGTCGAGATGGACGGGTTCAGCGTCTCCGCCGGAATCGTGGTGCTCGGCGCGACCAACCGCCCAGACATCCTGGATCCGGCGCTGATGCGTCCCGGGCGGTTCGACCGGCACGTCGTCGTCGACGCGCCGGATGTGGAAGGACGTATCGAGATCTTGGAGCTTTACACGAAGAAGCGTCCGATGGACCCCGAAACGGATCTGCTGCGCGTCGCGCGACAGACGCCCGGCTTCACCGGTGCGGAGTTGGCGAACCTGGTCAACGAAGCAGCGCTGCTGACGGTGCGTGCCGGTCGGCGCGCGATCACGACACGCGATCTGGAAGAGGCCGTCGACCGGATCATCGCAGGGCCCGAGCGTCGCAGTCACGTCCTCACCAACGACGAGAAGCGAATGGTTGCCTATCACGAGGCCGGCCATGCGATCGTCGCGGCCGGGGCGGGGATGAAGACCGGCGTGCAGAAGCTTTCGATCGTGGCGCGCGGCCGGTCGCTCGGGCACACGACGACGTATCAAATCTCGGACCGGTTGGTGCTCACGCGGCACGATCTTGTCCGCCAGCTCGTCACCGTCATGGGGGGCGTGGCCGTGGAGCAATCGGTGCTCGGCGTCACCACGACCGGATCGGAGGGAGACCTGCGGCAGGCGACGAGCATCGCGCGCGCTATGGTCGCGACGTTCGGCATGGGGCACTCCCTGGGTCGCGTCGCCGTCGGGCAGAAGTCGGGCGAGGTGTTCCTCGGCCGAGACTTCACCAAGATGGCCGAAGTCGCGCCGGCGACGCTCGAGGCCGTGGACCGCGAGGTCCGCGCGATCCTCGAGCATGCCGAAGAAGAAGCGACCTCGATCCTTCGAGCGAACCGCGCGGCGGTCGAGTCGATCGTCGCGGCGTTGATGGAGCACGAGACGCTCTCGGGACCCGGCCTGACCGGGATCCTGGACCGGGTGAAGCCGGCCCGGCTCGGGGACGTCACCCGACAAGAGCCGGCGCGTCGGTCCACCAACGGCCGGAAGCGGGTTGTGGACGTGCGTGACGCCGGGACGCTGTCCCGGCGCTGAGGCCGCTCGGCATTCCCATGGCACGGGGAGTATTCATCCTCCGTTCATCCGGTGTTCATGTGACCGGTGCGGACCGGTCACGCTGTTCTCGTAGCGTCGGACTCGACCGGTGACTATCGACAGCGAGAGGGAGGATCCATGAACGGGACCACGTCGCCGCGACGGCGAAGGATGATCGTCGCGACGTTCGCAGTCTTGGCATTGACCGGCGGCGCGTGCGGGGGCAACGGCGGCGGCGGGGGTGACGGAGGTGGTGACGGGCTCGCCGGACTGACCGGAAGCGTCAACGTGGACGGCTCCAGTACCGT
>DASWHR010000046.1:0-4662 GCA_036398095.1 Actinomycetota bacterium
GGCCGCCCCGCGCATGCGCCGGGCGGCCTCGCTGGTTCGGTTACGAGCCGAGCGTGAAGGGGCGTGCCTCCTGGTTGTAGTCGACGCCGATCCAGGCGAACGGCACCACCTTGAACGTATTGATTATCGCTTGCTCGAATACGGTTCCTTCCCCGTACAGTCCGTCGGCGCGCGAGCCGTTGAAGGCCGCAATCGGAACCGTGACGATGTAGTCCGCTCCGTCGCGGGCGAAGGCGACCTCGCGGCCGTCGAGGAGCACGACCACGGTCAGCGGGCCCAGCGTGATCACGTTCTGGTCGCCCTCGCACCATGAGTATGCGATTGCCTGGGCGGTCCATTGGATGAAACCCACATTGGACGTATCGTCGAGGACGGTGATCTCGGTCGTGCACGGAACCGAACCGCCCTGCACGCGCCACGATGCGCTCAACGCCAGGGGCTTGTCGGCCGGACGCGGCGACTCGGTTCGGATCGTGACACGGAACGCCTCCAGCCTACCGTCCTGGTCGCGAATACTCTCGAACCATGCGGCCCGAAGGTCCATGAACGACAGATCGCCTTCGGGAATCCAGGAAACGTCGCCGGCCGGATCGACGATCTCCGGATCGACGGCGGTGCCGGCACGACCGGCACCCGGAACGAGCATGCCGACGGCCGCGACGAGCACGACCATGCCTTTGAATTGCGAACGCATCGATTTCTCCTTTCGGTTGTCCAAAAGGACACCGATGCGCCAGGCGTGTTTCAGCGACCGCCGATCGTGTAGCGGATGCCGCCCTCGTCGGGGGCTTGATCGACCTGCGTGGAAACGACGCCCGCGAACTCGTTGGACGTGGCGACGAGCGCGGTCAGGGTCCGGCCCGGCCGGAGCAACTCGGCGAGGCCGTCGCGCAGGTCGCCCAGGGGAATGCGGATCTCGATCACATCGCCGCGCAGATGCGGCACGAGCGGCTCGTACCAGGATGTGGGTTCGGTTTCATCTCCGATGCGAATGATTTGCTCGGATGGGCACGACGCCGACAGCGACTGCGATGGCTCGGGCGCCGCTGTGCTTGCCGTCTGCGTGGTGGCCGTTCCGGTGCAGGCCGTTGCATCGAAGCTCCAGGACACGGTGAAGATCGAATCCTTCGCCGCGGGCCCGGCCAACCCGATCAAGAATACGAGCACCTCACCGCCGCTGGTCGCCTCTGTGTAAGTGACGAACGATCGGATGTCGTTGCCGCCGCGGGCGGAGCGATCGAGCGCGTCGGGAAGGCGAACGGTCGTGCCGAGCACCTCGACGTGCGGCGGTGGTCCGACGAGTTCGTGCGCATCCCCGTCCGCGTCGCGAACCGCGACTCCTTTGGCCGCTGCCGCGGGCTGAGCCAGCGCGAGCGGGCCGGTGGCGTTCGGCGACCGCATCGCGCCGGCGGTGCGGTCATCGATGACGGGAGCTGTCACGCGCGGGAATGCCGGACCCGTCGTTGCGGCCGACGGCGAAGGTGCGACCAAACCAGTTGCGATGATCAGCGCGGCGACCGCCTCGGCGGCGTGCGACTCGGCGCCGGTCCGCCGCGGCTTGACGGATGCGATCGCGTCGCGTGCGCGACTCGCGACCGAATCGATGAGCGGAGCGGCCGCGACCGGGATCAACGAGTGAGCCGCAAGCGCCGTGATCTCGTCGGCGACCGACGCGCACGGCGAGCAGTCTTGATGCCCGGTCGGGATGCCGGCCGACGCCAGTTTCGCCAGTCGCGTCGCGCATGATTGCTCGACGCGGTGATGCTCGCAGAGCAAGCGAACGGTTTCGACGCGAAGCCGTTTGACTGCGCGGTGGACGACCACGCGCGAGGCCGGCACCGAAATTCCCAGCGTGCCGGCGATCTCGCCCGGAGAGCAGTCCTGAACGAATCGAAGGAGCACGGCGGCCTGGTCCCGTTCGGAGAGCCGCGCCATCGCCGCTGCGACGAGCCGGGTGAGCCGCTCGTCGGTCACGCGGGGGTCGGCGTCGTCGCCGGGCGGCGCCGGTGCACGACGGGCGGCTCGCTGACGATCGCGAATCACGTTCAGCGCACGGCGACGGGCGGTCGTGAGCAGCCACGCCAGCGCGGCTTGCCGGTCGCGCGGGCCACGCTCGAGCATCGCGAGGAACGCCTCGGACGCAATGTCGCTTGCGTCTTCGCGGTCGCGCAGGATCCGCGAGGCGGCGCGCTCGACGGCTCCGCGATAGCGGCGGTGCGCTTCGGCGACGGTCTCGGTCGGTGTCATGGCCCTCCCCGCCGGCAGGTCGGGGCCGGCACGTCCCGCGTGGAAGGACACCGAACCGGCGATGCCGTTACAGGATGCGCTTCGAGCGGGGCTCGATTACTCGACGCGGGATCCGAAGGATTCTTGCGCCTGAGGCAGCGGCGGGGCCGGATCCTGATCGCAGCCGAGCACGTCGTGGGGGAACTCGCACGTCGGCGCGGGGCTGCCGGGCCGGTCGCCGCCGGGCCGGCCTGGGGCGTCGGCGCCGCGCCCGCCGGGCTCATCCGGACGGTTTCCGGTGCCGGGCGTCGAGCCCGCGGTCGGGGCCGGCGACGGAACCGCGGACGGCGGCCTTGCCTCCGGATCCGCTGCCGGCGCGGGGCCGGAGGGCGTCCCCGTCGCGGGCGGATCGTGCGGCGCGCGCGACGCGGGCTCGGGCAGGTCGATGCCGATCCGGCTGAGCACGTCGCGGATCGGAGCGGGCATGAAGATCACGCGCGCATAGGCCAGGCCGGTGAACAGGGCCGAGATGGCCAGCATCGCCGCGAGCGTCAACACGAGGCGGCGGCGTATCGTCACGTGGCGAGCCCGTTCGGGCATCGCGCGCGACTCGGCCACGATCGCCGCGGCCCGGACGCGCGCGGTCAGCTCGTCCACGGGTCGCTCCAACGTCAAGCGAACCGATCCTAGGAAGGCCGAGACATCCTCGCCGTAGGCGGCGGCATCGACGGTCAGGGGCCGGTCGTGCCAGGTCCCGGTGCCGTTTCCGTTCGTCTCGCTCATCGCGTCTCTTTCTGCATAGCGTCGCGGAGGCCGGAATCGGTGTCCGGCGGCGTGGTCGGCGGCCCGGCGGATGGGGCAAGCTCGTCTCGGAGCAACTCGAAAGCGCGGTGCTGCAACGACTTCACCGCACCGATGGTCTTGCCCAGAATCTTCGCGACCTGTGGGGCGGTCAGGCCACCGAAGAGCCGGAGCAACACCACGGCCTGCTGGTTGCGCGAAAGCACGGCGAGCGTGTCGAGGATGCGGCGCTCTTCCAGCGTGGCAAGCGCGTCCTGCTCGGCGTCTCCTGGGGCGGGTTCGGGAAGCCGGTCTCTGGGCTCTTCCGGGCGGCGCGAGCGATAGCGGATCCCGTCGAGCATGCGATGGTGGGCGATCGTGAAGATCCACGCCGTGAAGGCGCTCTCGTCTCCCTCGAAGCGTTGCAGGTCGCGCACGACCTGCAGGAACACCTCGCCGGCCACGTCGTCGGGATCGGGAACGCGCCGCGCGCGCAGATATCCGAGCACTTTGGGAAAGTAGATGCGGTACAACTCGGCCCAGGCGCGCTCGTGGTTTTCGCGCGCCCCGGACAAGGTCGCCTCGAAGGCCGAGCCAAGGTCGGACATATGGGCAAACGGTAGTGCCCCGCCGATCGCCGCACAATACGAAGAGCCGGAAAATTGGGCAGAAAGCAGGAGACGCGGTGAGTTTCGGCGAAACCAGCAATGGTCTGCCCGGGTCATGTCGCGCAAAGAAAGGATTCGATGAAGGGATCGATCGTGCGGCTGCGGTCGGGCATGTGGGCGGGTCTGCTCGCGCTTGCGATCCTCGGCGCGGTGCCGGCCACGGCGGCCACGACCAAAACGTGCAACGGTTTCGCTCCGACGAAGACCTCGTGCACGACCGGCAGCTCCGTTTCGACGTCGGCGCTTTCGCACGACGTCGCCGCCGACATCAACTACGTCGGCACCGTCGAGTCGTCGATGGTCTGGGGGAGCAAGGCTCGGACGTTCCGGTGCACGTATACGCAGGCCCTTCGCCGGACCTGTGTCGGCTCGGGCGAGTTTCCGCCGGCCAACACCGCCTTCACGCACCAGTGCCGTAGCTTGTTTCCGGCGACCGCGTTTTCGGCCGATCCCGCGCTGGTCATGACCGGCGTCGAAGGTGGTGTCGGGACGTGGGCGTGCTCGGTGACCGTCTGATTTCGGGCCGCGTATCCTTTTCGTCACCGGCGTCGCTCAACAGGGGCGAAGCCCCACAACGGGGCCCGAGCAAGCAAGCAAAGGCATGCTCAAAGTTGGGAGTGAGGAAGACATGAGGCGAGTGTTGGCTCTTGCGAGCATCCTGTCTCTGTCCTTGGCCGCGTCGGGCGCGTTCGCTTCGCACGGCGGGCCGGACGATGGCAGCCCGATGGACTGGGCCCGCGGCGGCGGCCAGGTCGTCCTGGATCCCGAGAACCTCGAGCGGGCCGGCGACACGCTCGCCTTCACCGCTCAGGTGCGTCCGCCGGCAGGCAGCGCCGAAGGCCGGGTCCAGTACGTGCAGACCAGCGAAGCCGGCCAGGACATGGAATTGTGGAACGGAAGCGTCGACTGCCTCGTCGTCGATGGCAACACCGCCACGATCGGCGGGACGATCCTGTTCGGCCGCGGCGTCACCGGCAACTTCGCGATC